>DASSSF010000066.1:0-55358 GCA_035708565.1 Candidatus Limnocylindria bacterium
CCGAGGACCTCGTCGAGATCGGCGAGATCGTCGGCGGGCGCGCGCCGGGACGCCGCGACGACCGCGAGCGCACCGTCTTCAAGAGCGTCGGGAACGCGGTGCAGGACCTCTTCGTGGCCGCGCTCGCGTTCGAGCGGGCGCGTGAGCGCGGGATCGGCGAGGAGATCGCGTGGCCGTGATCCGTGCCTTCTTCGCCGGGCATCCGTACCGGATCGCCGCGGCCGCGGCCGCCGCGGTCCTCGGCCTCGCCCTCTTCTGGTACCTCGCCTCACCGCTGTGGATCCGGACGTACGCCGAGGAGTCGCTCCCGACGCGCGAGCCCGCTCGGTCGGCTCCGGCCGCCGCCGGCACGACCGCCCCCGCCTCCGCGACGCCGGCCGAGCCGCGCGTCCTGGCGCGGGGGCAGCTCGGGTACGTCGACGACCTCCACAACGGGAAGGGGGAGGTGCGCCTCGTCGAGGTGGGAGGGCTCCGCTTGGTCCGATTCGAGCAGGTCGCGATCACGAACGCGCCCGACATCCACGTGTACCTCTCGAAGGACCGTGGCGGCCGCTACGTCCCGGCGAACACCCTTTACCTCGGTACCCTCAGGGCCACGAATGGCTCGTTCAACTACGAGCTCCCCCCGGGCACGAGCCTCGACGACTACCAGAGCGTCGTCGTCTGGTGCCGCGCGTTCGCGGTCCTCATCACCTGGGCCGACCTCGCCCGCTGAGCGCGCCCGCGCCCGCCGCGTCCTCACGCGCCTCGCGAAGGCCTACCCCGACTGGGGCCCGACCCTCGCTTTCCGGACGCCGCTCGAGCTCCTGATCGCGACGATCCTCGCCGCGCAGGCGCAGGACGAGCGTGTGAACGAGGTCACACGGCCGCTGTTCGCGAGGTACCGGTCGGCGCGCGACTGGCTCGCGGTCCCCCGCGCCACGCTCGAGCGACAGATCAAGCCCACCGGATTCTTCCGCCAGAAGGCGAGGGCCATCCGGGGCGCCTGCCTCGGGCTGGTCGAGCGGTTCGGCGGCCGGGTGCCTCGGACGATCGACGAGCTCGTGACGCTCCACGGCGTCGGACGGAAGACCGCGTCGATCGTCGTCGGCAACGCGTACGGCGTTCCCGCGATCGCGGTGGACCGTCACGTCGCGCGCGTCGTGTCGCGCCTCGGCTTCACGCACGCGAAGGGTCCCGACGACATCGAGATGGATCTGCGTCGCGTCTTCGCTCCGAAGCAGTGGGTGAAGGCGACGTGGTGCCTGGTGCTGCACGGCCGGCGCATCTGCCGTCCGACGCCCCTGTGCCCTGCGTGCCCCGTCCTCGACCTCTGTCCCTACCCGTTCAAGACGAAGGCCTGACGCGCGCGCCCAGCCAGCCGCCGGCCGCGCCGATGCCGATGAGGATGGCGTCGAAGGCCAGTATTTCGGCCGTTTCCGAGGGGCTCGGGATGGGGAGGAGCGCCACCGCGAGGATCGTGGCGATGCCTACTACGGCACCGTGGTAGCCGCCGTCGCGGCCGGCGAGAGCGCCCGCGGCGGACCCGCCGATGAGCGCGCCGACGAACGTGATCCCGGGGATGGAGAAGAGGAGGGAGAGGACCGCGCCGATGAGGATCGCGCGCCGATCGATCGGAGGCATACGAACGTCCCCCCCATAAAAGGACCGATCCGCCCAGGCCTAGAGCGGATCGGCGGGATCGCGAAAGGTGCCAAGCCCTCGCGGGCTAGATCTCGTGCGACCTAACGGTCGCGGGGAACTACTTCTTCTTCGACGACTTCTTGCTCGACTTCTTCGCCGCCTTCTTCTTCGCAGCCACTTCGGATCACCTCCTCCTGGCCACAGTTCTCCGCGATCTAAGCACACAGCCGTGATGGATGTCAACGCTTCCGAGGGATCCGACCGTCTCGGGATCAGGGGGAGGGCGATCGTCCGACGCGGTCGAGGATCCGTCGGCGGAGCTCTTCGGGAGCCGCGCTCTTGTCGAGACAGTCGCGGATCCGCCTCACGAGGCCGTCGTCGACGCGCGCGCCGCCGCACGGCGAGCACGCATCGGCGTGCTTCGCGAGCTCCCGCGCCTGCGCGTCGTCGAGGTCGCTCTCGAGGAACGCCGCGAGCCGGCGGATGTACTCGTCGCAGTCCACGGTCAGGTGGGCCTCGGCATGTTCTGGGCGGCGGCGATGCCGCGCTCGCGCGCGAGGTCGTAGAGGCGCTTCTGGAGGAACTTCCGGCCGCGGTGGAGCCTGCTCATGACCGTCCCGATGGGGATGTCGAGCATCCGGGCGATCTCCTTGTAGGCGAATCCCTCCGCGTCGAGGAGCACGACGGTGCGGAAATGCTCGGGAAGGGCCTCGAGAGCGGCCGTGACCTCCTCGTCCACGACGCTCGCGAGCACCGTCGCCTCGGGATCGGGCGACGCCGACGCCGGCGACGTCCCCGCCATCCGCCGGTAGAGCGCTCCTTCGTCCACGTCGCCGAGCTCGGTCGTCGCCGGGCGACTGCGCGCGCGCCGGTACTGGTTGATGAAGGTGTTCGTGAGGATGCGGAAGAGCCAGGCCTTGAGGTTCGTGCCGGTCTCGAACTGGTCTCGAAAGCGGAACGCGCGGATGAACGTCTCCTGGACGAGGTCCTCCGCCTCCGCCTCGGCCCGGGTCATCCGGAGCGCCGTCCGGTACAGGGCGTCGAGGTGTGAGAGCGCCTCAGCCTCGAACGCGTCGGCCGGCGCCTTCGCCATGCTCCCACTCTAGGAGGAACGTCCGGCGCGTCCCGCATCTTCCGACGCATACCCTCGCCTCCGTGCCCACCCCGCTCCGCGCGCGGCTCCGCGGCGTCGCGGCGCGTCTCCGTCGCGTCTACGGCGATCCGCCCGAGCCGCGCCGCCTCCCGCCGCTCGACGAGCTGGTGCTCACGATCCTCTCGCAGAACACGAACGACACGAACCGCGACCGGGCGTACGCGGACCTGCGCGCGCGCTTCCCGACCTGGGACGACGTGGCCGACGCGCCGCTCGGCGCCATCGGCCAGGCCATCAGGCGCGGCGGCCTCGCGCCGACGAAGGCGCCTCGCATCCGCCGGATCCTTCGCACACTCAGGGAGGAGGGCGTCCGCCTCGACCGGCGTGCCCTGACGCGCGGCGGCGGCGCCGCGCTCTGGGACCGGCTCATCGCGCTTCCGGGCGTCGGCCCGAAGACGGCCGCGTGCGTCCTCCTCTTCTCGCGCGGCGAGCCGTACTTCCCCGTCGACACCCACGTCCACCGCGTGGCGGTCCGGCTGGGGCTCGTTCCCCCGCGCGCCACCGCGTCGCAGGCGCAGGCGTCGCTGCAGGAGGCGGTGCCGGCGGAGCTCACCTACGAGCTCCACATGAACCTCATCCGGCACGGGCGCCACGTGTGCGTCGCTCGCCGGCCCCTGTGCAGCGAGTGCGTGCTGGCCCGGGTCTGCCCGCGCGTCGGCGTGACCGAGAGCCGCTAGGGCTACGAGCGCCGGGTCGCGGCGATACAATGGAGGTCTTCCAGAGAGCCGCGCCGACGTAGCTCAGCCGGTAGAGCAGCGGTTTCGTAAACCGCCGGTCGGCAGTTCGAGTCTGCCCGTCGGCTCCGTTTTCTCCGTAAGTGCGGCGGTGGCAGCACGACCGCGCCGCGCGTCGTGACGATCGACAGCAGTTCTGACAGCAATTGCGCTACGCGCCGCCGCTGAGGAGCCTATCCATCGTCGCGGCGTCGCGCTGCATCGTCGGCGTCACGTGGCTGTAGGCGCTGGTAGCAGCGAGGCCGACTACTTGCGGCAGTCCACCCAAAGCATCCGATAGTTGCCCACACCCGTCGGCCCGACAATGAGCGCGCCACCGAACGTGACTGGGACCTGACTTCGCGGCGGAACACATGCTGGCCAGCCCCCCTCGTGCCAACTCCCTGATGCATCTATCCAAGCAACGTCGCCGTGCGGCGCCATACGTGATCCCATCGACAAGAGCGGAGACTTGGTCATCACCAGAGTAGGCAGACACGTCGCGAAAAACCTTCGTCTCGTGCATCCGGGGACCGACGAAACCTGCCGTGGCGGCACCGTACCCGACAAGGAGGTCCGCGTACACGCGCCGGCGGTCCACCTCGTTGAAGCTCTCGTGGTAGTGGTCCGCGTACCAGAGGAGCGTCTTGTCAGGCGTGCCTGCGCGCTCGTAGAAGTCGCGCGCTGCCGAGGGATCCGCGAGCTTGTCCGCACCGGCCGCCATCACCAGCAGCGGGATCACGAGGCGACGCGCGCCGCCGAGCGTCGCTGCCTGGTCCCGGAGCATGGCCAGCGCCCACCCCGGGGTCATGTGCCGCAGCACCAGCGGATCGGTCGCGTGGTCCGAGATGACCGCGGGATCGTGAGATATGTCCCGTGGATCCAGTGGGCTTCGCAGCTGGGTCCTCGGTGCGACCCGCGACAGCACCCGCAGCGCGATGGAACGCGCGCCCGAGACCGCGAGGGCGTTCCGCAGGTAGGGCGACGACACCGCGATCCCGGCAAGGTCGGTGCGCCCGGTCGCGTAGCCCAGCCCGATCAGGCCGCCGGCGCTGTGCCCGACAAGGAACACATCGTCCGCGCCATCCTGTCGTACGTCGGAGACCAGGAGGTCGAGATCGGCGCGGTACAGCGAGAAGTCGGACACGTATCCACGCGTACCCTCGGAACGACCGTGGCCGCGGTGATCCATCGAGTAGCACGTGTAGCCCCGGGCGACGAAGTGCTCGGCGATCCCGTGATAGCGCCCGGCATGCTCCAGGTAGCCGTGAACGAAGACGATCGCGCGCGGCGTGGCGCTCGGTCCGCCCCAGCGCAGCGTCCGCAGGCGGAGCCCGTCACGTGTCGTGAGCACGCCCTCGCGTTGCGCCGCCTCGGTCACTGCCGGTCCGAGGCTCGCATCCGCCCGCGTCGGTCCGTGACCGTCCTGCGGCTTAGGTACATGGGTCAGGTGCGTCTCCGCCGTCGATCCTACCGGCGGCCCGAGTGGCTACCGGACGGCACGGCTGCCTCATACTGCGGCCCTCGACCGCGCCGCCGCTTCCGCAATGGGAGGGATGATGCCGCTCTACCTATCGAGGTTCAGCTACACGCCGGAGACCTGGGCGAGGCTCATCGACAAGCCCGAGGATCGCCGCAGCGCCGCCCGGTCGTACATCGAGTCCGTCGGCGGGAAGCTCCACGGGTTCTGGTACGCCTTCGGCACGCACGACGGCTTCACCCTCTGGGAGGCGCCCGACAACGTCTCGATGGCCGCGGTCGCGCTCGCGATCAGCGGCGGCCGCGCGCTCAGCTCGTTCGAGACGACCGTGCTTCTCACGGTCGACGAGACGATCGAGGCGTTGCGGAAGGCCAAGGAGGTCCGGTACCGGCCGCCGGGAGCGTGACCCGCGCGCGGGCCGGGTGAGACCGGCCTACGGTCGCCGCGCTCGACGCGGAGCGGCGGCGCGTCCGCTATTGATCGATCTTGAGGACGCCCTTCATGCCCGCCTCGTAGTGGCCGGCGATGAAGCACGCGAACTCGTAGCTGCCGAGGGATGCCGGGACGGTGAACGTCATCGCCGCCGTCTTGCCGGCCGCGACGCGCACGCCCTTGCCCGTGTGCCCGTCCTTCCCGTGCTTGTCGGCGCCCTTCGTCCTGATGTCGACGTCGTGGAGGAGGTCCTTCGCGAACCCCTTTGAGGGCGTGGCCGACGTGCCCGCCATGAACTCGTGCTCGACCTTGCCGTCGTTGACGAGCTTCAGCGTGACCGTCTCGCCCGCCCGGAGCGCCAGGTCCTTCGGCGCGTACGAGAAGTCGTTGAGCCGGAGCTCGACGATGCGGCCCTCGGCCGCGGTGGCGCCGCCGCCCGCGCACGCGGCGAGGAGCGGTAGGGCGGCAAGGAGTGCGAGCAGTCGCATGTGGGGGGTCCTCCTTCGCGATGTATCGGACAGCCTGACGCCCCGGCCGGGGATCCGGCTGGAGACATCCTGAGGATCGACTGAGGGACCCGGGAACCGCACGGGGCGGCCGCTCGTCCAACGGTCATGCGCCCGCTCTCGACCGTCCTCGCGGCGGTCGCGTTGCTGCTGCCGCTCGGCGGCCAGGCCGCGGCGTCGTGCCGGCCGCCGCTCCCGCTGGGCGAGAGCGCCGCCGGTGCGGTCGCGGTCGTCCACGGGACAGTGGAGAGCGCCGCCGGCGGGGCGCTCACGCTGCGCGTGAAGCGCGTGCTCAAGGGCACCGCCGGGCCAAGGCTCAGCGTCTTCGTCGGCCCCGGCCGCGGCGGGCCCGGAGGCACGGCGGTCGCGACGAGCGTCGACTACGGCGCGGCCGTCGGCAGCGAGCACGTCATCTACGTCATCCGCGGCGCCGACGGCCGTCTCGAGACGAACGCCTGCGTCGGGAGCCACGAGGGCCCGCCGACGCCCGAGGAGGCCGCCTTCTTCGGCGCGGCGGCGACGACGCCGGATCCCGCGGGTCCGCCGCCGGAGACAGTGCCTACCGCGGAGCTGCCGTGGAGCCCGCTGCTCGCGGGCGTGGCGGCGATCGCCATCGGCGTCGTGCTCCTCGCGGCGCGGAGGATGCGCGCGGCCTAGCCGCCTACACGCTCAGCGCACGACGAGCGTGAGGCGCATGCCGGCGTCGGCGTGGCCGGCAACGCTGCAGTAGCCGGCGTACGTGCCCGGTGGGACGGACCGGAGCCCGGCCGTCGCGCTCTCTCCCGGCTGGGCGACGAGGTGGAGCCCGAGCTGCGGGATCGTGAGGTCGTGGAGCACCTTGCCGGTGTTCCTGAGCGTCACATTGAGGTCGCCCGGGGCGGCGCGCGCCTCGGCCGGCGTGAACACGAGATCGCGCGCCTCGATGACCGTCTCCGGCGCGCCCGCGATCGCCGGGGCGACCGTCCCCGTGACGCCGTGGTGACCCATGTGGCCGGCCATCGTCCCCAGCATGCCGCCGTGCATCGGCATCGCCGCGGCCGAGGATCCGACGAACGGGCCGGCGAGCGTCAGGAGCGCGAGCAGGGTCCCGCTCACGAGCGCGACGGCGCCGGCGACGCGTCGCGCGTCGCTCATCTCGTCCCGAGGGCGGCCAGTCGCGCGCGGTGCTCCTCCACGTCGATCTCGCCGCGCGCGAGCCGCTCGTCCAGGATGCGGCGCGCGCCGTCGCGGCCGCCGTCGCCGCGAACGCTGAGCGCGACCCACACCGCGCCCGACACGATGAACACCCAGAACGCCACCATCCAGAGCCAGCCGAGGCCCATGCCCCAGCCGTAGCCGTCCATCATCACCGCAGCATCCTCCTCATCGTTCGCATGCCTCGAGCGTGCCGGACGTTCCGAAGATCCGTCTGAACGTGCGCTGAGGATCGCCTGAGCGGGCGCTCTCAGGCCCGTCCAAGGCCGCGTCCATCGCCGCCTCAGGGCCGACGGCGAGGCTCGATCGCGAGACCCCGGTGGCGCCGCCGCGCGCCCGCTGGAAAGGACGTCCGTCTGATGCCACGCCCGTACAAGGCGCGCCCGCGGCGCACCTGGCCCCGCGCCATGCTGTTCACGGCGATCGCCTTCGCCATCGTCATCGCGGCGATCCGGCTGCTCCAGCCGGAGGAGCTCGCGACCGAGGACGGCGGTCCGGTCGACGTGACCGTGCGGATCGACATGGCGGGCTTCACGCCGCCCGACATCGAGATCCCGGCGGGCCGCTCCGTGCGCCTGCGGATCGTGAACCCGGACAACACGCATCACGCCGACGGCGGCGGCTGGCACCAGCTCGCCGTCCCGGGCATCGGGCTCGACGCGCGCATCGCGCCCCTCAGCACGAGGGTCGTCGAGCTCCCGGCCCGCGCGGCGGGCGAGTACCCCTTCTACTGCGACGTCTGCTGCGGCGGCAAGGAGAACCCGTCGATGCGGGGCACGCTGAAGATCGGCGCGTGAGCGGCGTGCAGCTCGACCTCGCCGTCGTCGTGGTGGCGGGCCTCGTCGACGGCATCAACCCGTGCGCGATCGCGGTCCTCCTCGTGTTCATCTCCGCGACCCTTCTCGCCGTCGGCGGCACGATGGACGGCCCGCTCGCGGGGCGGCGGCGCGCCCTCTTCCGCGGCGGCGCGGCCTACGTGAGCGGCATGTTCGTGACGTACCTGCTCCTCGGCCTCGGCCTCATGGGCTTCGCGAGCGCGCTGCGCCAGGACCATCTCGGCACGAAGATCTTCGCCGTCGTCGCGATCGCCTGGAGCCTCCTCGCCCTGCAGGAGGCGCTCCTGCCGGAGCTCGGCGAGCGCCTGCGCATGCCCGCGTCCCTGCACGGCCGAGCGCAGCGGTGGGTGCGGCGCGCGTCGCTCCCCGGCCTCTTCGTGGCCGGATCGCTCATCGGGCTCTGCACGGTGCCGTGCTCGGGGAACGTGTACATCGCCGTCCTCGCGCTCCTCTCGAGCCGGAGCGATCTCGCTCAGGCGATCGCGTACCTCTTCGTCTACAACCTCGCGTTCGTCCTCCCGCTCGTCGCGCTGCTCGTCGCCGCGGCGACGCCGCCCGCGATGCGCGCGCTCGCGCGCTGGCAGCTGCACAACCGCGCGTCGCTGAAGCTCGCCCTCGGGCTGACCACGGCGCTCGTCTCCCTCGCGGCGCTCGCGACCATCTGAGGTGACGATCGACGTCGATCCCGTCCTGTTCCACGCGGGTCCGGTCGCGGTCACGTGGTACGGCGTCATCGTCGGCATCGCCCTCGTGGCCGGCGTGTGGCTCGCGACGCGCGAGGCGCGGCGCAAGGGCCTGCCGATGGAGGAGGTGGAGGCGCTCGTCCTCTGGGTCGTCGTCGTCGGCTTCGTCGGCGCCCGTGCGCTGCACGTCGTCGACCGCTGGGAGCAGTACGCGGCGCAGCCGCACGCGATCCTCGCGCTCTGGAACGGTGGCCTCGCGATCGTGGGCGCGGTCCTCGGCGGGACGGTCGCCGGCACCATCGTCGCGTGGCGCCGGGGGCTGCCGGTGCTCCGGCTGTCGGACGCGGCGGCGCCCGGCGTGATCCTCGGCCAGGCCGTCGGGCGCTTCGCCTGCCTCTTCACCGGCGACGCCGTGGGGCGTCCCACCTCGGGCTTCGGCGTCACCTACCTCCATCCGGGCGCGATGGTCCCGGAGCGCGGGGTCGCCTACGAGCCCGTCTTCCTCTACGAGATGCTCTGGGACCTCGGCGTGCTCGCCGTGCTCTGGTGGCTGCGGCCGAGGCTCCGCGTCGACGGGCTCCTCTTCGCCGCGTACCTGGCGCTCTACGCGGTCGGGAAGTTCGCGCTCACGTACCTCCGGACCGAGACCGTGTGGGTCGCGGGCCTGCAGGAGGCGCAGCTCCTGTCGATCGTCGCGCTCGCGGTGGCGGCGGCGTGGGCGCTCGCGGCGGGCCGGCAGCGCTTCTCAGGCACGGCCAAGCGGGCGGCAAGCGGTGGCACAGAGGCGGCGACCACGCTCTTGCCGTGAGCCTCGCGCTCCGGAACCTCCTCCAGGACAAGACGCGGCTCCTGCTCTCGGTCGCCGGCGTCGCGCTCGCGACGATGCTCGTCCTCCTCCTGAACGGCTTCGTCACGGGCTTCAACGCGCAGCTGTCGAGCTACGCCGACAACACGCCGGGGAGCGTCGTCGTGCTCCAGGCGGGCGCGCGCAACCTGCTCGTCACGACGTCGCTCATCCCGCCGGCGAGCCGTGAGCGCGTGCGCGCCGTCGAGGGCGTGGGCGACGCGATCCCCGTGCTCCTGCGCATGACGATCATGGAGCGGCACGGCCAGCGCCGCGCGATCTACCTCGTGGGCTACGACCGCGCGCAGGGCGGCGGGCCGTGGGCGCTCGCGTCGGGACGCGAGCCGGAGCGCGGCGAGGTCGTGCTCGACCGCGTCCTCGCGCAGCAGCACGAAGTTGCCCTCGGCGACACCGTGCGGATCCTCGGCCGGGACCTCAGCGTGTCCGGGCTCTCGGACGGCACGACGTCGTGGATGCTCAGCTTCGCCTTCCTCGACAAGCGGGACGCCGAGGAGCTCTTCCTCACGCCGGGCGCGACGAGCCTGCTGCTCGTGCGGCCGGCCGCCGGGACGGCGCCCGAGACGGTGCGCGACCGCATCCGCGAGGCGACGGGCCTCGCCGCCGAGCTCAAGTCGACGGTCGCCGCGAACGACCGCGAGTTCTTCCTGCGCTACTTCAGCCCGCCGATCCAGCTCATGGCCGGTATCGCGTCGCTCGTCGGCGCGCTCGTCGTCGGCATCGTGCTCTACACCGCGACCGTCGAGCGCCAGCGCGAGTACGGGATGCTGAAGGCCATCGGCGCGCGCGCGCGGCGGCTCTACCGCGTGACCCTGACGCAGGCGCTCGCGGTCGCGCTCCTCGGCGTCGTTCCCGGCATCGGCCTCGCGTTCGCCGCGTCCGCGCTGATCGAGCGGATCCGGCCGCAGTTCGCGAACGCGTTCGACGCGCCGAGCGTCGCGTTCGCCGTCGGGCTCAGCCTCGTCATGGCCCTCGTCGCGACGGCGCTTCCCACGCGCGTGATCGCGGGTCTCGCGCCCGCGGACGTGTTCCGGAGGTAGCGCCGTGCTCCGCTTCGCGCTGCGCAACCTGCTCCAGAGCCCGGCGCGCCTCGTCATGTCCGTCGGCGGCGTCGCGCTCGCGTTCATGCTCGTGCTCTCGCTCGACGCGATCTTCCTCGGCATCGAGCGGCAGCTCGGCGCGTACATCGAGGGCTCCGGCGCGGACGTGTTCGTGGCGCAGTCGGGCGTGCGGAACATGCACATGGCGTCGTCCTCGCTCGGCCGCGCGGTGGTGGACCGCGTCGCGGCCGTGGACGGCGTCGCCGAGGCGGCTCCGCTCGCGTACGTGTCGACCGCCGTGGTGCAGGACGACCGGCAGTACCTCGGCTACGTCATCGGCCTGCCCCGAGGTGCCCGCCTCGGCCGGCCGGCGTCGGCCGCCGAGGGCCGTGCCGACGTCGGACCGGGCGAGGTCGTGATCGACGGCCGGGTCGCCGACGCGATCTCCGTGGGCGAGGACGTGACGATCCTCGGGCGATCCTTCCGCGTCGTCGGCGTCTCGCGCGGGTACGGCAGCGTCTTCAACTCGTTCGCGTTCGTGCCGCTCGAGGCGTTCGCCGCGTACGGGTCCGACGCGGTGTCGTACGTGCTCGTCCGGGCCGCGCCCGGCACGGACGCGGCCGCGCTCGCGGCGCGCATCGAGGCCGAGGTGCCCGACGTGACCGCGACGCTCCGCGGCGAGTTCGCGCGGCAGGAGATCCGCGTGATCGCGGACATGGCCACCGACGTGATCCTCATCATGAACACGATCGGCTTCGTCATCGGCCTCGCCGTCATGGCCCTCACCGTGTACACGGCGACGCTCGCGCGCCGCGCCGAGTACGGCGTCCTCAAGGCGCTCGGGGCCCGTACCGCGCGCCTCTGCAGGGCGGTGATCGCGCAGGCGGTCGCCACGGTCGCGCTCGGCCTCCTCGCCGGGATCGCCTTCACGCTGGCCGTCGCGTGGATCGTCCCGCGGACCGACGTCCAGCTCAGCCTCGCGCTCGACGCCGCGGCCGTCGTGAAGGCGGCGGTCTTCGCCGTGGCGATCACGGCCCTCGCCGCCGTCCTGCCGATCCTGCGGATCGCGCGGATCGATCCGGCGGTGGTCTTCAGAAGGAGGATCGCATGAACGCTCCCACGCTCGAGGTGACGCGCGTGACGAAGCGCTTCGGGACCGGGGCGACGGAGGTCGTCGCCGTACGCGACGTGTCGCTCGCGGTCGCGCCGGGCGAGATCGTCCTGATCATGGGCCCGTCCGGGTCCGGGAAGACGACCCTCCTCCTCATGCTCGGGGCGCTGCTCCGGCCGACCGCCGGCGACATCCGGCTCGACGGCCTCGAGCTCTCCGCGCTGCCGGAAGGCCGTCTTCCGGACGTGCGGCTGCGGCGGTTCGGCTTCGTGTTCCAGGACTTCAACCTGCTGTCCGCGCTGCCGGCGCTCGACAACGTCGCGATCGTCGCGGAGCTCGCGGGGCTGCCGCGGCGGGCGGCGCTGGCCCGGGCGAGGACGCTGCTCACCGAGCTCGGGCTCGGCGCCCGTCTCGGGTCCCTCCCGGAGCAGCTCTCCGGCGGCGAGAAGCAGCGCGTCGCGATCGCGCGTGCGCTCGCGAACGACCCGACGTTCATCCTCGCCGACGAGCCGACCGCGAACCTCGATTCGCGGATCGGGCACGAGATCATGCGCCTCCTGCGCACCGTCGCGAAGGAGCAGGGCCGCTCGATCGTCATCGTGTCCCACGACGAGCGCATCAAGGACATCGCGGACCGCGTGCTGTGGCTCGAGGACGGCGAGTTCAAGCGGTCCACGGAGATGGCCACGGATCCCGTCTGCGGCATGCGCGTGGCCGGCCCGTCCGGGCTCACCGCGGACTGGGACGGAGAGCGCTTCTCGTTCTGCTCGCGCGGCTGCCGCGCCGAGTTCCTCGCGGCCCCGTACCGCTTCTTCCCCGACTCGGCCGCGAGCGGGCCGCACGAGCGGGCGCTTCGCGAGGCCGTCCGGCTCGAGGCGGCCTCGCCGGGGATGCACGGGTGAGCGCTGCGTACTCTCCTGACGTGGCGACGCAGCCGAGCGCCGAGCCCGGGGCCCGTGCCGCCCGCATCCTCGTGGTCGACGACGACGAGAACGTGACCAACATGCTTCGGCGGGCGCTCTCGTTCGAGGGCTACAGCGTCGCGACCGCGCGCGACGGCAACGAGGCGCTCCGACGCGCGCTCGAGCTCGCGCCCGACCTCGTCGTGCTCGACGTCATGCTGCCGGGCATCGACGGCGTCGAGGTGTGCCGCCGGCTGCGGGCGGGGGATCCGGGGCTCGCGATCCTCATGCTCACGGCCAAGGACGCCGCGGCCGACCAGGTCATGGGTCTCGACGCCGGCGCTGACGACTACCTCGTGAAGCCGTTCACGCTGGACGTGCTCGCGGCGCGCGTCCGCGCGCAGCTGCGGCGGAAGCAGCCGTCGGACGTGGAGGTGCTCCGGTACGCCGACCTCGCGCTCGACACGGGTACGCGCAGCGCGCGGCGCGGCACGCGCGAGATCGCGCTCACGTCGACCGAGTACGACCTCCTGCTCCAGTTCATGCGGCATCCGCGCCAGGTCCTGGACAAGGAGCGCCTCACCGAGAAGGTCTGGGGCTACGACTTCGGCGGCAACTACAACGTGCTCGAGGTGTACGTCCGCTACCTGCGGCAGAAGCTCGAGGCCGGCGGCGAGCCGCGGCTCATCCACACGCTCCGCGGCGCGGGCTACGTGCTACGCGAAGCGCCCGCCTGAGCACGTGACGCTGCGCCTCCGCCTTGCCCTCTGGTACGGGGCGCTTCTCGCCGCGATCCTCGCCGCCGGCTTCACGATCGCGTACCTCATCCACGCGACGTTCCCGCACGAGGCGGGGGACCCCGTGTTCGACGCGTCGCTCGAGCGGCTGCGCCTCGTGCTCGTCGGCGTGGGCATCGGCGGTGCGGCGGCGGCGCTGCTCGGCGGATGGACGATCGCGAGCGGCGCGCTGCGGCCGATCCGCAGGATGATCGAGACGGCTCGCGCCATCGCGCTCTCGCGCGGCTTCTCGCGTCGCATCGAGGTGCGCGCCGAGGCGCGCGACGAGCTGGCGGAGCTCGCCCGCACGTTCAACGAGATGCTGGCCAGCCTCGACGACGCGTTCCACCGGCAGCAGCGGTTCGTCGCCGACGTGTCGCACGAGCTGCGGACGCCGCTCACGGTGCTCCAGGGCGACCTCGAGCTGCTCTCGAGCGGACGCCTGACGCCCGACGAGGCCGCCGCGACCCTCGCCGAGGTGCGCGAGGAGACCCGCCGGCTCGCGCGTCTCGTCGACGACCTCCTCGTGCTCGCGCGCGCGGACGCCGGACCGCAGCCGCTCCGCGCCGCGCCCGTCGACCTCGACGAGGTCGTGATGGAGGTCTTCCGCGACCTGCGCGGCCAGGCGGGCCCGCGGCTGCGCGTGACCGACCTCGACGTCGCGGTCGTGCGGGGAGAGCGTGACCGGCTGAAGCAGCTCGTGCTGATCCTCACCGACAACGCGCTGCGGTACACGCCCGCGCCCGGCGAGGTGCGCCTCTCGCTGCGCCGCAAGGGGGGAGAGGCGGTGATCGTCGTCGACGACGACGGCATCGGGATCGGCCCCGAGACCGCCCGCCGCGCCTTCGAGCGCTTCTACCGGGGCGAGGACGCGCGCCGCGCGGACCCCGCGGGGACGGGCCTCGGGCTCGCGATCGCGCGGTGGATCGTCGAGCGGCACGGCGGCGCGATCTCGCTCGAGCCGCGGCAGGACCGCGGCACGCGCGCGAGCGTGCGGCTGCCCGCGGCCCGCGACGGCCGGAGCGCGGACGCCGCCGGGGCCTGATCGCTCAGGCGCCTCTCAGGCGCGTTCCAGAAGCGCGTAAGCCGCGGGGACGATCCTCCGGACGTGGAGCTCGCGCTCGCCTTCGTCGCGGCGGCCCTGCTCGTCTGCCTCGCCGCGTGCCGCGCCGCGCGAAGCGCCGGCGGGCCGGCCCGCTACGCCGAGCGGCTCCCCGACGGGACCCAGCGGGTGACGATCGTCGTCCAGGGCGGCTACCGGCCGTCGCGCGTGGATCTCGACGCCGGTGTCCCCGCGACGCTGCGCTTCGATCGCCGGGACGACGACCCGTGCGGCGAGCTCCTCGTCTCGGAGCTCTGGCCGACGGTCCACCGCCTCGCGCCGGGCGAGACGGAGATCCGCTTCACGCCGCAGCGTCCCGGGCACTTCCCTTTCACGTGCGGGATGGGGATGTACTCGGGCGTCCTCGTGGTGCACGAGGCGGCGTCGTGAGGCTCGCCGGCGCGCTCCTCGCGCTCGCGCTCGCAGCCTGCGCCGCGCCGGCCGCCACACCTCCGGCGCCGGAGGCGGCCGCGCTCGGCGAGCAGCGCAGCGAAGCGGGTGCCGTCACCGTGGTCGCGGCTTGGCTCGACGGCCCGGTGCCTTCGCTGCGCGTCGCGCTCGACACGCACTCCGTGGATCTCGACGGGTTCGACCTCGCGGCGTCGGCGCGCCTGCGGATCGACGGCGGCGCGTGGGTCGCGCCGAGCGCCTGGGACGCGCCGACGGGTGGCCACCATCGCAGCGGGACGCTGACGTTCGCGGCGCTCGCCGTCGGCGCGGTCGGCGCAGCGCGGACCATCGAGCTCGAGATCCGCGACGTCGCGGCGGAGAGCCGGCTCCTGCGCTGGCAGCGGTGACGCGCCGGGTCGCGATCCCGCTCGCGGTCGGCGTGGCGGCGGCGGCGGCGCTCGTCGGGCTCTACCTCGGGCTCGTCACCTGGGCACAGGGGCCGGAGCACGCGGTCGAGCTCCTGTCTGGCGACCGCGCCTTCGTCGCGCTGATCGCCGCGGGCTTCGGGACGCAGGTCGGCCTCTTCGCCTACGTGCGCGCGCTCAGGCGCGAGCTCGCGCGCGCGCCGGTCGCCGTGGCGGGCGCCGGCACCGCCGCGTCGAGCGTCTCGATGATCGCGTGCTGCGCGCACCACCTCACCGACGTCCTGCCCGTGGTCGGCGTGTCCGGGCTCGCCGTCCTCCTGGTCGAGCTCAAGACGCCGCTGATGCTCGTCGGGATCGCCACGAGCGCGCTCGGCGTCGCGGTCATGGTGCGCGAGATGCGACGGATCCGCGGCGCGTACCGGCTCGCCGTCGCGGGAGCCGCCGCCTAGGCGCGCACGACCATCACGGAGGCGTTCGCCCCGAGGAGGACGGAGCGCGCCACGCTCCCGAGGAGGACGCGGTCGAGGCCGCCGCGGCCGCGAGTGCCCATCACGATGAGGTCCGCGTCGCGCTCGCGCGCGACCGCGAGGATCTCGGCCGAGGGGTCGCCGTGCCTCACCTCGGCGACCGCCGCGAGGCCCGCGACGCGCAGATCCTCGGCGGCCTCGCTCGCGAGCCGGCGGTAGGAGATCCGGGCCTCCATCTCGCGCTCGTCGCCGGCGGCGCGCGCGCCCGCGCCGACCGCGGCGAGGAGCGGCCGCGTGACGTGCGTGACGCTGACGACGCGCAGCGGGACGCCGCGGAAGATGGGCCACGAGGCGAGGACGCGCCGTGCCTCGTACGCCGGCGCCGAGCCGTCCTCGGCGAGCACGATCCCACCGCACGCCTCCCGGCGCGCCACGAGCACGGCGCAGCTCGCGTGCTCGGCGATGTCGCGCGCCGTCGAGCCGAACACGACGGTCGCGACCGCGCCGTGCCCGCGGTGCCCGACGACGATCAGGTCGGCGCCGATGCGGCGCGCTTCGGAGACGATCGCGTCCGCCGGAGCGGCGCTCGTGAGGATGCAGGCCTCGGGCGTCACGCCGCGGACGCGCAGGCCGTCGACGACGGAGACGAGGGCGTCGACGGTCCGCCTGTCGACGTCCGGCCGCGCGCCCGCGCCGAGCGGAGGCGGCGGCAGGACACGCGCGACCCGGATGGTCGTCGCCTCCGGCCACGCGAGCGATCGCGCGAGTCGCACCGCGATCGTCGCTGAGGGGGAGCCGTCGAACGCGACGACGACACGCACGGCGCCGACGCTAGGCCCGCCGGCGCGCGCGCGGTGTCAGGCGATCTTCGACGCGACGATGCGGGTCAGCCGTTCCGCGCATGGGCGGGACGGCCCGCGCGGGTCGGTCAGGCGCCCCGTTCGGCCCGGTCCGGCGAAACGCCTCCGACGGTCGCCGTCTCGGCGGCCGGGAGAGCGATCGTGAACGTGCTTCCGCGTCCCGGTCCCGCGCTGTCGGCCCAGATGCGCCCGCCGTGCGCGGTGACGATCTCGCGCGAGACCGCGAGGCCGAGGCCCGCGCCGGGCTGCGTCGCCGCGTGGCGCGAGCCGCGCACGTAGCGCTCGAAGATCCGCTCGCGCTCGTCGGGCGGGACGCCGTCGCCGTTGTCGCTCACCGCGATGAGGACCTCGTCCGCGGCGCGCGACAGGCGGACGTCGATCGGGTCGCCGGCCGGCGAGTACTTCGCCGCGTTGCGGAGCACGTTGTCGAGGACCTGCGCGAACCGCGACGGATCGACGAACGCCTCGTGCGGCCCGGGCTCCGCCGCGATGCGCACGTCCCTCCCGGGCACCGCGACCCGCAGGCGCGCGGCGGCATCCGACACCTCCCGCGCGAGGTCGGCGCGCTCGAGCGCCAGGGCCCGCGGCGGCGCGCCGGTCGGGACGCGCAGGAGGTCCTCGATGAGCGAGTCGAGCTGCGTGACCTGGCGCTGGACCGCCGCGAGGTGGCGCGTCATGAGCTGCCCGTACGCCTGCACGGAGGTCAGCGGATTGCGGAGCTCGTGGACCGCCGACGTGACGGCGTCGTCACGCTCGCGCAGGCCGCGCTCCAGCTCGTCGCTGCGGTGCCGCAGCTCCGTCGCGCTCGCGATGAGCGTCTCGCGCTCGCCGATCCGCGCGAGCGCCGTCGCGATCGCGTCGCCGAGGGTCCGCAGGACGTCGAGGTCGGTCTCGATCAGCGGACGGCGCGTGCCCAGCGAGACGAGCACCAGGCCCGGGCCCGCGCCGACCACGGCGGCGGTCGTAGCCGGCTCACGTACGAGCCTCGGCGGCACGTTGTCGCGCGCGAGCTCGCTCGCCACGTCGGGGTCGAGATCGCCGACAAGGCGCTCGCCCGTCGCGACCCGGACGACCGCCGAGGTCCCGAAGACGCTCTGCGCGGTGGTGATGCCGCGCGCGAGCGCGCCCGCCGAGGTCGTCTCGTCCGAGAGCTGCCGCACGGCGTCGAGCGCGCGCCTGTCGGCATCGTGCTCGATCCGGATCCTCGCGAGCGCCGTCACCGTGGCGAGCACGGGTCCGGAGTCGGTGACGAGGTCGCGCAGCGCCGCGAGCCCGCGCTCGCGTCGCTGCTCGTCGTCGTAGACGACGCGCAGCACGAGGTCGCCGCCGAGCGGCAGCGCGCTTGCCCGCGCCGCCGGGTCGTCGACGAGGCCGCGCCCGTGCGCGGTCGCCCCGCCTTCGATCCACGCGCCCGACGCGCCGAAGCTGCGCACCGCGTGGTCGGTGAGGCGGCCGAGGAGCTCGTCCGCGTCGCGTGCCGCCGCGAGATCGCGCTGGGCGAGCGAGTACGTGCGGAGCTCGCGCCGCTCGTCCCGGCTCCGCATCACCACCCAGACGAGCTCGGCCGCGACGACAGCGAACGCGAGCAGGACCTGGATCGGCCAGAGATCGGTGGCGAGCGCATCGCCCCCGCGCGCCGCGAGCACGAGGTCGTAGGTGGCGACGGACGCGGCCGCCGTCGCCGCGATCGCCGCTACGCCGCCGCGGAGCGCCGCGGTGCCGATCGGGAACAGGTACAGCACCCACGCTCCCGACAGGGGCAGGAGGTGCGCGAGCGCGGTGGCGAAGAGGACGTCGACACCGACACCGATCCAGCCGGCGAGGGGCAGCGCGGATCCCGCCTTCCGCAGCACGAGGGCCCCCGCCGCGTACCCGAGCAGCAGGCTCCCTGCCGTGACCTGGTCATGGCCAGGGTCGAGAACGAGGATCGTCGCCGCGAGCGCCGTCGCGGCGAGGCGCAGGCGCAGGGCGGCGCGCTCGATCTCCGTCAGGGCGAGCAGCGCTCGCCGTTCCCCCCGGTCCACGACATTGGTCTAACGGGCGGAGGCGCCGGATCGGTGTCCCCGGGGTGGCGTGTGCGGAGCGTCACGCCGCTGTTGGTCTGACCAGCGCCGCGCGTCGCTTTGTCGCGCACGGCGACAAATGCCGCGCCGGACGCAGCGTGGGTGATGGTGCGGCCGCGTGCCGTCGAGTACGCTTGCCGCACACCCAGGGCACCCGTAGAGATGCGTCCGTTCAGACGGTCACAGCTCTCTGTGACCCAGCAAAAGGACGCAACCGCCATTGATCACGCTACCCCTCGACCTCGACCGCGCCACCAGGGAGCTCGGCTGGACCGCGCTCACGCCCATCCAGGAGCTCTCCATCCCGCCTCTCCGCGCCGGCCGTGACCTGCTCGCGCAGGCGCAGACGGGCACCGGGAAGACGGCCGCCTTCGGCCTGCCCCTGCTCGAGCGGATCGACCGCCGCGCATCGGCGCCCTTCGCGCTCGTCATCGTGCCCACGCGCGAGCTCGCCGCGCAGGTCGCTCAGGAGATCCTCACGCTCGGCCGCCACCGGAGCGCGCGCGTCGTCGCCGTGTACGGCGGCGTCGGCTACCGCGACCAGGAGAACGCGCTCCGCCGCGGTGTGCACATCGTCGTCGCGACGCCCGGCCGCGTCATCGACCTGATCGACCGCCGCTCGCTCGATCTCTCCAAGATCAAGGTGCTCGTGCTCGATGAGGCGGACCGCCTCCTCGATCTCGGCTTCGCGCCGGACATCGCGCGCATCGTCGCGCGGCTCCCCGCGGGCCGGCAGACCGCGCTCTTCTCGGCGACGCTCGCCGGAGAGGTCCAGAAGATCGCGGCGAAGTACACGATCGACCCCGCGTCGGTCGCCGTCCGTCCGGAGACGCCGGCCGTCGAGGCGATCGACCAGGCGTGGATCGCCGTGCGCGAGGCCGACAAGGGCGCGGCGCTCGACGAGCTCCTCCGCCGCGACGGCATGGAGCGCACGCTCGTGTTCCGGCGCACCAAGCACGGTGCGGACAAGCTCGTGAGGGACCTCGCGCGTCTCGGCCATCGCGCCAGCGCTCTCCACGGCAACGTCGGCCAGCGCGAGCGCGAGCGCGTGCTCGAGGCGTTCCGGCGCGGGACGGTCACGACGCTCGTCGCGACGGATCTCGCCGCGCGAGGCATCCACGTCGACGAGATCGGGCACGTCGTGAACTACGACCTGCCGGCGACCGCCGACACGTACGTGCACCGCATCGGACGCACCGGCCGCGCCGGGCGCGGCGGGGCGTCGTACACATTCGTGAACGAGACGCAGCGAGGCGAGTTCGACGACATCCGCCGCCGCGCCCGGGTGAGCGTGCGCCAGGAGCGGCTCGCTCGCGTGCCGACCGCGGTGCCGCAGGCCGTCGCCCCCGCCCCGGCCGCGACGCGGCGGCGCGCGCAGGGTCCGGGCTGGGCACGCCGACCCGCGCGGACGCCGGTCGCGGCGCTCGTCCGCTGGTCACGGGAGAGGCCCGCGGCCGCGAGCTAAGCCCCTCGCGGCTCCTCAGCCCCCGGGCGCGGCCGCCTCGGCCGCCTGCCGCGGTCCCCGCGAGCGCCGCGTCGCGACGTACGAGCCGGCGACGATCAGCGCGAGGCCCGCGCCCATCGCGACCGTGAGCGGCTCGGCCAGCACGGCGACGCCGAGGACGAGCGCCACGACGGGATTGAAGTACGTGATGACCGTCGCGCGGTTGGCGCCCACCTCGCCGATGAGCGCGAAGAAGAGGACGAACGCGAGCGCGGTGCAGATCGCGCCGAGCACCGCGACGGAGAGGATCGCGCGTCCCGACGGCATCTCGGACGGGAGCTGCGGGATCGCGAACGGCGCGTACGCGAGCGCCGTGATCGCGAGCGAAGCCGCGATGACCGCGACCGTCGGCGCGGCGCGCAGCTGCCGCCCGATGATCATCGCTCCCACGGCGTAGCCGACCGCGACGAGGCCGACCTCGACGACCGCGCCGAGGTCGTCCGCCTTCACGTCGAGCCCGACGACGAGGGCGACGCCGGCGAGTCCCACGACGAGACCGAGCGTCCTGCGCGCGTCGGGCCGGTCGTGCTGGGCGCCGAGCCACGCGAGCAGCGCGCCGACGAGCGGCACGCCCGCGATGAGGAGGCCGGCCAGCGAGCTCGAGATCCGCCGCTCCGCGTCGGCGAGGAGGAGCCATGGCGCCGCGACCTCGACGAACGTGTAGACGAGGAGCGGCCGCCAGTACCGCCGCAGCGCGCCGAGGTCGCCGCGCGCCGCCGCGAGGGGCAGGAGCAGCGCGGCGCCGAGCACGGTGCGAAGGAAGACGAGCGCCGCCGGCGTCAGCTCGGCGACGGCGATCTTGATGAACAGGTACGGGATGCCCCAGATCACGGCCATCGCCGCGAAGAGGAGCCAGCCGCGGCTCGTCACGCACGTAGTGAACGATCTCGGCGCGCGGATCGTGGGACCGCCGTCCCCGCTACCGTTCGTCCCGCATGTCGTACGTGCTCGTGCTCCACTCCCACCTCCCGTACGTGAAAGGCGCCGGCCGCTGGCCCCATGGAGAGGAGTGGATCCACGAGGCCGTCCTCGGCACGTACCTGCCGCTGCTCGTCGCGCTGCACGACCTGCGCGCCGACGGCGTCGGCTACCGCCTCACCCTGGGCCTCACGCCCACGCTCCTCGAGCAGCTCGTCGACGCCGACCTCCGCGCGCGGGATCTCGCCTACATCGACGACCAGATCGCGCGCGCGGAGCGGGACGCGCGCGACGGCCGCCGCCGCGCGCTCGCCGAGTTCTACCTGCGCTCGTACCGCAGGCTCCGCGACGCGCTCGTGCGCCGCTTCGGCGGGGATCTCGTCGGCGCCTTCGCCGATCTCGCGCGCAGCGGCCACGTCGAGATCCTCACGTCCGCCGCGACGCACGGCTACCTGCCGCTGCTCGACGAGCGCTCCGCGCGCGCGCAGCTCGACGTGGGGAAGCGGACCACGAGAAGGCTCGTCGGCGTCGACGCGCGCGGCGTCTGGCTCCCCGAGTGCGCGTACCGGCCGGGGCTCGAGGAGCTCCTCGCCGACCTGGGCCTCGACCACTTCTTCACGGACGCGCCGCTGCTCGAGGGCGTGCCGACCGCGCCGCCCGGGAAGCCGTTCGGCGCGGTGCGGGAGAGCCGGTCCGGCGCGGCACTCGACGCCCATCCCGTCGGCGAGCCGCACGCGGACACGTCGCGCGCCTACCTCGTCGGCGCGGGCGTCGCCACCATCGCCCGCGATCCCGAGGTGTCCGGGCAGGTCTGGTCGGCGATGTTCGGCTACCCGGGCGATCCCGCGTACCGCGAGTTCCACCGCAAGGACGACATCACGGGCCTCCGCTACTGGAGCGTGACCGACGTCTCGGTCGACCTCGGCGCGAAGCGCGAGTACGACGTCGCGCTCGCGGCCGAGCGCGTGAGGGAGCACGCGGCCCACTTCGTCGCGCTCGTGCGGTCGGAGCTCGTCGCGGCCCGGCGGCGGACCGGCGACGACGCGCTTGTCGCGACGACGTTCGACAGCGAGCTGTTCGGGCACTGGTGGTACGAGGGCGTCGACTGGCTCGCGCTCGTGCTCCGCGGCCTCGCGGACCTCATGGCCACGGCCGAGGGCCACCTCGCCGCGCATCCGCCGCGCGCGCGCGCGCACCTGCGCGAGGGGTCGTGGGGGAAGAACAGCGACCACTCGACGTGGCTCGACCTCCGCACCGCGTGGATGTGGCGCGAGCTCGCGCGGATGGCGGCGCGGCGCGACGCGCTGGCCGTGGCGCCGGGCCGGATCGCGGCGCGCGCCGCGCGCCAGGCGACGCGCGAGCTCCTCCTGGCGCAGGCGAGCGACTGGCCGTTCCTCGTGACGACGGGACAGGCGGCGGAGTACGCGGCGGAGCGTTTCCGCGCGCACGCGTCGCGGTTCTGGAAGTGCGCGGCGATCGCCGAGCGCGGCAGGTCCGCCGACGACGCGTCGCTGGTCGAGGTCGAGCGGACGGCCCCGGTGTTCCCGGAGGCCGTCTAGCCCTCCTTCTTCCCCTTCGCCTCGGGCCTCGCCTCGGGCTTGCCGCCCGCGGCGGCCTTCGCCTCGGGCTTCGCGGGCGCGGCGCCCTCGGCGCCCTCCGGCGCCGCGGCGGCCTCGGCGCCCTCGGCGGCCTCCGCGCCCTCGGCCGCGACCGCGACGGCGGGCGTCGGCTCCGCCTCGACGCGGATCGCGACGGCCTTCGCGACGAGCTCCTCGGGATCGTTGAGGATGCGCACCGTCGCGACGTCGACCACGAGGTCGCGGACGAAGATCGCGTCGTCGATCTGCGCGATCGGCGTGAGGTCCACGTCGATGCGGTGCGGGATGTCCTGCGGGAACGCCTCGACCTCGATGCTGTCGAGCGCGTGCACGAGGACCGCGCCGCCCTTGGTCGCGGCGGACTCGCCGACGAAGTGGAGCGGGACCTCGGCGTGCGTCTTCTCGGTCAGGCTCACCCGCTGGAGGTCGACGTGCTGGAGCCGGCCGGTGCGCGGATCGCGTGAGACGCCGTGCACGAGCGCGGGAACGGCGTCGCCGTCGAGGCCCTCGAGGGAGAGGAGCGTCGTGTTGCCCCACGCGCGGTAGCCGAGCTCGAACGCGTGCGTGTCGGTCTCGATCGGCACGGAGGGCTCGCGGCCGCCGAAGATCACGCCGGGCAGCGACCCCTCGCGGCGCAGCCGTCCGACCTTCTTCCCGAGGACGGTGCGCGGGCGGACGGCGAGCTTCTTCGCTTCGGCCATGCGGGCTCCCCCTTAACGCGCGTGCGGTGACCTAAGTATCGCTCACGTGCGCCATGGGAAGTCGAGGACCAGGCGAGCGGGCGAGGAGAGCACGGTCACCCGCGGGCAGTTGTGCCGGTCGAGGCCGATCCCGAAGACGAGCACCCCCTCGAAGTCCTCGACGATCTTGATCTCCGCGATGGACGGCGTCGGGCGAAGCACCGACCGCGGACCCCGGTAGGAGCCCATCTCGCCGGCGCGCGGGAAGCGCACTCCGATGAACGCCGTGCCCTGCACGGGGGTCGGCATCCCGCTCGGCCCCACGAACTCGCGCGCCTGCTCCACGACGTAGGCAGGCAGCGGCCCGTTCCCGAAGTCGAAGACGACGCGGTCGAAGCCCGAGTTCTCGGCGGCGCGGAAGGCCGCGAGCGTCCGCGAGACGGCCGGGTCGCCGCCGCGCTCGGTCGGGCACACCGCCGGCAGGAGCGTCGGGCTGGGGCTCGGCGACGCCGTGGGGGACGGCGATGGCGACGGCGTTCGTCTGGCTGTCTCGGCGGGCGTCGGTGCCTGCGTCCGCGTAGCGGACGGCGCCGGCGAAGCGGCGGGCGGCGGAGTCACCGACCCGGACGTGCAGGCGGCTAGGATCGTGGCCAGGAGGAGCAGCGACCGGAGCGGAGATCGCGACATGGGCATGCTCATTGTCGAACGGTCCGACAGGGCGGTCGTCACGGCGTACGCAGACCGTACGGTTTAGGTGTGATGCGGTAAACTGCGATGGAATGGCCGACCGGCTGCGCTTGGCGCTGGTCTTTCACCAGCACCAGCCGGCGGGGAGTTTCCCCTCGACGTTCCAGGAGGTGACCGAGCGCGCGTACGCGCCGCTCGTCGGCGCCCTCTATCGGCACCCCGAAGTGAAGGCGACGCTCCACTTCTCGGGGCCGCTCCTCGACTGGCTCGAGGGGAACCGGCCGGACGTGGTCGGCGACCTTGGCGATCTCCTGAAGCGCGGTCAGGTCGAGCTGCTCACCGGCGGGTACTACGAGCCGATCCTCGTCGGCGTTCCCCGACGGGACGCCGTGGCCCAGATCCGCTCGCTCACCGACCGCATCGTCTCCGTCTTCGGGCACCGGCCGCTCGGCGCGTGGCTCACGCAGCGCGTGTGGGAGCCGCACCTCCCGTCGCTCCTCGCGGAGGCCGGCGTCGCGTACACGACGCTCGACGAGGACCACTTCCTCCAGGCGGGCCTCCGCCGGGAGGAGCTCGGCGAGTCGTTCATCACCGAGGACCAGGGCTTCCCGCTCGTCGTCTTCCCCGCGTCCGCGCGCCTCCGCACGCTCATCCCGTTCAAGGACGTGAAGCAGGCGATCGCGGAGCTCATGGAGCGCAAGCGCGCCGGTGCGCGGCTCGTCGTGCACGCGGACGACGGCGAGAAGTTCGGCGCCTGGCCCGGAACGTTCTCGCGGATCCACAAGGAGAACTACCTCGACGAGCTGTTCACCGCGCTCGTCGCGCAGTCGCACGAGATCGAGACGATCACGCTCGAGAACGCCTGGATCTTCCAGAAGCCGGCGCGGCGCGTGTACCTGCCCGGAGGCACGTACGCGGAGATGGCCGAGTGGGCGTTCGACGCGCTCGCGGCGCGCCGCTTCGCGCAGGCGCGCAACGCGCTCAAGGACGACCAGGCCGCGCTCCTGGCGACGCCGTCGTGGCGGAACTTCCTCGCGAAGTACCCCGAGGCGAACGCGCTCCACAAGCGGATGCTCATGGTGAGCGAGGAGCTCGCGCGCCGCTCGATCCTCGACTCGTCGATCGAGGTGCGGCAGGCGCAGCAGAACCTCTGGCGCGCCCAGGGCAACGACGTGTACTGGCACGGCGGGCACGGCGGCGTGTACCTCCCGCAGCTCCGCGCGGACGCGTACGGCTCGCTCCTCAAGGCGGAGCGCATCCTCGCCGAGCGCCGCGTCGCCGCGGGCGAGCAGCGCGACTACGACGTCGACGGCCTCGAGGAGTACCTCTTCCGCGGGAACGCGGGAGCCGTGTTCGTCCACGTGCAAGGCGGCTGCATCGTGGAGTGGGACGTGTACGCCTCGGCGACCAACCTCGTCGACACGATCGCGCGTCGCGCCGAGGGCGAGCACGAGGTGCTGCGCCGCGCGGAGAAGGCTGGCCGTCTCAAGATCGGGAAGGTCGACGACAAGGCGCTCGCGAAGGGCGACGTCGTCCGCGCGAAGGAGCGCGGCCTGACGAAGCTCCTCGACCTCGACCCGGGCCGCCGCGGGCTCTTCCAGGACTCCTTCGTCGTGAAACGCGAGGAGCCCGTCGTCCTCGACGCGGTGCCGTACGCGCTCACGCCGCAGCGCGAGGCGCGCACCGTCAGCCTCATCCTCGAGGCGCCGGCGCGCGCGCTCGCCTCCGTGCCGGGGCTCGGGATCCGCAAGGATCTCCGGATCGCCGACGAGGGCCTCGCCGCCGGCGTGCGCTACCGCATCCGGAACGACGGCGACGAGGACATCGCGCTCACCTTCACCTCCACCGCGAACTTCGCGCTCCTGTCGGAGGCGAACGCCGCGGACGTGATCTCGCTCGGCACGCGGAAGACGACGCCCGGCAAGGAGCTCTCGAACCGCAACGTGGGCGAGGTGACGATCCACTCCGAGACGCGGCACTTCGACATCACGCTCGCCGTGGAGCCGCCCGCGGAGGTCCGGTCGGGCCCGGTCTATGCGGTGGTCTCCTCCGATGAGGGGTTCGAGCGCGTGTACGAGCAGACGGAGATCGCGTTCTCCTGGCCCGTCGAGCTCGAGCCCGGCGAGCACGTGGACCTCGAGCTCCGCGCGACCGCGGTCGGGCAGCTCGTCGAGCCCGAGGCCGTGCGCCCGGTGCGTCGCCGCAAGCCCGTCGCGCCGGGCGGGGCACCGGACGCGGGAGCGCGCGCCCGCCGCTAGCGGGAGGCGGATGTGAACCGCGGTCCGTTCGGCCTCGGCATGTTCCTCATCGGCGCGCTCGTGGGCGGTGTCGCCGGCGGCCTCGTCGCGAGCGACGGCCTTCGTATCCCCCGGCCGGCCCCCACCGGCGCTGCGTCCCTCCCGACGGCCGCCCCGCCCGCCGTCACGACGGACGCGAGGGACGGCCCCGTCGTCGACGCGGTCCGGGAGCTCGGGCCCACGGTCGTGACCGTCGTGCAGCGGTCCGGGAGAGGTGCGGAGGTCGGCAGCGGATCCGGCTGGATCATCGACGCGCAGCGCGGCTTCATCGCGACGAACAACCACGTCGTCGTGGACGAGACCGGGAGCGCCGGCTCCGCGTTCGACGTCATCCTCTCCGAAGGGAAGCGGCTGCAGGCGCGGCTCGTCGGCCGGGATCCGGAGACCGACGTCGCGGTGCTGCAGATCGACACGGCGGGCCTCTCGCTCAAGGCCGCGCCGATCGGCGACAGCGACGCGGCGCCGCTCGGCGCGACCGTCGTCGCGATCGGCAGCCCGCTCGGTGAGTTCAAGAACAGCGTCACGTCGGGCGTGCTCTCGGGCAAAGGCCGCCGTCTCCCCGAGCTCAGCACGCAGATCTTCCTCGAGGACCTCCTCCAGACGGACGCGCCGATCAGTCCGGGCAACTCCGGCGGGCCGCTCATCTGGGCCGCCGCGAAGCAGGTCATCGGCATGAACACGCTCGTGGTGCGCGAGACCGGGGCCGAGGGCCTCGGCTTCGCGGTATCGAGCAACACGGTCCGCCAGATCGCGGAGGAGCTCATCAAGAGCGGGCGCGTGCAGCGAGGGAAGCTCGGCATTCGCTACCAGTTCGTGACGCCGCGACAGGCGCCGACCCTCGGGCTGCCGTCCGACATCGCCGCGGCCGCGGTGATCACGAGCGTCGACCCGGGATCGGCCGCCGACCGCGCCGGACTGCGCGTGCGCGACGCGATCGTGAAGGTCAACGAGACGCGGCTCGACGCGGAGCACCCGCTCGCGACGGTCATGCTGCGGTTCCGTCCGGGCGACCGCGTGCGCCTTACGGTGTTCCGCGATGGACGCGAGCAGCAGATCGAGGCGACGCTCGGCGGCGGCTAGCCTCGGCCGCCGCGACGCGCGCATCTTCATCGCCTCGAGCGCGATCGGCTCGTTCGGCCTCGGCGTCGCCGGCTTCTACCTGAACTTCCTCTACCGCGCGCTCGGTCTCGGAGAGACCGAGATCGGCGCGCTGGCCGCCGCGCTCGCGCTCGGCGGCATCTTCGGGGCCCTCCCGGCCGCGCTCCTCCCGCGGCACCTCTCGCGCCGCGGCTCGGTCATCGTCGGCGGAGGCGTCACCGCGACCGGCCTCATCGGGATCCTCTCCTTCGAGTCGCTCGGCCCGCTCCTCGCGTCGGCGGCGGGCCTCGGCGCGGGCGGCATCGTCGTCGCGTCGTCGGGGAGCGCGCTCATCGCCGACGCGACGAGCGGCAGCGAGCGCTCCCGCATGTTCGGGCGCCAGATCGCCCTCGGCACGATCGCCGCGTTCCTCGCGGCCTTCATCGCCGGCGCGCTCGCCGCGCCGGTCGCCGCCGCGCTCGGCTTCGCCCCGGCCGACGCGAACACCGTCCGCGCGCTGATCGGCGGGGGCGGACTCGTCGCGGCGCTCTCGGCGATCCCCGCGCTCATGCTCGCCGCCCCGCCGGTCGCGCGCGGCGGCCACGAGCGGGCCGTCCGCTTCCGCCTCCTCGGCCGCTTCCTCGTGCTCGACGCGATCTTCGGGTTCGGCGCGGGCTCGTTCCTGCCGTTCCTCAACCTCTTCCTCGCCGACCGCTTCGGCCTCGCGTTCATCGAGATCGGGATCGCGATGGGCGTCATCGCGGTGGGCGGCAGCCTCGGCGCGTACCTCCACGCGCGGCTCGTCGCGGCGCGGCTCGGCGACGTGCGCGGCGTCGTCGTCGTCGAGCTCGCGTCGCTGCCGTTCGCCGCGCTCGCCGCGCTCGCCGCGGGCCCGCTGGTCGCCGTGATCGCCCTCGCCGCGCGGGCCGGGCTCATGTACGGCGCGTCGGCCACCATCGGCGCCTTCACGCACGCGTCGTTCGCACCGTCGGAGCGCGCCGGCGCGCAGGCGATCCTCCACCTCGCGTGGGCGGCGGGGAACGCCGCCGCCGCGGGGGTCTCGGGGCTCGTCCGCTCCGCGCTCGGCCCGGCGGGCTACACGGTGAACCTCTTCACGCTCATCGCCGCCTACGGGCTCGCCGCCGCGCTCACGTGGGTGCTCTTCCGCGCGCACGAGCCGCGCGGTGACGCGCTCGCGCACCCTGCGCCACACTCGTCGCCGTGACCCCCACCGCCGACCTCGTGCGCGACGTCGTGGCCGCGGCGGTGCTGAAGGCCGCGGACGACGGGGGCTGGCCGGAGGCGGCGCGCGCCGCGCCGGTGGAGATCGAGCGCCCGAAGGAGCGCGCGCACGGCGACTACGCCTGCACGATCGCGATGCGGCTCAGCCGCACGCTGCGCCGCCCGCCGGCCGAGATCGCGAAGGCGATCGCCGCGAGCGTGCGCACTGACGGCCTCGTCGCGACGGCGGAGGCGACCGCGGGATTCGTGAACCTGCGCCTCTCCCCCGCGTGGCTCGGGCGCCAGGTCGACGCGATCGTCCGCGAGGGCGACGCGTTCGGACGGACCGATGCGCTTCGCGGCAGGCGCGTCCAGGTCGAGTACGTGTCGGCGAACCCGACCGGGCCGATGACCGTCGCGAACGCCCGGGGCGGCCCCATCGGCGACGTGCTCGCGAACGTCCTCGCGTTCTCCGGTGCCGACGTGAGCCGCGAGTACTACGTCAACGACACCGGCACGCAGGTCGAGGTCTTCGGGCGGACGCTCGCGGTCCGCTACCGCGAGCTCTTCGGCGAGACGGGGCTCGAGATCCCGGAGGGCGGCTACGTCGCCGACTACGTGATCGACCTCGCGAAGCGGATCCGCGACGAGGACGGCGACCGCTGGCGCCCGCTCCCGATCGAGGACCAGGCGCCGCTGTTCGCGAAGAAGGCGATCGGCTGGCTCGTCGAGCAGCACCGGGCGACCACGGAGCGCTTCGGCATCCACTTCGACGCGTGGTACGCGGAGACCGGCCTCGTCGCGAGCGGAGAGTTCGCCGACGCGCTCGAGGCCCTGCGGTCGAGCGGCCACGTCGAGGAGCGGGACGGCGCGATCTGGCTCCGCTCGCGCGACCTCGGCGAGGACATCGACAGCGTGCTCGTCCGCTCGAACGGAATCCCGACGTACTTCGGCGTCGACGTCGCGTACCACCGCGAGGCGATCGTGAAGCGCGGGTTCGACCAGAAGATCGACATCTGGGGCGCGAACACGCACGGGCACATGCGCCGGATGCGCACCGCGATGGCGGCGCTCGGCCTCTCGGAGAAGTGGGACGTGGTCATCTACCAGTTCGTGCGCTTCCTGCACGAGGGCGTGCTCGTCAAGATGGGCAAGCGGACCGGGCAGTTCCTGCTCCTCGACGACGTCATCGACGCGGTCGGCGTGGACGCCGCGCGCTGGTTCTTCCTCCAGTCGAGCGCGGACCGGCAGCTCGACTTCGACTTCGAGCTCGCGGTCCAGCAGTCGAACGAGAACCCCGTCTTCTACGTGCAGTACGCGCACGCGCGCATCGCCTCGATCCTCCGAACGGCCGCGGAGCGCGGCCTCGACGCGGAGGGGGCCGACGTCTCGCTCCTCGTCGACGACGCCGAGCTCGACCTCGTGAAGAAGCTCCTCGAGCTCCCCGAGCTCGTCGCGGAGATCCGCGGGACGAAGGCCGTGCACCGCCTCACCGGCTACGCGCTCGAGCTCGCGGGCCTCTTCCACGGCTTCTACCGCGACGTGCGCGTCGTGGGCGAGGACGTCGAGCGGTCGCGCGCGCGGCTACGCCTCGTGCAGGCGGCGCAGGTCACGCTGCGACAGGTGCTCGGGCTGGTCGGGGTCAGCGCCCCCGAGTCGATGTAGCGTCGCGCCGGCGCAGCTCCGCCCGAATGAATGGCGGCGCGTACGGCAGGTAGCGCCGCTGCGTCTCCGGGTCGAGCGCGAAGAAGCTGCCGATCACGGTCCCCGTGCAGCTCGCGGACCCACAGCGGCAGCGCCAGCGCTCACCGCCGAACGCGTTCAGGCGGTAGTCGATCGTGATCTCCTCGCCGCGCCGGATCGCGCGCCACGCGAAGACCTTGACGCCGCTCCGCATCGCGTTGGGCTCGCACGAGTGGTTCAGATAGCAGCCTGGCGGGAGCAGGACCGCGCTGCGACCTCGGTCGAGCTCGCAGAGGTGGCGCCGCTCCTCAGCGCTCAGTGTCGCGAGCTGGGAAGTGCGGACGACGCGGCCGTGCCTCCGCCTGAGGATGAATTCGCCGCGGCGGAAGGCGCGGCAGGCGAAGACGCCCCTGCCTTTCGCGCCGGCCTCGCGGACCTCGATGTCGCCGATCACTGGAACAGGATGCGCGGGCGGACCTAGTAGCGGAGGCCGTGCTCTATGCGGAACTTCACGAGCGTCATGGCCTCGCCCCAGCCGCTCGCCTCGTCGAGCGCGGCGCGCATCCCGCGGTCGCCGGAGCTGAACCCATGCTCCCGAAGGTGGAGCACGGTCCTGCCGTCCCGCGCCTCGAGATCGAACTCGACAGTCGTTGGGTGCTCATCACCGCTGTCCCGCTCGAACACGAACCGTGACGGCCGTACGGCCTCATGCACCGTCCCCGGTGCCGTCGTCGAGATCCTGCGTGGACCCCAGTCCACCCAGCGATACGTGATCTCACCGCCGGGCCGTGGGTCGACGGTCGCGCCGGACGTGAACCAGCTGTCCAGCCCGTCGGCCGTCGCGAGCGCGTCGTACACCTCCTCGGGCGATGCGCGGATGTAGGTCTGCCGCCGCACCTCGGGCGTCACGCGCTACCTGCCTCCGCCCGGGCTGATCGTCGGGACCGGTCGCGCGCTCCGGCCCGCGCCTGCGCCTGGTCCGAGGAGCTGCTGGAGCGCGTTCCCGCCCACGAGCACCGCGGTCGCGCTCACCGTCCCGGTCGCGGCGTCGGTGGAGCCGACGACCGTGATCGTGTCGCCTGCCTTGATCTCGGAGAGCGCGATCTGCGTCTCGGTGCTCTTCACGATCCGCGTGCCCGAGCCGACGAGCGCGATCGTCGAGGTGACCGAAGGCGACGCGCTCGCGGCGGCCGGCTGGCGGACCTCGACCGTGATCGAGCCGTCCTGCACCGAGAGCACGCGACCGCTCAGGACGTTCGCGCCGGCCGCGCCCTGCCCGCCCTGCACGAGACCGCGCCGCGCCCCGGCTCCCTGGGTCCCGGTCGCATCGGTGGCGGCGCCGTCCGTCGCCGGCGCCGCCGGCGCGAGCGTGCGGCCCACGGCGAAGCCGCCGAAGAAGAGCGCGACCGCGACGACGACGCCGAGCGCGACGTACGTGTTCCTGTTCATCTCATTCGTACCTCAGTGCCTGGATGGGGTGGAGCCGGGCCGCGCGCATCGCCGGGTAGAGACCGAAGATCACGCCGATCGCGACGGACACGCCCACCGCGACGGCGACCGTTCCCGCGGTGATGACCACGAGCACATCGGGCTGGATCCGCCGCACGACCTCCGTGATCCCCCAGCCGAGGAGGATCCCGAGGAGCCCGCCCGTGCCGGTGAGCGCGACCGCCTCGATGAGGAACTGCGCGAGGATGTCGCGGCGGCGCGCGCCGACCGCCTTGCGGATCCCGATCTCGCGGGTCCGCTCGCTCACCGAGACGAGCATGATGTTCATGATCCCGATCCCGCCGACGAGGAGCGAGATCCCGCCGATCGCCCCGAGCAGCACCGTGAACGTCGTCGTGATCGTGGAGAGCGCGGCGAGCGTGTCGTTCTGGTTCGTCACGGTGAAGTCCGCGAGCGCGGGATCGGAGATCCGGTGACGCTCGCGGAGGATCGCGCGCACGTCCTCCGTCGTCGTCGCCATCGTCTCGCTCGACTCGGCCTTGATGACGATCGCGTTCACCACGTTCGTGCGGCCGGTGAGGACGCGCTGCGCGGTCGTCGCCGGCACGAGGATCTGGTCGTCGCGGCTGAAGCCGAACGTCGAGCCCTTCGCCTCGAGGACGCCGACGACCTTGAAGCTGATGACGCGGGCGCGGCCTCCGCCCTGGCCGCCGCCGGCGAACGCCTGCCGCAGCTGGATCGTCTGGCCGACGGCGTCGCCGTCGCCGAAGAGGTTCTGGGCGGTCGTCGCGCCGAGGACCGCGACCTGCGAGTTGAGGCGGAGCTCCGCTTCGCCGAAGAAGTCGCCCTGCGCGATCTTCCAGTCGCGCACGGCCGGGTACTCCTCGGTGACGCCGCTCACCTGGCTGTTCCAGTTGGTTCCCGCCGCGGTCACCTGCCAGCGGCCGGCTTGCTGCTCGGCCTCGATCGCGCGGATCGAGCCGCCGAGCTGCTCGCGGATCGCGCGCATGTCGTCGAGGGTCAGGCTCTGCGCCTGCGGTCCGGCGCCGCGCAGCGCCTCGGCGGTCTGCGCGCCGGGCGTGACGGTCACGAGGTTCGATCCGAGCGACAGGACCGTCTCCTGCACGCGCTGCGACGCGCCGTTGCCGACGGCGACCATCGCGATCACCGCCGCGACGCCGATGACGACCCCGAGCATCGTGAGCGCGGAGCGGAGCTTGTTCACGACGAGCGAGCGGAGCGCGGAGCGGAGCGAGTCGAGGAGCTTCATGCGGGGGCCAGCGCCATCCGCGCGACCTCGTCCTCGGCGCGGCGCGGCATGACGACGCGCTCGTCGCCCGCGATCCTCCCGTCGCGCATGCGGACGATCCGCCGGCAGTGGTCCGCGACGTCGGCCTCGTGCGTGACCATGACCACGGTCTTCCCCTGGTCGCCGAGGCGCTGCAGGATCGCGAGGATCTCCGCCGACGAGCGCGAGTCGAGGTTCCCGGTGGGCTCGTCCGCGAGGATGAGGGCGGGGTCGTTGAGGAGCGCGCGCGCGATCGCGACGCGCTGCTGCTGGCCGCCCGAGAGCTCGCTCGGGCGGTGCGCCATGCGGTCGCCGAGCCCGACGAGCCGGAGCGCGTCCTCCGCGCGCTCGCGCCGCCGCTTCGTGCCGCCCCCGTACACGAGCGGGAGCTCCACGTTCTCGAGCGCGCTCAGGCGGGGAAGCAGGTTGAAGGTCTGGAAGACGAAGCCGATGTGGCGGTTGCGGAGCGACGCGAGCTCGTCGTCGGAGAGGCGGCTCGTGTCGCGGCCGGCGAGCTCGTACGTGCCGCCGTCCGGCACGTCGAGGCAGCCGATGACGTTCATCATCGTCGACTTCCCGGAGCCCGACGGTCCCATGATCGCGACGAACTCGCCGGCGCTCACGTCGAGGTCGACGCCGCGGAGCGCCTGCACGAGGTTCTCGCGGCCCATCCGGTAGGTCTTCGTGATCCCGCGCAGGCGCAGGACCGCCGTCATCGGACCTGGATGCCCGGCTGGCCGCCCGGGACGCGGATCTGGTTCTGCGCGGGCGCCGCCGTCGTGCGCTGCGGCAGCACGACGAGCTCGCCTTCCTCCAGCCCGCTCAGCACCTCGGTGACGGTGTCGTTCGACAGGCCGAGGGTGACGTCGGCGTCCACGACCTCGCCGCCGCGGAGCACCTGGACGACGCGCTTGCCGCTCACCGTGCGGATCGCGAGGTTCGGCACCGTGAGCACGTTCGACCGGCTCGCGAGGATGACGCCGGCGGTGCCGGACATGCCCGGGCGGACCTGCGGGTCGGGCACGTCGAGCGTGACGTCGACCCCGTACACCGGGACGCCCTGCTGGATCGTCGCGACCGGATCGATGAGGGTGACCTTCCCCGTCATGCGCGTGCCGATGCCCACCGCGTCGACCGTGACGGTCCCGACCTGGCCGAGCTTGAGCTTCGCGACGTCGGCCTCGCCGACCGTGCCGTGGAGCGCGAGGCTCGACGTGTTCGCGACCGTCATGAATGGGGTGTTACCGCCCGTCGTGACGTTCTCGCCGACCTGCGCGCCGATCGTCGCCACGACGCCGCTCACCGGCGCCTTGAGGGTCGCGTTCGCGAGGTCGCTCTGCGCCTTCTCGAGCGCGTTCTGCGCCTGGAGCAGGCTCGCGTAGTTCGACGCGATCTCGGTGTGCTTCGGCGCGAGCCTCGCGAGCGAGTTCTGCGCCGAGGCGAGCTGGCTCTCGGCGGTGGCCACGGACGACGCGCCGCGGTCCTGCGCGCTCGCGAGGTCCTGGCGGGCCTTGAAGAGGCCGCCGTTCACGGCGTCGGCGACGGTCGAGAGCGACGCTCCCGCCTGCGTCACCTTCGCCTTCGTCGCGCTCGCGCTCTGCTGCGCCGCGGTGATCTTGCCCGCGAGGGTCGTGAGCGACGAGCGGAACGTCTCGTACTCGGCGTTCGCGCGCGCCGCGACGCTGTTGAGGGAGGTCTGGGCCGATGTGACGCTCGATTGCGCGGAGGCGAGCTGGCCGGACAGCACGTCGATCGCGCCGTTCAGCCTCGTCACGGCCGCGCCGTACGTGACCTGGGCCGACCCGAGCTGCCCGGTCGCGGGCGCGGTGTCGGACCCGGCGGCGAACGCCTCGTCGAAGGCGGTCGCCGCCTCGCGCACTCCGTTCGTGGCCGTGCCGTGGTCGTAGATGGCCGCTCGGAGCGTGGCGGCCGACGTCGTGGTGGCGTTGGTCAGCGGCACGATCGCCTGCGCGAGCGAGCTGCGCGCCGAGCGCGTGTCGCCGCTCTCGCGCAGCGTGGCGGTCTCGTCGAACAGGAGCCGCGTGTCCGCTGCGATGGCGTCGGCCGCTTTGACGAGCAGCTCCGCGTCGACGCGCGACCGCTCGGCGAGCGAGAGGAACGTCGCGCGCGCGTTCGTGTAGCCGTTCGTGGTCCTCGCGTGGTTCGCGTTCGCGGTGGCGAGGTCGAGCTCGCTCGTGCGGCGGGCGTTGTCGAGGCCGCGGGTCGCGTTGTCGACGGAGAGCCGCGCCGCGCTCACGTCCTCGGCGGACGCGCCGGCGACCGCCACCTCGTAGCGCGCCTGTGCCGACGCCAGGTTCGCCTGCGCCTGGCCGACGGCGAGGGTGAGGTCCGTGAGGTCGAGCCGTGCCAGCGCCTGGCCCGCCGTCACCTGCTCGCCGACCTTCACGAGCACCGCGTCGAGCCGGCCGGCCGTGCGGAAGCTCAGCCTGACCGTCGCCGCGGCGTTGATCGAGCCCGAGACCGCGACGGTCTGCGTGACCGCGCCGCGGCCCACCGGCGCCGTGCGGAGCTCGGCCTTCGCCGGCGTGGCCGCCGCGCGCCCGACGAGGACCGGGACACCGACGACGAGCGCCACCGCGCCCGCGACGATCGCGCGTCCGGTCCAGGTCGCGAGGAGCCCACGGATGACCGTCACTTCGCCCTTCCCCTCCGCGCGGTCACGATGCCCGCCGGCGCGGAGTCGCATGCCCCTGCGCGGGGCGCCCGTGACGCTAGCGAGCGCGCATGAGATCGCGGTAAGACCGGCGGTCAGGCGTCCGGACGGCCGCCCGGCGGCCGCCGTTCGCCTATTCTCGGCTGCGCCCCATGGACCTCACCTGGCTCGGACACGCGTGCTTCCGGCTGCGCGGGCGGGAGGGCATCGTCCTCACCGACCCGCCGGATCCGAAGAGCGGCCACGCGATCCCCAGGACCGAGGCGCACCTCGTGACCATGTCCCACGACCACCCGGGGCACGGCAGCCTCCGCTCGGTCGGCGGCGAGCCCGTGGTGCTCACCGGCCCGGGCGAGTACGAGGTCCGGGAGATCCTCGTGACCGGCGTCGCGACGTTCCACGACGACGACAAGGGCGCGAAGCGCGGGAAGAACACGGTCTTCGCGATCCGCCTCGACGACCTCGTGGTCTGCCACCTCGGCGACCTCGGCCACAGCCTTCCGGCCACGGAGCTCGAGCGCATCGGGGACGTCGACGTGCTCCTCGTCCCGATCAGCGGCGCGGACACGAACCTGTCCGCCGCGACCGCCGCCGAGATCGTCCACCAGCTCGAGCCGAAGGTCGTGGTCCCGATGTCGTTCGAGGCCGAGGGCCGGAAGAAGGACGCGCCGTTCGACCGGCTCCTCCACGAGCTCGGCGTGAAGGAGCTCGTCCCCGTCCCCAAGCTGTCGGTCACGCGCTCGTCTCTGCCGGAGAACCTCCAGGTCGTCGCGCTCGACTCCCGCGCGCGCTAGCCGGCTGGCTCCTCGTCCGGCGGCAGCCGCCGCGCGGCGTCCTCCGACACGCCCGCGTCGACGAGCGCGCGCACGCGGTCGTCGACCTCGGTCACCGTGAGCGCGCCCGTCCGGTCCTTCCACACGCGCACGCCGACGATCGTGAGGAAGCCGCCCGGGTATCCCCGGCGGAACGTGAGCTTGTAGGAGAAGCCGCGCACGCGCGACGCCTCGTATCCCTCTAGGTACCGCTCGTGCGTCGCGTCGTCGTCCCAGACCAGGCACGTCACGCGCTCATCCCTGTTGTGCGCCTGCCACTCGACGAGCCACAGGCCGTCGGCGTGCGGCGCTGCGCTCGTCGGGTGCATCGGGTGCGGGACCAGGGTGCGCTCCCGGCGGAGCGGCACCGGTACCTCGTTCAGGATCGACGAGTCGACGAGCCACTCCTCGCCGTCCTGGCGCACGATCGTTGTCGCGTGGTTCGGGACCTTCGAGCCGATGCGGTCGTACATCATCGTGCCGACGCCGCGGCGCGCGTCGAAGCCGACCGCGCGGAGCAGCGCGTGGAGCGCGCCCGCCGACGGCCAGCACGTCCCGCCGGTCCCGTGCGCGAGGAGGTTCTCGAAGAGCTCGGCGGGCTCGCCTCCGGGGAGCCTCGCGTCGCCGCGCGCCACCGCGATCCGCTTCTGCACGTTGTCCCACGGCACCGCGTGGCACCACGCCCGGTAGAGCCGCGCGAGCCCGTCCGCCGAGCGGTCGACGCGGTCGATCCCGAGCCGGGCGAGCACCCGGTCGACGAGGTCGTCGGAGAGACGCGGCTCGGGCACGTTCCTCTGATACACTTTCCGTACGTCGCGCCTCGGCGCGGCGCCATTTTTTGTCCAGAGCATCTCTGGGGGAGCGTGACTTCGTGTACGCGGTCGTCCGGGCGGCTGGCAAGCAGTATCGCGTCGAGGAAGGCGCGCTCATCACCGTGACGTCCAACGTCGCGGCGGAGCCGGGCGCCGAGATCGTGCTCGACGACGTCCTGCTCGTGGCCGACGACGGCGCTCCCAGGGACGCGAAGGGCGCGAAGGTGACCGCCGAGGTCGTCTCGCGCGGCAAGGGCGAGAAGATCCGGGTCTTCCGCTACAAGAACAAGACGCGGCAGCGGAAGACGATCGGGCATCGCGCCAGCAACGTCACGCTCCGCATCACGAGGATCGAGGTCTAAGAGGACATGGCACACAAGAAGGGCGCGGGCTCGACCCGCAACGGACGCGACTCCGCCGGCCAGCGGCTCGGCGTCAAGCAGTACGCGGGCACCGTCGTGGACGCGGGCGCGGTCATCGTCCGCCAGCGCGGCACGAAGGTCCTCCCCGGCACGAACGTCGGCGTCGGCAAGGACCACACGCTGTTCGCGCTCGTCGCCGGCACCGTCCAGTACGGCCCGGCGCGCGACGACCGCCGCCGCGTGCACGTGGTCCCGCAGGCGTAGAGGTCAGGACATGAAGGCGAAGATCCACCCGAAGTACGTCGACGCGAAGGTCATCTGCGCGTGCGGCAACACCTTCACCACGGGCTCGACCAAGCCGGAGCTGCACGTCGAGGTGTGCGCGAAGTGCCACCCGTTCTTCACGGGGAAGCAGCACCTCATCGACATCCAGGGCCGCGTGGATCGCTTCAACAAGCGGTACGCGAAGAAGGACACCGCCGCCGCCGCGCGCTAGCGTCCTCGCATGGGCGCCCACGCGGGACTCGAGGTCGTCGTCGGCAGCATGTTCAGCGGCAAGAGCGAGGAGCTCATCCGCCGCGTGAAGCGTGCCGTCATCGCGAGGCGCTCGGTCCAGGTGTTCAAGCCGCTCATCGACGACCGCTTCGGCGTGGAGGTCGTCCGCTCGCACGACGGCGATTCGTACGTGGCGCGGCCGGTGCGCTCGAGCGCGGAGATCGCCGAGCTCACCGAGCCGGACACGAGCGTGGTCGCGATCGACGAGGTGCAGTTCTTCGACGCCGGCATCGTCGACGTCGTCCGGTCGCTCGTGCGGGACGGGCGCCGCGTCATCTGCGCGGGCCTCGACCTCGACTTCCGCGGCGAGCCGTTCGGGCCGGTGCCGGCGCTCCTCGCCCACGCCGAGCGTGTCGACAAGCTCGAGGCGATCTGCGTCGTCTGCGGCGAGCCCGGCACGCGTACGCAGCGGATCGTGAACGGGGTGCCCGCGTACTACGACGACCCGATCATCGTCATCGGCGCGAAGGAGGCATACGAGGCGCGCTGCCGGCTGTGCCACGACGTGCCACGGCGACCGGAGGCGGATGTGATGTCCGGTCCGGACCGGCTTCGCCGGCCAGGACCGAGCCCGATCCAGGAGCCCTGATGCCCGCGCCGACCGCGTACGGTGGCCAGGCCGTCATCGAAGGCGTCGTCATCCGCGGGAAGCGGACCCTCGCGATGGCCTGCCGCAAGCCCGACGGCGCGATCTACCGCTACCGCGAGGCGCTGCGGTCGCCGCTCCTCCGTCCCGGGCCGTGGCGCTGGCCCTTCGTCCGCGGCGTCGTCGTCCTGTGGGAGTCGCTCTCGCACGGGATGCGCATGCTCATGCGCTCCGCGGAGCTGCAGATGCCCGAGAACGAGGAGATGGGGAAGGGCGGGACCGCGGCGATGATCGTCGCGGTCGGCATCGCGCTCGTGCTCTTCATCGGGATCCCGTACGCCGTCACCGCGCTCCTGCGCGGCGCCCTCGGCGAGCGCGACCTCACGGCGAACGTCGTGGAGGGCGTCCTCCGCCTCGTGCTGTTCCTCGGATACCTCGGCGCGATCTCGCTCATGCCGGACATCCGACGGGTGTTCGCGTACCACGGCGCGGAGCACATGACGATCCACGCGTTCGAGCATGGCGAGGCGCTCGTCCCCGATCGCGTGCGCCCCTACCCGACGGCGCACCCGCGCTGCGGCACGGCGTTCCTGCTCATCGTCGTCGTCATCGCGATCGCGTCGTTCGCGTTCATCCCGCGCGTCCACCCGCTCGCCGACCTCGCCGTGCGCCTCGCGCTCGTCATCCCCGTCGCGGCGGTGTCCTACGAGGTGCTGAAGCTCGGGGCGAAGTACGAGCACCTCGCGCCGTTCCGCGCGCTCGTCGCGCCCGGCCTCTTCCTCCAGCGGATCACGACGCGGCGGCCCGACGACGGGATGATCGAGGTCGCGATCGCCTCGCTCGAGGAGGCGCTCGCCGGCGACGCGGAAGCGCAGGCGGCCTGATGGAGCTCTCGCCGAAGCTGCGTAAGCGACTCGCGGGCGTCGTCGCGCGGCACGAGGACCTCGAGCGGCAGATGGCCGATCCCGCGGTCACCGGCGACCGCGCGCGCCTCGCCGCCGTCGGCCGCGAGTACGCGGCGCTGGGCCCCGTCGTGTCGGCGATCGCCGAGCTGCGCGCGGCCGAGCGGAAGCGCGAGGACGCGCGCGCGCTCGTCGACGGCGACGACGCCGAGCTCCGGGACCTGGCGCGCGAGGAGGAGGCCGAGGCCGCGGCCGCGATCGGCGCCCTCGGCGAGACGCTCCGCCGCCTGCTCATCCCGAAGGACCCGCTCGACGAGAAGAACGTCATCGTCGAGATCCGCGCGGGGGAGGGCGGCGAGGAGGCCGCGCTCTTCGCCCGGGACCTCCTCGAGATGTACCTCCGCTACGCCGAGCGGAAGCGCTGGAAGACGGAGCTCCTCTCGCAGAGCGACTCCGAGAAGGGCGGATCCAAAGAGGTGATCGCGAAGATCGCCGGGGAGAACGCGTACAGCCGCCTCAAGTTCGAGTCCGGCGTCCACCGCGTGCAGCGCGTCCCGGAGACGGAGGCGCAGGGCCGCATCCACACCTCGACCGCGACCGTCGCGGTGCTGCCCGAGGCCGAGGAGATCGACATCCGCATCCCCGACGAGGACCTCAAGATCGACGTGTATCGCGCGGGCGGCCACGGCGGGCAGGGCGTGAACACGACGGACTCCGCCGTGCGCATCACGCACCTCCCGACCGGCACCGTCGTCACGTGCCAGGACGAGCGCAGCCAGCTCAAGAACAAGGCGAAGGCGATGGCGGTGCTGCGCGCGCGCCTCTTCGACCTCGAGCGGGAGCGGCGTGAAACGGAGCAGGGGGACGCGCGCCGGGCGCAGATCGGGCGGGGTGAGCGGGCGGAGAAGGTCCGCACGTACAACTTCCCCCAGGACCGGCTGACCGACAAGCGACTCGGGTACAACCTCTCGAACCTCGAGCGGATCATGGGCGGCGACCTCGACGAGCTCGTCGAGGCGCTCGCGCAGCACGACGAGGCGGAGCGCCTCCAGCGGCTCGAGGAGGACGCCGAGGAGTGACGGCATCCCTCCAGGAGCGCTACGCGCCGAGGAGCATCTGCTTCGGCTGCGGCCCGGCGAACGAGAATGGCCTCAGGATCCGCTCGTTCGAGGAGGACGGCGCCGTCGTCGCCGACTGGCGCCCGGAGCCGCACCACGAGGCGTTCCCGGGCGTCCTCAACGGCGGCATCGTCGGCGCGCTCCTCGACTGCCACTCGAACTGGACGGCCGCGGTCCATCTCATGCGCGCGCGCCGCATGGACCACGTCCCGCCGTGCGTCACGGCCGAGTACGCGGTCAAGATGCGGAAGCCCACGCCGACGGACCGACCGCTCCGCATCGAAGCGCGGGTCGCCGAGGCGACGGAGGACCGCGCGACCGTCGAGGCGAGGATCCTGGCGGATGGCGCCGTGACCGCGACCTGTCGCGGCACCTTCGTCGCGGTCGGGCCGGGCCATCCCGCGTACGACCGCTGGGACGAGTAGGCGCGGGCGCGGCCCGCGTCGCATAGTGACGGCGTGGCCGACCTCCGCTTCGACGACGACGTCGCGTTCAGGCTGATGGACGACGCCGCGACCGTCGCCCGGATCGTCCGGACCGCGGGCGACCGGGGCCTCGCCGCCGCGCGGTTCGGGGACTGGAACGGCCTCCAGCTGCTCGGCCACGTGACGCTCATGGGCGAGGTCTTCATGCAGCGCGTCGCGCGCTGCATCGAGGAGGACGAGCCGGCGATCCAGGCGGTCGACGACGGTGCCCTCACCGAGTCGGACGCGATGGACCTCTCGAAGCGCCTCCTCGCCTCGCACCAGCGGATCGTCGCGATGCTCCAGCAGGACACAGCGGCGCGCGAGCGCGTCGGCATCCACTCCGAGCGCGGCCGCGTGACGGCGGGCTGGCTCGCCGGCTACTGCGCGAAGCACTCGCACGAGCACGTGAGCGAGCTCGCGGAGCGGTTCGCGCCGGCCGCCTGATGTTCGGCCCGGTGCTCCGCGGCAGGCTCGTCACCCTCCGCCCTCCCGACGAGACGGACCCCGCACGCTTCGTCGACTGGTTCGCCGACACCGAGGTCACGCGCTACCTCGAGCACCGCTTCGCCGTCGCTCGCGAGCACGAGGTCGACTTCTTCAAGCAGGTCGGAGAGTCGAAGGCCGACGTGTACTGGATGATCGAGGCCGAGGGCCGCGCGATCGGCGCGACCGGGATCCACCGGATCGACTGGCCGAACGCGCGCGCGACCACCGGCACGCTCATCGGCGACAAGACCGCGTGGCGCAAGGGCTACGGCGGCGAGGCGATGCGCCTCCGGACCGACTACGCGTTCCGCGAGCTGAACCTGAACAAGCTCTCGTCCGCCGCGGTCATGGACAACGAGCCGAGCAAGAGGGCGCTTCGCGCCGCCGGCTATCGCGAGATCGGCGTCGAGCGTGAGCACACGTGGCGGGAAGGACGCTGGCGCGACCACTGGCTGTGCGAGATCCTCCGCTCGGACTGGGAAAAGAGACGCCCTAGCGACCGGTAGCCGCGACGCGCTCTGCTAGCCTGCCCGCCGGGTGGCCTCGTGAGACGGCTCTTCGTCCTCGTCCTGCTCGTCGCGATCGCGGCGGGAGCGGTCCTCTTCCTCGGTCCGAAGGACGAGGCGCTCTCGATCGCGAACGCCGCGACGCTGTCCGTCCTCCGCGGCGACGTCGAGGCGCAGAAGGGCAGCGCCGCCTTCGCGCCCGCGTACGACGGCGACATCTTCGCCTCCGGCGACGTGGTTCGCTCGAAGGAGCAGGGCCGCGCCGTGCTCACGTTCTTCGAGGGGAGCACGATCGCCGTCGAGCCCGGCTCCGAGGTGAAGGTGCAGAGCCTCGCGCGGGTCGGCGACGAGGGGATCCAGGTCCTCGTCGAGCAGACGATCGGACGCACCTGGACGTCGGTGAACAAGCTGCGGACGCCCGACGCGCGCTTCGAGATCAAGACGCCCACGATGACCGCCGTCGTGCGCGGCACGACCGTCGAGACGCGCGTCGACATCGTGAACGGCCAGCCCACCACGACCATCGTCGTCGGCGAGGGCGAGGTCGTGATCACCGCGGCGGCCGGCGGGACCACGACCGTCACCGGCGGGAACCAGACGACGGTGCCGGCGAACGCGCCGCCCGCGGCGCCCGCGCCGACGCCGCCGAGGCCGACGCTGATCCTCCAGTCGAGCCCGGGCGTCGGCTACGTCGTGCTCGACCCGGCCGGCCGCGGCTGCGGCTCGCACGGTGGCGCGACCGTCCGGCAGATCCCGCGCTGCGACGTCCAGGGCAACACCGTGACGATCGGCGAGATCGTCGCGGGCCCCTACACGGTGATGCTCACCGCCGCGCAGCAGGCGACCGCGACGCTGTCGCTGCAGGGCCGCCGCGGCGCGACCGTCGACGGCACCGTGAACCTCTCACAGGCGATGTCGCTCGGCGACCTCTGGCGCACGACCTCGCAGGTGGCCCTCGCCGCGGACGGGCGCATCGGCGTGGGCCAGTTCGCGCCGGCCGAGCGCCTCACGAGCGTGTGCGGCGCCGAGGCGCGCGGCCGCGCCTTCTCGTCGGGCACGCTGAGCGAGCGGATCGCGGCGCTCGACGCATTCGCGGCGCAGCAGCGCGGCCAGCCGGTCGCGCTCGTGTTCCTCCAGCAGGAGCTCACGGCCGAGGCCAAGGAGGGAGCGGGCGCCCTCGGCCCGAACGCGCCCGCGCAGGTCTCCGACGTGAGCGTCGTCATCGACAACGCCGGGCTCCACCTCTCGGCGAAGGCGGCGGCGGGGCCGCTCAGCGTCCCGATCCGTGGTGACGTCATCGCGGCCGCCACCGGCGGCAGGCTCCAGCTCCGCATCCGCAGGATCGACATGGGTCCGCTGCCCGGCGCGATACGCGACCAGGTCGTCGCCGCGCTCGAGCGCTCGCTCAACGAGTTCTCGCAGCAGTCCGCCTTCAACGTCGAGCGCGTCGTGTTCCGCGCCGGGTGCATGGCCGTCATCGGCACCACCTCGCGGTAGCGCGACACCGCGACCGGTCGCGCTAGTCTCGCCCGCGTGACGACGGAGCCCGCGACCCGGACCAGCGCGGAGGCCGCCGACCGTCTCACCGGGCCGCAGCGCGCGGAGATCGACGCCCTCCGCGACCAGAGCGCGCGGACGCGTCGCGCGACCGTGCCCGCGCTCGAGGAGCTCCTCTACGCGCCGATCCCCGTCCTCGATCACGGCTTCGTGCGCGTGATCGACTACATGGGCGACGACGGCGCCGTCGTCCAGGCCGCGCGAGTGTCGTATGGCTCCGGGACGAAGAAGAAGCGCGACGACGCGGGGCTGATCCGCTACCTCATGCGTCACCGGCACACGTCGCCCTTCGAGATGTGCGAGCTGAAGGTGCATCTCAAGATGCCGATCTTCGTCGCCCGGCAGCACGCGAGGCACAGGGTGGCGTCGATCAATGAGACGTCGGGAAGGTATTCGATCCTCGACCGCGAGTTCTACATCCCGCGGCCCGAGGACCTCGGGAAGCAGTCGACGGGGAACCGCCAGGGCCGCGGCGAGACCCTCGATCACGACCAGGCGCTTGCGGTCCTGGACCTCCTCAAGGAGGACGCCGCTCGCGCGTATCGGAATTACGAGCGCCTCGTAGGCGACGACACGCCTGATGGCGAGGGCGGCTTCGGGCTCGCGCGCGAGCTCGCGCGCATGAATCTCTCGGTGAACCTCTACACGCAGATGTATTGGAAGATCGACCTGCACAACCTGCTCCATTACCTGAGCCTGCGCGCCGACGCGCACGCTCAGTACGAGATCCGCGTGTTCGCGGAGGCGCTTCTGGACGTCGTGAGGCGCTGGGTCCCGCTCACCTATGAAGCCTTCATGGACTACCGCATGGGCGGCGTCCAGCTCTCCGCCGCCGGCCTCGCCGTCGTGAAGCGGCTCGCGCGCGGCGAGCGGGTGGACCAGCAGACCTCGGGGATGTCGCCCGGAGAGTGGCGGGAGCTCATGGAGACGCTCGGGCTCTGAGCGGCCGCGCCGGCTTCGTCTGGGATCCGCGCCTCGCTTCGCACGTCTACCGCGAGGACCATCCGCTCAAGCCGATCCGCCTCGTCGGCGTCCACGACACGCTCCGCGCGCTCGGCGCCTTCGAGCGCCCGAACGCCGCGGTCCTCGCCCCCCGGCACGCGACGCGCGACGAGATCGAGCGGATCCACGAGCCCGACTACGTCGAGGCGGTGATGCGGGCCTCGGTGGAGCCGGAGGACGACCACGCGGAGTGGGGGCTCTCGGCCCTCGGCGACACGCCGCCGTTCGCCGGGATGCACGAGGCCTCGCTCCTCACGACCGGCGCGAGCCTCGTCGCGCTCGAGGAGGTCGTCGATCGGGGCGCGCGGGTGGCGGTGAACTACGCGGGCGGCCTCCATCACGCGATGAGGCGGCGCGCGTCGGGGTTCTGCATCTACAACGACCCCGCGATCGTCTGCGGCCTGCTCGCGGACCGCGGCCTCCGGGTCGCGTACGTCGACATCGACGCGCACCACGGCGACGGCGTGCAGGCGGCGTTCTACGAGACCGACCGCGTGCTCACGATCTCCCTGCACGAGGACGGCCGCTACCTCTTCCCCGGTACGGGCTCCGCCGACGAGCGCGGGCGCGGCGCCGGCGCGGGCTACTCCGTCAACGTCGCGCTGCCGCCGTTCACGGATGACGCCGCGTACGTGCGGGCGTTCGAGAGCGTGGTGCCCGAGCTCGTCGAACGCTACCGCCCGGACGTGCTCGTGACGCAGCAGGGGATCGACCCGCACTTCGACGACCCGCTCACGCACCTGCTCCTCTCGACTCGCGCGCGCGAGGCCGTCGTGTCGCGCTTCGCGTCACTGCCGTATCCCTGGATCGCGATGGGCGGCGGCGGCTACAGCCTCGACGCGGTGCGGCGCACGTGGGCGCTCGAGTTCCTGATCATGCTCGGCGGGCCGGTGGCGGAGGAGCTGCACGACCCGGACCCGCCCGAGCACACGGGCGACCGGCGCCGCGCGATCGACGCGGCCGCCGACGCCGCGGCGCGCGCCGCGCTCGCGGCCGCGTTCTGAACGAGCTCGCCGCGCTCGCGCGGTCGCCGTCGCTCGGTGCGGCGGCCGTCCTCGCGCGCGGCCGGCTGGGCGTCGCGCTCGCCCTCATCGCGGCAGCGACGGCCGTCGCCGCGATCGGCGCCGCGCGCTTCGCCGCGAGCGTCCCTTTCGAGGACGTCGTGTACGGCGAGCGGCGAAGCGGGGTCGTGACGCTGCTCCTCGACTCGATCGGCCGCGAGCGCACCGCGATCGTCGTGTACCTGCTCGAGCGCTCCTGGCAGTGGCTGATCGTCGCGACCGCGCTCACGCCGGTCTTCGTGTGGACGCTCGGCTCGAGCGCGGTGCACGCCGCCGCGACGCTCGGCGGCGCGCGCGGCGCGTCCTTCGCGCCCATGCTCGTCCTCTTCGGCTACGCGACCGCGCTCGCGCGCGTCCCCGCGGACGTCGTCGCGATCGTTGTGCCCGCCCTCGGCGGGCTCGCCGGCGCCGCGGCCACGCTCTGGCTCGGCGTCGTCGCGTGGCGCGGGATCGGCGCCCACTACGGCCAGCCGTCCCAGCGAGCGCTCGTCACGCTCGCCGTCGCCATCGTCCTCTTCTACCTGGTGCCGCTCGTCCTCATCGGCCTCGCGGTGCTCGCGATCCTCATCGCGGCGATCGTCCTCGAGTACGTGCCGGCGACGTGACAATGTCCCGATGCGCATAGGGATCCTCACCGGCGGGGGTGACGCGCCCGGCCTGAACGCGGCGATCCGATCGACGGTCATGCGCGCGCACCAGCTCGGGCACCGCACGCTCGCGATCCGTGACGGCTGGGCCGGGCTCCTGCGCGACGACCAGCCGGTGGAGCTCACGCCGCAGCGCGTCATGGGGATCGCCGCGCTCGGCGGGACGATCATCGGCACGTCGCGGACCGACCCGCGGACCGACGATCGCTCCCGCGCGCGCGCGCGAGAGAAGGTCCGCGACTTCCGGCTCGACGCCCTCGTCGCGATCGGCGGCAACGACACGCTCGGCGTCGCCTCGTGGCTCCACGCGGAGGGCGTCGTGCCGGTGATCGGCGTGCCGAAGACCGTCGACAACGACCTCGCCGAGACCGACCACTGCATCGGCTTCGACACCGCCGTCACCGTCGTCGCGGAGGCGCTCGACAGGCTCCGCACGACCGCGAGCGCCCACCACCGCGTCATCGTCGTCGAGGCGATGGGCCGCGACACGGGATGGGTCGCCGCGATCGGCGGGCTCGCCGGCGAGGCCGACGTGATCATCGTCCCGGAGATCCCGACGTCGCTCGAGGACATCGCGCGCGCGATCCGCCTGCGCCGCAGGGCCGGCGACGAGGACACCATCGTCGTCGTCGCGGAGGCGTCCACGATCGCCGGACTCCGCACCCAGGACGCGGTCGACAAGGACGCCTTCGGGCACCCACGCCTCGACCAGCGCGCGATCGCGGCGATCCTCGCGCGCGAGATCGAGAAGACGACGGGCATCGAGGCGCGCTCCGTCGTGCTCGGGCACCTCCAGCGCGGCGGGTCCCCGACCGTGCCGGACCGCGTGTGGGCCACGCGCTACGGGCACGCGGCCGCCGAGCTCGTCCACGCCGGCCGCTCGGGCGTGCTGCCGGTCGCGCGCGGCCTCAAGGTCGAGGTCGCGACGCTCGACGCGGCCGTCGCGACGACGCGCGCGCTGCCGGATCACATACTCCAGGTCGTGAGGGACCTCGCCGGGACGTAGGCCGTCGCTCCGCGTCGGGCCCCGCTCTCCGTGGAGGACGTCGAGAAGGCGAGCGGCGCGGAGGCGCTAACGTGCGAGGCCTAGTGGGCCACGCATGGGAGCCCTCCGCGCCGTACGTCGCGCGCTCGCGGCTCCGCCGGCTCGCCGAGCGCGAAGGCTTCGACGAGTACCGCTCGTTCCACGCCTGGTCGGTCGAGCACATCGAGCGCTTCTGGCGCGCCACCGACGAGGATCTCGGCCTCGTGTGGTCCCACAAGTACGACCGTGTGCTCGACACGAGCGAGGGCATCGAGTGGGCGCGCTGGTGGACGGGCGGGCGCCTCAACTACGTCGCCACCGTGCTCCGCCACGACGCGGACCGGACGGCCGTGATCGCGGAGGAAGAGGACGGCACGGTGCGCACGCTCACGTTCGGCGAGCTCGGGCGGGAGGTGGGGCGCGCGGCGGCCGGGCTCCGGGCGATCGGTGTCGCGAAGGGGGATCGGGTCGGGCTGTTCCTGCCGATGAGCGTCGAGTGCGCGGTCGCGATGCTCGCGCTCGGTTCGATCGGCGCCGTCTTCATCCCGATCTTCTCGGGCTACGGCGCGGACGCGATCGCCGGCCGCCTGCGCGACTGCGAGGCGACCGCGCTCATCTGCGCCGACGGCTTCATGCGCCGCGGCCAGCCCGTCGCGATGAAGGAGACCGCCGACGCCGCGGCGGCCGCGGCGCCGAGCGTGCGCACCGTCGTCGTCGTCCGGCACGTCGGCCGCGACGCGCCGACGAGCGCTCGCGACGTGGCCTGGGAGGAGATGCTCGAGCGCGGCGACGCGCCGGTCGATCCGACCGAGACGTCGGCGGACGACCCCTTCATGGTGATCTACACGTCCGGCACGACCGGCCGCCCGAAGGGCGCGGTCCACGTGCACGGCGGCTTCCCCGTGAAGGCCGCGCAGGACATGGCGCACTGCTTCGACCTCCAGGAGCGCGACGTCATCTTCTGGATGACCGACATCGGCTGGATGATGGGTCCCTGGCTCATCGCCGGCGGGCTCATGCTCGGCGCGACCATCGTCCTCTACGACGGGACCCCCGACTTCCCCGACGCGTCGCGCGTGTGGGACATGGTCGAGCGGCACCGGATCACGCACCTCGGCATCTCGCCGACGGCGATCCGCTCGCTCATGCGATCGGGCGAGGAGCCCGTCCAGAGGCACGACCGCTCGTCGCTGTTCGTCCTCGGCTCGACGGGCGAGCCGTGGAACCCGGATCCGTGGTGGTGGTATTTCCGCGTCGTCGGCGGCTCGCGCTGCCCGATCGTCAACTACTCGGGCGGCACCGAGGTCTCCGGCGGGATCGTCGGTTGCACGACGTGGACGCCGATCGAGCCGGGCTCGTTCATCGGTCCGATCCCAGGGATGGACGCGGACGTCGTCGACGAGGAGGGGCGCCCCGTGCGCGGATCCGTGGGCGAGCTCGTCATCCGCAAGCCGTGGCCCGGGATGACGCGCGGCTTCTGGCGGGATCGCGAGCGCTACGTCTCCACGTACTGGTCGCGCTTTCCCGGCGTCTGGGTCCACGGCGACTGGGCGCGCATCGACGAGCGCGGGTTCTGGTTCATCGAGGGCCGCAGCGACGACACGCTCAAGATCGCCGGCAAGCGGGTCGGGCCCGCCGAGGTCGAGTCCGCCGCCGTCGCGCACGGCGCGGTGAGCGAGGCCGCCGCGATCGGCGTCCCCCACGAGATCAAAGGCGAGGCGATCGTCGTCTTCGCGATCCTCCGCCCGGGCCACGAGGCCGGCGCGCCCCTCGAGCGCGAGGTCGCGGACAAGGTCGCCGAGCTCCTCGGGAAGCCGCTCCGGCCCGAGCGCGTGCGCTTCGTCGCGAAGCTGCCGAAGACGCGCAACGCGAAGATCCTCCGCCGCGTGATCCGCGGCGCGTACCTCGGCAAGCAGGACCTCGGCGACCTGTCGTCGCTCGAGGATCCGAGCTCGATCGACGAGATCCGCGCCGCTCGCTAGCGCACCGGCCTTCGCCACGCGCCACGGGGGCGGTCGTCGTGCGCCCCTTTGCCGCCGGAGCGATGGGCGGCCGCGGATCGCCGCCCGGGCGCGTCCTCTTCGACTGCGCGAGCGCGCGCTAGCCCAGCGCCTACGCTTCGCGGCCGGATGGATCGGTCGTGGACGGCGACGGTGAACGACCGGGCGCACGCGGTCCGCTTCGCGATGAACGACTGGACCGGACGGTTCACGCTCACCGTCGACGGGGCGGAGATCGCGGCGGGACGCCTTCGCTGGGCCGACCAATGGGCCGTGTACCGCAAGGGCCCGGCGCTCTTCCGCTTCGCGCTCGACGGCGCTCAGGCCGCGGTCGCGGTGAGCTCCGCAGGGATGACGTGGAAGGCCGACTTCGCGGTGGATCCGTCGCTTCGGGCCGATCCCCGGACGCTCGTGCTGATCCCCGAGTACCGGCTGCCACCGTGGTGGGCGTTCGCGCTCGCGGGGGTGACGCTCGCGGTCTTCCTGGTGTTGAACTTCTCGGCGCCCGGTAGGCGTGTTCCCGTGGCCGCGCTCGGCCTCGCGGGCGCGGCCGTCATCGTCCGGTTCTCCTCGCAGTGGAGCTGGCCGTTCGCGATCCGCGTCGCTCTCGCGGCCGTCGCGAGCGTCGCGACGATCCTCCTGGGGGTGCTGAGCGCTCCCGGCCTCTAGGCCGTGCGGCCCGCGATCGCCCGGACGAGCGCGACGATCAGCGTCGCGACGAGGAAGAAGAAGACGATCGCGAGGAGCGCGGCGAGGTCGAGCGGCACGTTCGACGGGACGGGGAAGATGCCCTCGAACGGCCGCACCAGCGGGTCGGTGAGCGCGTAGAGGCCGGCGACGAGCGGCTGCGACGCGTTCGCGCCGAGCAGCTTCAGGAGGAAGCGGAAGAGGAGCAGTACCTCGAGCACCGTGAAGATGATCGTCACGACGCGCGTGAGGGTCCACACGGGGCTCGCGGTGGTCACGGCGTTCACGTTGGTCTGCGGCGCGGCCGTCACGGGCGCGACGTAGGGGCGGCGCTCCTCGGTCCGCTCGACGCGCTCGACGACCTGGGTGCGGTCGCGGTCCTTCAGGCTCATGCCTGACGAGCGAGCAGACGGCATGCCGATCGGCTAGCCTCGCTCAGGGTGACGTTCCCGTTCTCGGTCCGCGGGCGTGTGCGCTTCGGTGAGACGGACATGCAGGGCGTCGTGTACTACGCGAACTACCTGCTGTACGCCGAGGTCGCCCGGTTCGCGTACCTGCGCGAGCTCGGCTACGAATACCGCCGTGACCTGCTCGCGCACGGCCTCGACTTCACGATCGGCGAGGCGCAGGTGCGCTACCGCTCGCCGCTCCGCTTCCCGGACGAGTACGACGTGAAGATCCGCGTCGGCGATGTGCGCCGGACGTCGTGGTCCTTCGACTACGCGGTGGACCGCGCCGACGGGACGCACTGCGCCGCCGTCACCACGATCCAGGTCATCGTCGACCGCGCGGGCGGCCGGGCGACGCGCATCCCGGACGGCCTGCTCGCGCTCCTCGAGAAGGCGAAGGCGTAGTGGACGTCGAGCTGCCCGAGGACCTCGTCCTCCTCCAGCGGAGCGTCCGCGCGTTCGTCGAGGAGCGCCTGCGGCCGATCGAGCGCGAGATCGAGGAGAAGGACGAGATCCCCCGCGACGTCATCGACGCGATGGCCGGCATGGGCCTGTTCGGCATCGGGTTCCCCGAGGAGGTCGGCGGGCAGGGCTTCGGCAGGCTCGGCTACTGCGTCGCGGTCGAGCAGCTCGCGCGCGCGAACGCGTCGCTCTGGAACGTGCTCGGCGGGTCCGCCGGGCTCTGCGGCACGGCGATCTTCCTCGGCGGCGACGACGCGCAGCGGAAGCGCTTCCTCCCGGACATCCTCTCCGCGCGCAGGATCGGCGCCTACGGGCTCTCGGAGCCGGGCGCCGGCAGCGACGCGGGGTCGCTCCGCACGCTCGCGCGGCGCGACGGGGACGCGTACGTGCTCGAGGGCGCGAAGACCTTCATCACGAACGCGCCGATCGCCGACCTCTTCGTGGTGTTCGCGACCGTGGACCGCGCCGCCGGCTCGAAGGGCATCACCGCGTTCGTCGTGGACCGCGCGACGGAAGGGCTCGAGGTCGGTCCGAACGACGAGAAGATGGGGCTCCACGGCTCCACGACGGCGCAGCTCTTCTTCCACGACGCGCGCGTGCCCGCGGACCGCCGGCTCGGCGAGGAGGGGCGCGGGTTCCCGCTCGCGCTCGCGACGCTCGACCACGGGAGGCTCGGGCTCGCGGCTCACGCGGTCGGCGCGGCGCAGCGCCTCCTCGAGGCGTCGGTTTCGCACGCGAAGGAGCGCCGGCAGTTCGGCAGGCCGATCGCGGCGAACCAGGCGATCCAGTGGATGCTCGCGGACGCCGCGACCGAGATCCATGCGGCGCGGCTCATGGTCTACGACGCGGCCGCGCGGCTCGACCGCGGCGAGCGCGTCACCGATCGCTGCGCGATGGCCAAGCTCTTCGCGACGGAGATGCTCGGCCGCGTCGCCGACTCGGCCGTCCAGATCCACGGCGGGATGGGCTACATGCGGGAGCTCTGGGTCGAGCGCGCCTACCGCGACGCGCGTATCTACCGCATCTACGAGGGGACGAGCGAGATCCAGCGGGTGGTCATCGCGTCCGGGCTACTGGGCGGAGAGTGACCACTTCGGGGCCGGTCGCGGGACCCCCCGGCGTGGATAACCGGCCCGGAACCGTGGATAACCGGCCTCCAGAGGCCCATTTCGGCGGGTTCCTGTGGAAAAACGGGGTGTTCTGAGACCGTCCACGCCGGGCGGCCATCCGGCGATCCTGGCGGCCTGGGCGGCCGCCATCGTGCTCGCTCCGCTCGGCATCTGGTGGCCCCAGGCGTGGGCCGCAGCGGCCGCGCTGGCCCTCGCCGGCATGGCCGCCTACCTGGTCCGCCACGCCCGTTTCGTGCGGCGCATCGAGGCCGCGGAGGCCGCGATCGGGCGCGGCGACATCCCGGCGGCGCGCGCGATCGCGGCGCCGCTCCTGTCGCGCTACGCGAACATTCCGCTCGTCCAGAAGACCGCCGCCGACGTCCTCTATGCCGCTGGCGATCCGCTGTCAGCGGCGTCGCTCTACGAGCGCGCCGCCAAGCGGGTCCGGGACCCCGAGATCGTCGTCGGCCTCGTGGCCTCGTACGCGGCCCTGAACAAGGCGGGGGACGCCCGGCGCGCCGCCACGCTCGCGCCCGAGCACCACGACGTGCGGCTCGCGCTCGCCTGGGCCGAGCTCGTCGCGCTCGGCGGCGACCGCCGCGCCGGCGCCGCGCTCGCCGACGCGCTCCAGGGCGAGCTCGCGCCCGAGCACGGCGCCGAGCGGACGGCGATGACGAACGTCCTCGCCGCCGTCGCCGCGGCGCAGCGGCGCGACGGCGTCGCGGCGCGAGCCGCGCTCGAGGCCGCGGAGCGCCAGGTCCCGGCGCTCGAGCCGGCGGACGTCGCGTTCATCGGCTACCTCGGCGGCGTCGCGCTACGGGAGCTCGGCCTCGTGGGCGACGCGCGCGCCACGTTCGAGCGTGCGATGGCCGCGGCGCCGGACACCATCGGCGAGGCGCTCGCGCGGCGCGAGCGCTCTCACTTGCCGGACGGAGGCTCCTCCGCCTCGCCCCAGCCCTCGTCCGACTGAAGGTCGTCCGAGAACTCGACCGGGTCGAAGCCGAGGTCCTCGATGATCGGCACGAGCGCGTCGCGCTGCTCGGGCGGTGTCATGCGGATCCAGCCGCGGACCACGTCGGCCGCCTCGACCTCTTCGCCGCCGCGCTCCGACGCGAGGGTTTCGCTCTCCTCGCGCGCGGACGCCTCGGCGAGCTCGCGGAAGGTCGCGGGCACCATGCCGCAGAGCTGCGCGAGGATGCCGCGCGCCTCCTCGTCCCAGTTCATCTCAACCCTGCTCCCTTCGCAGCTGCTCGCTGCTTCGGTCGCGGGGGGCCCTGCGGCTTCGGTCGGGCAAAGCCCTCCCTCGCCTAGGCGAGCGCGTCAATTCCCGTCGCGAAGCGGGCGATGATCAGCTTCTGGATCTGCGTCGTGCCCTCGTAGAGGCGGTTCACGCGCGCGTCGCGCCAGTAGCGCTCCACCGGGAACTCGTCGCTGAACCCGTACCCGCCGTGGATCTGGATCGCGCTGTCGGCGGCCCGCTGCGCGATCTCGCTCGCGTAGAGCTTCGCGATGCTCGTCTCGCGCGTGTTCGGGCGCCCCTTGTCCTTGAGGTCGCCCGCGCGCCACACGAGGAGCCGCGCCGCCTCGGTCTCGACGATCATGTCCGCGATGAGCTCCTGAACGAGCTGGTGCGCGGCGATCGGCTTCCCGAAGGTCTTGCGTTGCTTCGCGTACGCGACCGACGCGTCGATGCAGGCCTGCGCGACGCCCACGGCGCCCGCGGCCACCGAGTAGCGGCCGTTGTCGAGCGCCGACATCGCGATCGCGAACCCCTGGCCGACCGCGCCGAGGAGCGCGGAGTCCGGGCAGCGCACGCCATCGAGGATGAGCTCGCTCGAGTCCGACGAGCGCAGGCCGAGCTTCCCGTGGAGCCCCGCGGAGCCGTACTTGTCGCGCTCCCGCTCGAGGATGAACGCGGCGATCCCCTTGTGCCCCTTCGATGGGTCGGTCTGCGCGAACACGAGCGCGAGGCTCGACACGCTCCCGTTCGAGATCCACATCTTGCGGCCGTTGATGACCCAGCCGCCGCCGTCCCTCTTCGCGCTCGTCCGCAGCTTCGTCGCGTCCGACCCGACCTCGGGCTCCGTGAGACCGAAGCAGCCGATGATCTCGCCCTTGCAGAGGCGGGGGAGGTAGCGCTGCTTCTGCTCCTCCGTGCCGAACGCGAGGATCGTCTTCTCGACGAGCGAGATCTGCACGGAGAGCGTCGTGCGCACCGAGGAGTCGGCGCGGCCGATCTCCTCGGTGATGATCGCGTGGCTCACGTTGTCGACACCCATCCCGCCGTACTTCTCGGGGATCGGGCCGCCGAGGAAGCCGAGCGGCGCCATCTTCGCGAGGACGTCCTTCGGGAAGATCTCGCCGCGGTCCCGCTCGCGCGCGCCCGGCGCGATCTCGCGGTCGGCGAAGTCGTGCGCGAGGCGGCGGATCTCTTCCTGCTCGGGGGTCAGATCGAGGTCGATGATCCGAGTCTACGGAGCGCGGACGGCCGTCGCCTGACAGCGGTGTGAGGGTGGCGGGCCGGCGGCGCGGACGTTAGCGTGCGCGCGTGCCCGGGGGCATCGCCGATCTCGTGCCGCTCGTCGCCGCGCTCGTGCTCGGTGCCGGCGTCGGCCTCGAGCGGGAGCTCCACCAGCGTCCCGCCGGCTTCCGCACGCACGCGCTCGTAGCGCTCGGCGCGGCGATGTTCACGGTCGTGTCGCGGGAGATGGCCGGGCCGAACGCGGATCCGACGCGCATCGCGGCGCAGATCGTGACCGGCATCGGCTTCCTGGGCGCCGGCGCAATCATCCGGCACGGCCTGGCCGTGCGGGGGCTGACGACGGCGGCCAGCCTCTGGATCGTCGCCGCCATCGGGATGGCGGTGGGCGCCGGATACTTCTCCGCCGCCATGATCGCGACCGGAATCGTGCTCGTCGGCTTGGGGCCGTTTCGCTGGCTGGAAGGAGCGACGACCCTCGGACGGTTTCGCCGGGCGGGCCGCGAGCTCGAGATCGACCTCAGGAGCGAGCATCCGATCGCCGAGCCGCTCGCCGTGATCGACAAGCGGCGCGTCCGCGT
>DASSSF010000067.1:0-6200 GCA_035708565.1 Candidatus Limnocylindria bacterium
ACGGCGAGCGCGGCGTCGCGGATCCGCTCCCAGGAGGTGTGCTGCGCGGGCAGGTTGACGCCCCAGTGGACGGTGGTGACTAGAGCTCTCCCGTCGCGGCGTAGCGGTCGGCGATCCCGAGGACCTCGTCGATCGCGCGAAGGCCCGTCCGCAGCTCGTCCTCGGTGATGACGAGCGGCGGCGCGACGACCATGAGGTTCCAGCGGGTCATGAGGTAGACGTCGCGCTGCATGAGCGCGGTGCGGAGCGCCGTCGCGAGCTTCTGCGACGGGCCGTTCCAGCGCTCGAGCATCGCCTTCGTGCGCTTGTCCTTCACGAGCTCGATGCCCCACATGAGGCCCTTGCCGCGCACGTCGCCGACCGACGGGTGGCGCTCCTTCATCGCGCCGAGCTCGCGCGCGACGATCTCGCCCATCCGCGCCGCGTTCTCGATGACGCGCTCGTCGCGGTACGCCCGGATCGTCGCGACGCCCGCGGCGCAGGCGAGCGCGTGCCCGCTGTACGTGAGGCCCTGCCAGAGGACCTGATCCTGGAAGTGCTTCGCGATGGGCTCGTCGACGACGACGCCGCCGAGCGGCACGTACCCCGAATTCACGCCCTTCGCGAAGGTCATGAGGTCGGGAACGACGTCCCAGTGCTCCGCGGCGAACCACCTGCCCGTGCGGCCGAAGCCGGTCATGACCTCGTCGAGGATCATCACGATCCCGTACTGGTCGCAGAGGCGCCGGATCCCCTGGAAGAAGCCGTCGGGCGGCACGATGAGCCCGGAGGCGCCGACGATCGGCTCGCACATGATCGCCGCGATGTGCTCGGGGCCCTCGTACCAGATGACCTCCTCCACGTGGGCGAGCGCCTTCTGCACGTCGTTCCCGAAGATCGAGCGGTACGGGTCGGGGTTGAGGAAACGGACGATCCCCGGGATGCCCGGCTCGTTCGCCCAGCGGCGGTTGTCGCCGCCCGCGGTCATCGAGCCCTGCGTCTGGCCGTGGAACGAGCGCCACTGCGTCATGACCTTGTGACGGCCCGTGTAGAGGCGCGCGATCTTGATCGCGCTCTCGACCGCCTCGGTGCCGCCCGTCGTGAAGAGCGTCTTCACAAGGTCGCCGGGCGCGACCTCCGCGATCATCCGCGCGAGCGTCGCCCGCGGAGCGTCCGTGAAGCCGGGCGCCGCGTACGTGAGCGTCGCCGCCTGCTCCTGGATCGCCGCGACGACCTTCGGGTGCTGGTGGCCGAGGTTCGTGTTCACGAGCGTCGACGAGAGGTCGAGGATGCGGCGGTCGCCCGAGTGGATCCAGCAGCCCTCGCCGCCGGTGACGACGAGCGGTGAGATCGCGCCCTGCGCCGACCACGAGATGAGGACGTGGTCCTTGGTGTCCTGGGCGATCTTCGCGAGGTCCGCGCCCCGCTCGGTCCGGACCGTCACGCGGGCAGGATACGCGCGATCAGGGCGGCGGGGCCGGGATCCAGATCTCGTACTGGATGGCGTCTTCGCCGCGGTGCTCGCGGACGATCCGCGCGAGCCGCCCGGTGACGTACCCGTTCGCCGAGCGGCCATGCGGGACGGTGGGCGCGACGAGGATCGCGCCCCAGGTGGGCGGCTCGGCGGGCCACCGCTGGCGGAGGAGGGAACGGATGGTGCCGACGTCGCGCGTCACCAGGACGCGCCGCTCCGCAGCCGCGGCATCGAGGAGCTCGTCGTCGTCCCGGCCACGGAGGTCCGCGCGCTCTCCGACGGCGACCGCGTCGACGCCCGCATCGCGCAGGGCGCGCAGGATCGCGCGGCCTAGGTGCTCATCGAGGAGCAGGCGCAGACGCTCTGCTCACTGTCCGAGAGGACCGGTCGAGCCACTCTCGGTACGCCGCTTCCGCGGCTTCACGATGCCCAGCGTTCTCCGCGTCGATCTCGCCGCGGTACGAGCGGTAGTAGTCGAGCGCCTGCTCGAGCTCCGAGACCGAGAGGTAGAGGTCCTCGGCCGCCTCTTCGAGCGAGGAACTGGCCTCGATCGTCTCGATCGCCGACCCGACGCGGAGGCGCGGCGCACGTGCGAAGACCGCGGCCCGGCGGCCCCCGCGGACCGAGAAGGCGATCGCCGGGAAGCGCCGCATCCGGAGTCCCTCTTCGATCAGCTCCTGCGCGAGCGTCCGCGGCGCGAGCCGCGTTCGCGCTGCCTCCTCCGACAGCGCGCGGATGCCCGCATCGCTCAGGCGGAGCGAGTAGGGCTTGGCCCTTGTCGTGTCCGGGCGCGGCGCCGGGCCGTGTCGTGATACCACGTATCACACGGTATCACGAGGCTGGTCAGAGGTTCGGGACCTCGCCGGTCGACGCGCCGTACGCCCACACGTCGAGCCGCGGCGGCTCCACGCCGTTCGCGCCGAGGATCGTCCCGACGTGCGCGCGGTGGTCGCTCCCGTGGTGGATGAACTGCGCGACCACGATGCCCGCCGCCGCGAGCCGGCCGCCACCCGCCGGGCTCTCCGTCACCCGCCCCGGATCGAAGTCCCCGGCGAGCAGTGCCTCCATGCGCTCGGCGTTCGAGCGGGCGCGCTCCGCGAGCTCGTCGAGCGGCGCCGTCCAGTCGGGCGTCATCGCGCGGCCGCCACGCTCCTCCTCGATGGGCGGCCGGTGGCCGGTGAGGCGGAAGAGGTAGCCGTGCTCCGCGCCGACGATGTGGTGGAGGATCCGGTGGATGGAGCCGTAGGTGCCCGGCGCGCTCCACCCGAGCCGCTCTGGCGAGAGTCGCCCGCAGAAGGCGATGAGCTCCGCGTTCGCCCAGCAGTTGTGCCGGACCGCGCGGAGCAGCGTCCCGTCGGTCACGGCCGGAGGATAGGCGCGTCGTCCGGAAGCAGCGGGAGCGTGAAGGAGAACGTGCTCCCCGCCCCGGCCTCGCTCTCGAGCCACATGCGGCCGCCGTGGAGCTCGACGAAGCGCTTCGCGAGCGGCAGCCCGAGGCCGGTGCCCTCGTGCGCGCGGCCACTGTCGCGGACCTGACCGAACTCCTCGAACACGCGGTCGCGGTCCTCGGGCCGGATGCCGACACCCGTGTCCTTCACCGTCACGACGACCTCGCGCTCGGCGCGCACGGCCTCGACGTCGATCGCGCCGCCGTCGGGCGTGAACTTCACGGCGTTCGAGAGGAGGTTGAAGAGCACCTGCTTCACTTTGCGCTCGTCGGCGCGCACGACGCCGACGCCCGGATCGACGCGCGTGCGCACGGTGATCGCGTGGCGCGCGGCACGCTCGCGGATGACGGCGGCGCCGGCGCCGATGACGTCGCCGAGCGCGACCTCGCTCCGCTCCAGCTCCATCCGGCCCGCCTTGATCTTCGCGAGATCGAGCACCTCGTTGATCAGGCTCAGGAGGTGCCGCGCCGAGGCGAGCGCGTCGCCGAGGTACTCCGCCTGCTGCTCGGTGACGGGTCCGGCAAGTCCCTGCTGCACGACCTCGTTGAAGCCGATGACGGCGTTGAGCGGCGTGCGCAGCTCGTGCGACATGCTCGAGAGGAACTCGCTCTTGTGCCTCGAGGCGGCCTCGAGATCGGCGGACTTTCGCCTGATCTCGTCGAGGAGCCGCGCGTTCTCGATCGCGATCACCGCTTGATCCGCGAAGGTGGAGACGAGCGCTATCTCGCGGGCCGTGAACGGTCGGACCTGGCGACGCGCGAGGACGATGCCGCCGATCGCTTCGCCTTCGCGGATCAGCGGGATCCCCAGCACCGTGCGAGAGCCCGTCTGCTTCGTGGTCGGTGAGCGCGAGAGGTGCGGATCAACGGTGATGTCCTCGATGTGGATCGGCTTCCGCTGCAGCACGACCGCGCCCAGGATCGTCCGCGGTGGAGGCGGGATCGGCGACAGATCGCGCTTGACCGGGGCGCCGACGCCATACGCCTGTCGCAGGAGTCCACCTTCGTACCTCCTCATCCATGCGACCTCGGCACTGCAGAGCCGGGCCGCCGAAGCGACCACCGTGTCCAGCACGCGATCGAGGTCGAAGGCCGGGTCGCTGATCAGCTTGAGCACGTCGCCCGTCGCGGTCTGGTGTTCGAGCGCGAGAGCAAGCTCGTCGCGGCGGCGCAGCGACCCGCTCGCCGTCCGCGCGAGCACGATGGCGCCGACCGCGAGCAGGGCCGCGAGCCCGAGCCGTGCCGCGCGCTGCAGGGCGAGCTCCTGCTCGATCGCGGCCGTCACGCCACGCGGCGCGTCGACCGCGATCAGCCAGTCACCGGTGCCGACGGCCGCGCTCGCCACCGTGCGGTCGCCCGAGAGTGCCGCCCCGACGCCCAAGGCGTCGCGGGCGAGCGCCACGGCGGGATGAGCGGACAGGTCCGCGAGTGGATCCTGCGTCGCGCGCGTGCTGCTCGTCCGCGCCAGCAGAGCGCCCCGGCCGTCGACGAGGTACACGTCGGCGTCGCCGTGGGCGCCCGCGAGAACGGTGGCCACGATGGACGGATGGAGCGAGACCAGCAGAGCCCCGACAAAGTCGTCCAGCGCGTAGCGGATCCGGACGCCGATCAAGGCGCCAGGGCTCGGGGCGACCCCGGTCGCTCCCGCGGGCGCGCCGGGCCGCGCCGGTCCGCCGGGGATCACGACGCCCGGACCGACGACGACGTCCGCGGCCGTGAGCGGGGAGCGCGACGCGGCCAGCTCTTTGAACGGCGAGACGCCGGAGAGGTCACGACCGCCGACAGCGACGAGCGCCTCGTTCGCCGCCTCGTAGAGGACGATGCCGCTCGGGTCCGTAACGAACACGGCGCGGATCGCCGACGAGAGCACGCCACTCGTCGCGCGCGATCCGCGACGGAGGCCGAGCAGCGGAAGCGCGCTGTCGGCCGCTTCGAACACGCGCTGGCCGTCACGAGCGGCGACAGCGCGCTGGACCCCGGGATCCTCCGACAGCGCGTACACGTCGGCACGGATCTCGTCGATGAACGTGCGGAGCGCCGCCGCGGAGACGGCAGCCCGGCTCCTCGCCGCGGCGAGCTCCTGCTCGGCTGCGGCCCGGCGCACCCCCTCCGCCGAGGCCTCGCCGAGCAGGGTCACGGGCGCGATCACGAGGAGCGCGACGACGATGACGAGCGTCGGCGACCGCCGCAGGACGGCCTCGGGCCACCGCGAGCGCGCGATCCTCATCTTCCCTTCGCTCGGCGCGAGTATCCGCCCCGCGGGAAGGGGCGCTCTGTTATGCGGGCCGCGCTGCGAGCGCGCGCCGGCCGACGGTCACGGCCCGTCCTGATGCTCGCCGGTCGCCCTTCCGTAGGCCCAGACGTCGAGGTCCGGCGGCGTGACGCCGTGCGCGCCGAGGACGGTGCCGATGTGCGCACGGTGGTCGCTGCCGTGGTGGATGAACTGCGCGAGCACGACCCCCGCGGTCGGACGGTCGTCCTGCGTGGTCAGCACCTGGCGCACGTCGAGCTCGCTCGCGAGGAGGCGCTCCATCGCGTCCCCTATCGTCCGCACCTTCGCCGTGAGCTCGGCGAGCGGCAGCAGACGCTCGTGCGGCGCTGGCACGTCCCGCCCTCCTGGGCTCATCCAGACCTCGCGCGGCGGATCGCCGGTCAGACGCTGCAGGTAGCCGCGCTGCGCGCGAACGACGTGCTGGAGGGTCGCGTGGACCGAGCCGTACGTGCCGGGCGCGCTCCACGCGAGCTGCTCGGGCGCGAGCCGCGAGCAGAACGCGAGGAGCTCGAGCGTGGCCCAGATGTCGTGCCGCACCGAGCGCACGACGGCGTCGTTCACGTCTGGAGGATGGGGCTCCCGCGCCGGACGAACTTCCCGCGGCCCTTCTTCCCCAGGAACTTGTCGCCGTCGACGATGACCTCGCCGCGGCTCAGGACGACGCGCGGCTTGCCCACGACCTGCCTCCCCTCGTACGGGTTGTAGTCGACGCGCATGTGGTGCGTCTTCGCCGAGAGCGTGTGCTTCTTCCTCGGGTCCCAGACCACGATGTCGGCATCGCTCCCGACGGCGATGGTGCCCTTCCGCGGGAACATCCCCATGATCTTCGCGGGCGTGGTCGAGGTGAGCTCGATCCAGCGGTTGAGCGTGATGCGGCCCGCGCGGACCCCGCCGTCGAAGAGCAGGTACATGCGGGTCTCGACCCCCGGGGCGCCGTTCGGGATCTTCGAGAAGTCGCCCTTCCCGAGCTCCTTCTGCTTCGGCAGCCCGGCGAAGCCCTCCTTCATGCAGAACGGGCAGTGGTCGGT
>DASSSF010000068.1:0-12698 GCA_035708565.1 Candidatus Limnocylindria bacterium
AGGACTCGCTCCTCGCGGGAGCGCGCTTCCTCGTGAGCCCATGCCTCGTGCCCGACATGATCGCCGCGGCGCGGGCGCGCGACGCGATGTCGATGCCCGGCACGCTCACGCCCACCGAGATGCTGCGCGCGGCGGAGCTCGGCGCCGACTACATCAAGGTCTACCCGGTCGCGCCGATCGGCGGCCCCTCGTACATCTCGAACGTCCGCCGCGCGCTCACGGAGCTCCCGCTCGTGGCGACGGGGAACATCGAGCTCGCGGACATCCCCACGTACTACGAGGCCGGCGTCGTCGGCTTCGGCGTCGGCGGCCCGCTCATCCGTCCCGACCTCCTCGAGAAGGACGACGAGGCCGGGATCGTCGCGAACGCGCGGCGTTTCCTCGCGGCCACGCGCCGGGCGTAACGTGCCGCGCGACCTCCCGCTCGGGAACGGCTCGTTCCTCGTCACCTTCGACGCGCGCTACCAGCTCCGCGACCTCTACTTCCCCTTCGTCGGCATGGAGGACCACACCGTCGGCGCGCCGTGCCGCTTCGGGCTCTCGGTCGACGGCACGTTCACGTGGGTGGCGGACGACGGGTGGGAGCGCCGGCTCCGCTACGAGGAGCGCACGCTCGTGTCGGACGTGCTGTGCGTCCAGCGCACGCTCGGCCTGCGGCTCCGCTGCCGCGACGTCGTCGACTTCGACCGCGACCTGTACTTGAAGGAGGTCACCGTCGAGGACACGAGCGGCCGCGACCGCGCGGTCCGCCTGTTCCAGCACTTCGACGCGCACCTCTACGGGAACGACATCGGCGACTCCGCGTACTACGACCCGCGCAGCCGCGGGATCGTCCACTACAAGGCGCGCCGCTACGCGCTCCTCTCGGCGACGGACGCGGCGGGCGAGGTCGGCCTCCACTCGTACGCGGTCGGGCAGAAGGGCACGAACGGCCGCGAGGGGACCTGGCGCGACGCCGAGGACGGAGCCCTCTCGCGCAACCCCGCCGCGCAGGGGTCGATCGACACGGTCGGCGAGGTCGGCGTCGCGGTGCCGGCGAACGGGGCGGCGACCGCGACGTTCTGGATCGCGGTCGGGCAGTCCTATGAGCAGGTGCGCGAGATCGGGAAGCTCGTTCGCGAGCGAGGGGCGCTCTCCTTCATCCAGCGCACCGCGGACTACTGGCGGCTCTGGTCGGAGAAGGACCGCGACCACATCGCGCGCTCGCTCCCCGACGACGTGCACACGCTCTACGACCGCTCCGCCCTCGTCATCCGCACGCAGACCGACGACCGCGGCGCGATCGTCGCGGGCAACGACAGCGACGTGCTGCGCTTCAACCGCGACACGTACTCGTACCTCTGGCCGCGCGACGGCGCGCTCGTCGCGGCCGCGATGGACGAGGCCGGGTTCATCGAGGTCCCGCGCCGCTTCCTCGCCCTCTGCGGCGAGCTCATCTCGCGCGAGGGCTACCTCCTCCACAAGTACAACCCGGACGGCTCCGCGGGTTCGTCGTGGCACGCCTGGTCCACGGCGGACGGCCGCCTCGAGCTGCCGATCCAGGAGGACGAGACCGGCCTTCCCGTGTGGGCGCTGTGGAGGCACTACGACCGGTTGCGCGACCTCGAGTTCGTGAGGCCGCTCTACCGGAAGCTCGTGCGCGGCGCCGCCGAGTTCATGGCGTCGCACCGCGAGCCGCGCACCGGCCTGCCGGCGCCGTCGTGGGACCTCTGGGAGGAGCGCCTCGGGATCCACGCGTTCACGACCGCGGCCGTGTGGGCGGGCCTCGTCGCGGCGCGGAGCTTCGCGTACGCGTTCGGGCAGCGCGCGCACGGCGACCGCTACGGCGAGGCGGCGGCGCAGATCCGCGCGGCCGCGCTCGAGCACCTCTACGACGAGGACCGCGGGCGCTTCGTCCGCACGCTCAGCGTCCTCCCCGACGGGACCCTCGTCCGCGACGCCACGGTCGACATCTCGCTCGCGGGCGTCTGGCTCTTCGGCATGCTGCCGGCGGACGACCCCCGCGTCGTCTCGACGATGGCGCAGATCGAGGAGCGTCTCTGGGTGCGCACCGCGATCGGGGGCCTCGCGCGCTACGAGCAGGACCCCTACATGCGCGACGGCCGCGACGACCCGAACGTGCCCGGGAACCCCTGGTGCATCGGCACGCTCTGGCTCGCCGAGCACGCGATCGAGACCGCGCGCAGGCGCGAAGACCTCGCGCGCCCGCTCGAGCTCATCCGCTGGTGCGTCTCGAAGGCGCTTCCGTCGGGCGTGCTCGCCGAGCAGTTCGACCCGCACACGGGAGATCCGCTGTCCGTCTCGCCGCTCACGTGGTCGCACGCCGCCTTCGTCAGCGCGGTGCAGCGCTACGCGAAGAAGGCCGCGGCGTTCGACGAGGCCTCGCGCGCCACGTTCACGCGCAGCGGAGAGGCCATCCGCTGATGCGCGCGGTCCTCCTCGCCGCGACCCTGCTCGTCTCCGCGTGCACGGCGCCCGAGGTGAAGCAGGTGGAGGGCGTCGGCCTCCGGGCGACGTTCCTCCTCGCGAACCCGGGCGGCCTCACCGCGCTCGACGCGGACTGCCGCCCGCTCGGCCTGATCGTGAAGCTGCCGGACCAGAGCGCCCCCGCGTACCCCTCGCTGCACCCCGACGGCAAGAGCCTCGTCTTCGGGCTGACGCAGCTCCCGGACGCGAAGACGGGCTTCGGGAGCGACATCTTCCAGGTCGGCCTCGACGGGAAGGACCTCCGCGCGCTCGTGTCGCACGAAGCGGAGAACGTCTTCTACGCGAGCCCGCGGTTCGACCCGACGGGCACCGTCCTGTACTTCCACCGGCGCGCCGCGCTCATCGAGGGCGGGCAGTACCGCGGGAACGAGGACACGATCGAGCGGCTCGACCTCAAGACCGGGAAGCGCGACCGTCTCCTGCGGGACGCGGCGGATCCGGTCCTCTCGCCCGACGGGCGCACGCTCGTCTACGTCCGCCTGAGGGACGGTCAGATCGATGGGCTCGGGACCGCGAACGCCGACGGCACCGAGGCGCGGCCGTTCTTCCGCACGAAGGACACGTTCTGGTACATCCAGGCGCCGCGCGTCTCGCCCGACGGCCGGTCCGTGGTGTTCTCGGCGGCCGGGCACCAGGCGCGCGCGTCGGGCGGGCGCCTCGCGCATCTCGGCGTGCCGTCGGACCTGTTCCTCGCGCCGGTCGACGGGACCGCGGTGCGCTCGATCGGGCAGACAGGGGACGACGTCGTACCCGCGTGGTCACCGGACGGCGCGCGCATCGCGTACGTCGGGACGGGCGCGCTCTTCATCGTCACCGTCGCGACGCAGCAGACCGAGAAGTGCGCGGAGGGCGAGGACCTCTTCTTCGGCGACCTCGTCTGGCTGCGCTAGTCCGCGGTCGCCTCCGCGCGCGGCTTCTCTTGCCCCCGCCGGTAGCACCTGGCGCAGATGCGCTCGCCGCTCTTGCGCACGATGTACGCGACCTCGCCGCAGGTGGCGCAGGGACCCGGCTCGGGCAGGATGACGTGGCCTTCGGTGCTGCCCTCGTCCATCGGCGCGTACTTTAGCCACGACGCAACAGTGAGCGCTCGCCTCCCCGTTAGGTCCGTACGGTGGCTGGCGTTCGCAGGCTCGCGAAGCCGGGCTTGATCCGGCCGTAGATGAAGGCGACGCGCTCGTCGTAGTCGACGAACGCGCTCTTCATGGCGTTGATCTGGAGGCGCTCCACGTCGTCGAGGTCGAGGCCGAACGCGTCGGACACGCGGCGCAGCTCCTCGGAGAGGGTGACCCCCGACATGAGCCGGTTGTCGGTGTTGACCGTGACGCGGAACTTCTTCGCGAGGAAGTGCCGGATGGGATGGTCCCGGGTGGAGCGGACGGCGCCCGTGTCGACGTTGCTCGACGGGCAGAGCTCGAGCGGGATGCGCTTGTCGCGCACGTACGCCGCGAGCGGGCCGAGCTTCACGACGCGTCCGTCGGAGAGCGCCATGTCCTCGATGAGGCGCACGCCGTGGCCGATCCGGTGCGCGCCGCAGTACTGGAGCGCCTGCCAGATCGACGGCGGGCCGAAGGCCTCGCCGGCGTGGATCGTGATGGAGAAGTTCTCGCGCCGGCAGTGCTGGAACGCCTCGAGGTGGGCCTTCGCCGGATGCCCCGCCTCCTCGCCCGCGATGTCGAAGCCCACGACGCCGCGGTCGCGGTGCGCGACCGCGAGCTCGGCCATCTCGAGCGAGTCCGTGCGGTCGCGCATCGCGCAGACCACCTGGCGGAGCGCTATGCCGTAGCGCCTCTCGGCCCGGTCGAAGCCGCGGGCCACGCTCCCGAGCACCTGCTCGAGGTTCATCCCGCGCGCCGTGCTGAACACGGGCGCGTACCGCACCTCGGCGTACACCACTCCGTCCATCGCGAGATCCTCGCCGCACTCGTAGGCGACGCGCTCCACCGCTTCGGGCGTCTGCATCACGGCGATCGTGTGGTCGAAGCCGCGGATGTAGAGCGCGAGCGACCCGCGCGCCGCGCTCGCGCGGAACCACGCCTCGAGGTCCGCCGGGTCCGTGGTGGGCAGCGTGTGGCCGAGGTCGCGCGCGAGCTCGATCACGGTCCCCGGGCGGAGGCCGCCGTCGAGGTGGTCGTGCAGCAGCACCTTCGGCGCCCGGCGCAGGACGTCGAGGGAGAGCGCCGTCATGCCCGCGTCGCCGAGGCCGGCGGCTGTCCCGGGACGATGGTCCAGCCGGACCGCGCCACCGTGCCGAACACGATGTCGTCGGGCCGCACCGGCACGCGGTTGAGCACGCGCCCCGTCGCGTCGCGGATCGCCGCGACGATCGCGGGCGTGCTCGAGATGGTGGGCGGCTCCCCGACGCCCTTCGCGCCGTACGGCGCGTCGGGGTGCGGATGCTCCACGACGTCGCAGACCACCGGCGGCATGTCGAGGATCGTGGGGAGAAGGTAGTCCGTGAAGGAGGCGTTGCGCACCTTGCCGTCGGCGAGGATGAGCTCCTCCATGACGGCGAGGCCGAGGCCCTGCGCGATGCCGCCCTCGAGCTGCCCGATCACCGCGACCGGGTTGATGGCCTTCCCCACGTCCTGCGAGGTCGCGACCTGCACGACACGCACGAGCCCGGTGCCGAGGTCGACGTCCACCGTCGCGCGGTGCGCGGCGAAGAGGAAGGCGACGTGCCCGCGGTTCTGCGTCGTCGCGTTCCGCGGCTCGGTCGGGCGATGCCGCCACGCGACGGTGCGCTCGATCGGCTCGTCGAGCGAGCCGCGGCGGCGGTCGAGCTCGGCCTTCACCTCGCGGCACGCGGCGAGCACCGCGCCGCCGGTCATCCACGTTTGGCGCGACGCGCTGCTCGAGCCCGCGGAGCCGATCGACGTGTCGGGGGTCTCGACGACGACCTCCTCCACGCCGAGCTCCGTGCGGACGATCTGCTGGCACACGGTCACGATCCCCTGCCCGACCTCGGCGGCGGCGGTGTGGACCACCGCCCTCGTGCGGCCACCGTGGCGCTCGAGCCGGACGCGCGCGTGCGACGGGTCGTCGAAGCCGTGCGAGTAGCACACGTTCTTGAAACCGACCGCGAAGCCCTGCCCGCGCCGCACGTCCTCGCCGCGCGTGAGGTTCCCGGCGCCACCGGGGAAGACGAGCGGGTCGTCGGCGAGGTCCGCCTCGGGGAACGGGAGCGTCCAGCAGCGGCGGATGAGGTCCGCGACGGGCGCGCTCCCTTCGACCGGCTGGCTCGTGACGATCTCGTCGCCGTCCTCGACCGCGTTCATCGCGCGGAGCGTGACGGGATCCATGCCGAGCGCCGCCGCGAGCCGGTCCATCTGCGCCTCGTACGCGAAGCAGGTCTGCACCGCGCCGAAGCCGCGCATCGCGCCGGCCGGCGGGTTCGTCGTATAGGCGCCGACGGCGCGGATGCGCGCGTTCGGCACGCGGTAGGGCCCGGCGGCGAAGCAGCCGGCATTCGCGACGACCGCCGAGGACGACGACGCGTAGGCGCCGCCGTCGAGGACGATCGTCGCGCGCACGTAGACGAGGCGCCCGTCGCGCGCCGCGCCGTGCTCGTAGAAGAGGCGCGCCGGGTGCCGGTGCACGTGCCCGTAGAAGGACTCCTCGCGACCGTACGACATGCGCACGGGACGCCGCGTGGCGAGCGCGAGCAGGCAGCAGTGGATCTGGAGCGTCACGTCCTCGCGCGCGCCGAACGCGCCGCCGACGCCGGCGAGCACCAGGCGCACCTTCTCCTTCGGGAGGCCGAGCGCCGGCGCGACCTGCCCGAGGTCCTCGTGGAGCCACTGCGTCGCGATGTGCAGCGTGACGCCGCCGTCGCCGTCCGGGACCGCGAGGCCCGCCTCGGGACCGAGGGCCGCCTGGTCCTGCATGCCGAGCTCGTACTCCCCGCTCACGACGACGTCCGCCGTCGCGTCGGGGTGGCCGTGCTCGACCTGGACGTCATCGATCACGTTCCCGCCGTCGTGCACGAGCGTCGCGCCCGGACGGAGCGCCGCGATCGGGTCGCTGACGGGCGGGAGCGGGTCGTAGTCGACGCGGATCGCGTTCGCGGCGGCGCGCGCGGCTTCCGCGTCGTCGGCGGCGACGATCGCGACGGGCTCGCCGACGTAGCGCACGCGGTCCTCGGCGAGCACGGGCTGGTCACGCTTCATGAGGCCGAAGCGCTCGCGCGTCGGCAGGTCCGCCGCCGTGAGGACCGCGCGCACGCCGGGCATCGCGCGCGCCGCCGACACGTCGATGCCGCGGATCAGCGCGTGGGCATGGGGCGAGCGGAGCGTGTGCCCGAAGAGCATGCCGTCCTCGTGGAGGTCGCTCGCGTACGCGAACTCCCCCTTCACCTTCGGGACGCCGTCGGGGCGCGCCGCCGGCTCGCCGACGACGCCGCGCACGCGTCGACTCGTGAGCGTCACGAGCGCGCCTCGCGCCGCATGGGGATGCAGTCGTCCCCGAGCAGGTCGGCGAGCGCTCGCGGCACGGCGGCGAGGTCGACGCGACGGAACCCGATCCGCCCGTAGAAGTGCTCGAGGTGCGCCCACGGGAAGCAGTAGCACTCGCGACCGCCGATGGCTCGATCCACGGCGTCGAGCAGCCGCGTGCCGATGCCCGTCCGACGCCTCCCATCGGCGACGACCATCGTGCGCAGCACGAGCGTGCCAGCGCGGTGGTGCAGCCTCGCAGCCGCGACGATCGCGCGGTCGTCCCGCGCCGCGAGCGGCTCGTCGGCCGGATCGAGGCTCACGGCGCGGCCCAGCTGTGTGCGGTAGAACCGCTCCACGTCACCGCGCTCGGCGGTCGCCACGGCCGCAACGGCGATCATCGGCGGTACATCTCGCGCGAGGCGCGCTGCACGGCCTCGACGATCCGGCCGTAGCCGGTGCAGCGGCAGATGTTCCCGGCGAGCGCCTCGCGGACCTCGAGGTCGCTCGGCTCGGGGTTCGCGCGGAGGAGCGCGTACGTGGCGACGATCAGGCCCGGCGTGCAGAACCCGCACTGCACGGCGCCCGCGTCGACGAACGCGCGCTGCACGGGGTGGAGCGTGTCGCCGTCCGCGAGGGCCTCGACCGTGCGCACGTCGCGGCCCTCCGCCGCGGCGGCGAGGACGAGGCACGAGCAGACGAGCTCGCCGTCCAGCAGGACGGAGCACGAGCCGCACTCGCCCTGCTCGCACGCGTTCTTGCTGCCGGGCAGGCCGAGCCGCTCGCGCAGCGTGGTGAGGAGCGACTCGTGGTCCGGCACCGACGTCCGGCGCGGGGCGCCGTTCACCACGAGGCGCAGGTCGTTCACGCGAGCCGCGCGACGCGCGCGAGCGCGCGCGCCCCCATGACCGCGAGCACGTGGCGCCGGTACGCTGCCGTGCCGCGCACGTCGTCGATCGGCCGCGCCGCGGCCGCGACGAGGCGGCCGAACTCGGCGCAGGCGGCCTCGCTCGGAGTGAAGCCGTAGCGGCGGTCGCCGAGCACGTCGGCTGCGAACGCCTCGGCCTCGGGCGCGCGGACGACCGTGGGCGCGCACGAGCCGAGCGCGACCCCGAACCGCCCTCGCGCCGGATCCGCGACGACCGCCAGGCTCGCGACCGCGATGACCATCGCGTTCCGCGCGCCGACCTTCATGAAGGTCTGCTTCGGCCCCGCGTCCTCCCACTCGACGGCGGTCACGATCTCGTCGCGCAGTCGGACGGAGCGCTTCGGCCCGGTCATCCAGTCGACGACCGGGACGCGACGCTCGCCCCGCGGCGACCGCAGGACGACCGTCGCGTCGAGCGCCGCGAGGACCGGGAGCGCGTCGCCCGCCGGCGACGCCGTGGCGAGGTTGCCGCCGATGGTCGCGGCGCTCCTGATCTGCGGCGACCCGACCGTGCGCGCGGCCTCGCGCAGCGCGACCGACCCGAGATCCTCCGCGAGGACGCGCGCGAAGGTCACGCCGGCTCCGAGGCGCACGCTCCCGTTGACCGTCGCCTCCCGGAGCTCGGCCACGCGGTCGATCGCGATCACGTGCGCCGGCCGCCGCCGCCCGAAGTTGATCTCGACCATGAGGTCCGTGCCCCCGGCCAGGAGGTCGGCGTCCGGCCGGTCGGCGAGCGCCGCGAGCGCGTCCGGGAGATCGCGCGCGACGTGCACGCTCACGGCGTGAGACTAGAGCGCGGCGCGACCCCTCACGGCCGCCGCGGCCTCGGCCGCCTTCGCCCGGACCTCGGCCGGGTCCCAGCGCGTCGGCCGGCCGTCCTTCACGAGCAGCTCGCCGTCGACGAGCACGTCGCGCACCGCGCGCGCGCCGCCGCCGAACAGGATCCGCGTGAGCGCGTCGCCGCCGGGCTCGAGGCGCTCGCCGTCGAGGACGATCAGGTCCGCGCGACGGCCCGGCGCGAGGGCGCCGATCTCCTCGTCGAGGTGGAGCGCCCGCGCTCCGCCGCGCGTCGCCATGAGGAGCGCGTCCGCCGCGGTGAGCGCGCCCATGAGCGCGGCGCGCGAGAGAAGGAGCGCGAGGCGCGCCTCGCCGAAGCCGTCGAGCGTGTTGTTGCACGCCGCGCCGTCGGCGCCGAGGGCAACGTTCACGCGCGCCGCGCGGAGGCGCGGGACGTGCGCGATCCCGGATCCGAGCTTGAGGTTCGACGACGGGCAGTGCGCGACCGACGCGCCGCTCGCCGCGAGCTCGGCGAGCTCCGTGTCGTCGACGTGCACGCCGTGCGCGACGACCGCCCGCGCCGAGAGCACTCCGGCCTCGGCGAGATACGTGAGCGGGGCACGGCCGGTCTCCCGCACGATCAGCTCGCGCTCGTCGAGCGTCTCGTTCGAGTGCGTGTGCACGAGCGCCGCGGTCATGCGCGAGAGGGCGGCGACGGACTCGAGGAGCTCGCGCGTGCAGGAGAGCGCGAACCGCGGGGCGTACGCGAAGGCGACGCGGCCCTTGCCGTCCGCGTCGATCTTCTTCTTGAGCGCGGCGGCCGCGTCGAGCGAGGCGCGAGTCGTCTCGAGGAGGCGCGGCGGCACGCCGTCGCCGCGGTCCATCATCGCCTGGCCCGACCGCGCCCTGATCCCGCACGCGATGAGCTCGTCCGCGACGACGTCGCCGCCGTGCGTCGTTCCCATGTCGAGCACGGTCGTCGTGCCGGAGAGGAGCAGCTCCTGCACGCCGAGGCGCACGCTCGCGCGGAGCGACGCCTCGTCGTGCGCCGCCTCGAGCGGCCAGATCCGGCGCCGGAGCCACTCGAGGAGGGAGAGGTCCTCGGCGAGGCCGCGGAAGAGCGTCTGCACGAGATGGACGTGCGCCTGGACGAGGCCGGGCATGACGTAGCAGCCGCTCGCGTCGATGACGGGCACGCCCGCGGCGGGGGCGACCTCGCCGACCTCGCTGATCCGCGTGCCGGCGACGAGCACGTCGCCGCGGGCCGTGCGCGCGGCCCCCTCCGTCATCGGCAGGAGCGTCCCGCCCCTGATCAGGACGTTCACGAGTACCTCGCCACGAAGCGACCGTAGCCAATGCCGGCGGGGAACGCTCCGTCGCGGTACACGACGCGGCCGCGGACGACCGTCGCGACGACCGCTCCGGTGAACGTCCGGCCGACGTACGGAGAGAGCCCGCTCCGCGTCTCGAGCGACGCCGCGTCGAGCGTCCACTCGCGCGACGTGTCGACGAGCGCGAGGTCGGCGTCCATGCCCGGAGCGATGCTGCCCTTCGCCCGGAGCCCGAGCAGGCGCGCGGGCGCCGTCGCGACGAGGTCGGCGAGCCGGGCGAGCGGCAGCCCGCGGCGGGCCACGCCCTCCGTGAGGAGCGCGGGAAGGAGCGACTGCACGCCGGCGATGCCGCCCCACGCCTCCCACATCGACCCGCGCTTGCGGTCGGCAGCCGCGGGCGAGTGGTCGGACGCGATGAGCAGGACGCGCCCCGTGAGCACGGCCGCCCAGAGACGCTCGCGCTCCGCCGCGCTCCGGATCGGCGGCGCGCACTTGAGCACCGGCCCGGCCCGCTCCACGTCCTCGGACGTGAACGTGAGGTAGTGCGGGCACGTCTCGGCGGTCATGCCGGGGCCGAGCGCGTCGAGCGCCGCGGCGGCGCTCACGTGCACGACGTGCGCGCGGGCGCCGGCGCGCGCGAGGGAGGCGACCGCACGCACCTCGGCCTCGGGCGGCCGCGCGCGCTCCCAGGTGAGGGCGCGCTCCACGAGCGCGGATGGATCCTCCGCGTGGACCGCGACGAGCCCCGGCGCGCGCGCCACGTCGTCCGCCGCCACCGGCGGGAACTCCGGGACCCCGCTGTCGCAGAGGAAAGCCTTCGACCCGACGGCGCCGCGCGCGAGCACGCCGCCGACGTCCGCGCCCGGAACGAGGCCGCCCCAGAGCGCGAAGTCGACGTGCGCCGCGCGCTCGGCGGCGGCGCGCTTCGCGTCGAGCGCGGCCACGGTCGTCGTGGGCGGGATCGAGTTGAGCGGCATGTCGCAGACGGTGGTGACGCCGCCGGCCGCGGCGCCGCGCGTCCCGCGCTCCCAGCCTTCCCACTCGGCCCGGCCCGGCTCGTTGAAGTGGACGTGGGCGTCGACGGCGCCGGGGAGCACGACGAGACCGCGCGCGTCGAGCTCGTCGTCGGACGCGCCGTCGCCGGCGTCAACGACGCGCGCGATCCGGCCGCCGTCCACGAGGAGGTCCGCCCGGCGCTCCCCGCCCGGCAGCACGAGGACGCCGCCGCGCACGGCGAGGTCGATCTAGGTCGCGACCTCGATCCGGATGTCCTGGGCACCGGAGTAGAGCGTGAGCCGGCCGAGGGCCGCGAGGTGCTCCGCGCCGCGCGTCACGGTCGCGAAGTGGTTGCCGGCGAGCTGCCCGACCTTGCTCGCGAAGCGCGTCGCGCCGTACGCGAGGAGGATCTCCATCTCCGAGATCCCGCCCGGGTACACGAGGATCTGTCCGGGCGCGGGATAGCTCGTGCCGTTCTCAGGAGGTACCTCGAGGCGGCGCTCGCCGAGCGGGATCCAGGTCGCCTCGCCGCTCCAGCGCACGTGGATGAGCTTGCCCGTGAGCGGCAGCATCGCGAGGATCGCGGCGCAGGTGCGCGGCGCGGCCTCGTCCTCGAGACGCGCTGCCAGCACGTGCGGGCCCGCGGTGATCCGGAGCGAGCGCATGGCGGGCAACGATAATGCGCGCCATGGCGCGCGCGACGATCTCGACGCACGTGCTCGACACCGCGTTCGGGAAGCCGCGCGCGGGCGTTCGCGTCGTGGTGCAGCGCGGTCCGCGGCGGGTCGGCGAAGGGACGACGGACGACGACGGGCGGATCGGCGAGCTCGCGAAGGACCTCGAGCCCGGGGCGTACGAGCTGGTGTTCACGATCGGCGGCCCGTTCTTCGAGCAGATCGCCCTCACGGTCAACGTCGACGAGGGGCACTACCACGTGCCGCTCCTGCTGTCGCCGTTCGGCGCGGCGACGTACCGGGGCTCCTGACACGGCCGTCGCCGACGAGCGGCTCGCCGCAGCGTTCGAGCGCGCGCCCTCGCTCGTCCCGCGCCTGCTCGCGCGGGGGCCGTTCGCCGACGCCGGGGCCGCGATCGCCGCGGCGCGCGAGGAGCTCGCGGCGATGAGCGACGCGGAGCGCGTCGCCGTGCTCGACGCGCATCCGCGCATCGGCGCCGATCCCGGGACGCTCGGCGCGGCGTCGCGGCGCGAGCAGGGCGCCGACGCCGACCCGGCGGTCCTGCGCGAGCTCGGCGCGCTGAACGACGAGTACGAGCGCCGCTTCGCCTTCCGCTTCGTCGTCCACGTCGACGGAAGGCCGAAGCGCGCGATCGTGCCCGTGCTGCGCGAGCGGCTCGCCGGCGAGCGCGAGGCGGAGCTCGCGCGCGGCGTCGAGGAGTACCTCGCGATCGCGCGCCGGCGGCTCGGCGCATGAAGCCGGAGATCCGCTACGGCAAGGCCGAGGTCAGCGTCTACCGCGCGCATCCCGGCGCGGAGCGGCCGCTCTTCGCGGCGCTCGTCGACGTGACGGTGCTCGGCGAGGAGTTCCTCGCGTCGTACACGGAGGGCGACAACACGCGCGTCGTCGCGACGGACTCGATGAAGAACTTCATCCACGCCATGGCGCTCGAGCACGAGGGCGCGACGCTCGAGTCGTTCGCGGCGTTCCTCGGGCGGCGGTTCCTCGGGACGTACCCCCAGATCGAGGCGCTCCGCGTCGCCGTGCGCGAGGTCGCCTTCGCGCGGGTCGGCGA
>DASSSF010000069.1:0-3956 GCA_035708565.1 Candidatus Limnocylindria bacterium
GGGGATGGACCGGCTCTTCGGCTACGGCCTGAAGTACCCGACGTCGTTCAGTGACACGCACCTCGGCCGCATCGGCCGGACCCGCGCGCCGTCCGCGGAGGCGCCGGGCGGCTAGGTGAGGTCTCCCCAGACCTGAGTCACAAATAGAGCCCGCCGACTAGGGTGCGGGTGTTCAGACACCACACCAAAGTCGGAGGGCTTCTGTGTACCGTACCGCACGGCTATCTCCGCGCACCCGCGAGTTCCTCGTCGAGGAAGCGCAGCGCATCGGCGTCGCTCGTGCCGCGCGCCAGAGCGGCACGAGCCGTCGCACCGCGTACCGCTGGCGCCGGCGCGAGAGCTATCTCGACCGCAGCTCGCGGCCGCACCGCTCACCGCGCCGCACCCCCGACGCGCTCGAGGCGACGATCCTCGGACTGCGCCTGGAGCTGCGCTGGGGGCCGGACCTGCTCGGCCCGTACCTCGAGCTGCAGCCGTCGACCGTGCACCGCGTGCTGCGGCGGCACAACGCGCACCGGCTGAGCCACCTCTTCCCCAAGCCGCGCCGCAGCTATGGGCGCTTCCCGGATCTCGCACCGGGCGAGCTCATCGCGCTCGACACCAAGGTCATCGGCTCGATCGAGCGCGGCGGCGGACGGCGCAGCCCAGGCGGAGGCCGGGGTCGCCCGCACGTTGGCTGGCGACACCTGCACGTGGCGATCGATCTTGCGAGCCGGCTCGTGTACGCCGAGCTGCGCGCGAGCTGCGGCAAACGCGACACGATCGCCTTCCTCGCGCAGGCCCTCGCGTTCTTCGACGCTCGGGGGATCCGCGTGCGACGGGTGCTCACCGACAACGGCTCGGGCTACAAGCGCAGCTTCAGCGAGGCCGCAGCTGGGCACGGGCTACGGCACACCCGCACCAAGCCCTACCACCCCTGGACCAACGGCCGTGTCGAGCGCTTCATCGGGACGATCACGCGGGAGTGCCTGTACGCCCGCGAGCTGCACAGCGACGAGGAGCGCGCGCTTGTCATCGCGCTCTACCTCGCGTACTACAACGCCGAACGTCCCCACACCCGGCTCGGCGGGCGATCGCCGCTTGAATGGCTAGGTCAGCGGCGAGGTGTGACCGATGTCTAGGGAGTCCTCATCTAGCCGGCGGCTCGTCCGACGCCGCCGATCGGCGCGCCGCGCACCCATACCGCCTTCGGCGCGAGCAGCACGTCGAGGTCCCGCGTCGGATCGCCGTCGAGGAAGACGAGGTCCGCCCACATCCCCTGTGCGATCCGTCCCGCCTTCGGCCGGCCGATGACGTCCGCGGCGCGGCTCGTCGCCGCGACGAGCGCTTCGGTCTTGGTGAGCCCGACGTCCGTGAGGTAGCGCAGCTCGCGCGCGTACTGCTCGTGGCGGTTGAACGGCGTGCCGGCGTCCGTGCCAGCGGCGATGCGCACGCCGGCCCTGTGCGCGGCGCGCACGCCTTCGTGGTGCCGCTCGGCGGCCGCCCTCGCGCGTTCGACGGTAGTCGCCGGCAGCTCCGCCGCGTGGTCGAGGATGCCGTGCAGCGCGCTGAACGTCGGGACGAGCGCGACGTCGTTCTCCTTGACGACCTTGATCGTCGGCGCATCGAGCATCGTGCAGTGTTCGATCGAATCGATGCCGCACTGCGCCGCGATGCGCATGCCCTCGGCGCCGTGGGCGTGCGTCGTGATGCGAACACCGAGCTTGCGTGCCTCGGCGACCGCGGCGCGCGTCTCCTCGGCGGAGAACTGCGAGACGCTCGGGCCGGCGCCGGCGCCGCCGCCGAGGACGCCGCCGGTCGAAAAGAGCTTGATGACGCCGGCGCCCGCGAGCACCTGCTCGCGTATCCCCTTGCGGATCTCGTCGGCGCTGTCGCAGATGCGCCCGACCTCCATCCCGTGTCCGCCGGTGACCGTGATGCCGCGGCCGGCCGCGAGGATGCGCGGGCCCTCGACGACGCCCTGCTCGATGGCGCGGGCGAGCTCGACGACCATCGTGCCATTCGCGCCGAGGTCGCGGACGGTGGTGACGCCCGCGGCGAGCGACGCGCGGGCGTTACGGACCGCCTTGATCGTCGCCATCGCGGCGGTCTGGCGTGACTCGGCCTCGAAGTCCTTCGTGCCGTCGAACGTGAGGTGCGCGTGGCAGTTGATCATCCCCGGGAGCGCGAAGGAGGCCGCCGCCTCGACCGTGCGCGACTGCTCGCCCTTCGGCGTCTTCGGCGCCCGGGAGCGTTTCCCGACCCACGTGACGGTCGCTCCGCGCCCAGGGGCCCCTTCCCCTGCGTCCTCCATGACGATCGTCGCGTCGCTCATCGTCCTGATGCCGTCGAAGAGACCGTCTACCTCCAGGACCGTCCGCATCGCGCCGCAGTATCGTCCAGCGATCTTGGCGACGCTTTCCGAGCAGCTCCGCGTGGTGGGCGCGGTGACACCGGACTATCGCGGACGTGGGCTGGTGAACTTGCCGGCCACCGTCCTCGCCGCGTTCGGCGCGCGCACCGACGACGATCCCCCGCCGCTCGCCGACCTCGATCCCGCGCTCCTCGACGGCGCGCGCCAGATCGTCGTCATCCTTGCCGACGGTCTGGGCTGGTGGCAGATGGAGCGCTTCTGCGTACAGGGCGTCACGCCGTTCATCGCGCGGCTTATCGAACGCGCGCGCGCCCGTGACGCGGCGCAACTGCTCGAAGCGACGACGGTCTTCCCGTCCACGACCGCCGCGGCGCTCACGACGGTGCACACCGCGCGCACGCCGCAGGAGCACGGGAACATCGCGTACTTCTGCTGGCTCGACGAGTTCGAGCAGGTCACTCAGATGCTGCGCTGGGGACCCGCGATCACCCGGCGCGGCTCCTACTTCGACGACCCGCGCATCGATCCGCAGGCGTACGTGAAGGCACCCTCGATACACGGGCGGTTGCGCGAGCGCGGCGTCACCCCATACGTCATCGAGCCGGAGATCTTCCGCCGCGAGGCGATGACGCGCATGCACACACGGGACGCGACGTACGTCGGCTACCACCTCCCGACGACCATGGGCGTCTGCATCCGCGGTCTTGTCGAGGCAGGGCCACACGGGTCGCGGCCGGCGTACGTCTACGCGTACTGGGCGGGCATCGATACGAGTTCACACCTGTACGGACCGACGAGCGAGGAGGCGGCGGCGGAGGCGGCGAGCTTCGATCTCAACCTCGCGCGCGCGGTCGGCCATCGCGGTGCCGGCGACACGCTCGTCATCCTCACCGCCGATCACGGCCACTCGTTCACCGATCCCGACAAGATCGTCGACCTCCGCGGCGACGACGAGCTGCGTTCGCTGCTACGCAATCCGATCGCCGGCGAGCCGCGTCTCGCGTTCCTGCACACCGATCACGCCGGAGCCGTCCGCGACCACATCGAGTCGCGGTGGCCGGGCACGGTCACGCTGCTCTCGCGCGACGAGCTCATCGAGGTCGGGTACTTCGGCGGTCGCGGCGATCCGTCGCTGGCGAAGCGACGGATCGGCGAGGTCTGCGCGATGCTCACCGGCGATCGCGCGGCGCGGATCATGCGCGTGGACGGACAGGACTTCCGCCACCGCGGCTCGCACGGCGGCCTGAGCCCCGAGGAGATGCGCATACCGATCCTCGCGTGGCGCGCCTGAGCCTCCTTCTCTAGCATCCTCGGCATGGCGACGGCGTCGTACCTCGAAGCGACCGCGGGCGGCATGGTCACCGGCGCGGCGTTCGACGATGACGACGCGGCGGTGCAGGCGGTGACGCTGCTCCGTGCGTCCGGCGTGCGCGAGCAGGACATCTCCGTCATCGCGAGCGACCCGAAGCGCGCCGACCTCATCGCCGGCGACCGCGCGTGGCTTCCCTTCAAGCGCTGGCGCGGCCTGCGCGCGCTGCTCGCGCGGCTCATCGCTCGAGCGATGCCTGGCGGCGGCCTGCCGAAGGAGCTGCGACAGCGCTAC
>DASSSF010000070.1:0-20543 GCA_035708565.1 Candidatus Limnocylindria bacterium
ATGTTCGCCTGCCGGTCGGGGTTGTTGGGGGAGAACATGCTCACGCCAGCCTTAGGTTAGTGGACGGTGGAGCTGAGGGGATTCGAACCCCTGACCTCTTGAGTGCGATTCAAGCGCTCTCCCAGCTGAGCTACAGCCCCGCTGCGCGGCTTCGGGGCTGCTGATCACCGAGGCCGAGCTTCGCTCGGCCGAGAGGTGATCAGACACAGCCCCACGCGGCGTAGCCGCGTCCGCTGCCTCGGCGAAGAGGATTGTAGACGTTCACCGCGCCGCTGAGGAGGCCTCGCGCTACTCGATCCTCAGCACCACGGGGGCGTCTCCCCACAGCCGCTCGAGGCGGTACAGCGAGCGCTCGTCCGGCACGAAGGCGTGCACGATCACGTCGCCGAGATCGATGAGGATCCAGCGGCCGGAGTCGTAGCCCTCGACGCCTACGGGCGCGCGGCCGCGCTCCTTCGCCTTCTCGACGATGCCGTCCGCGATCGCCTGGACCTGGCGCTCGCTGCGGCCGCTGCAGATCACGAACAGATCCGCGATCGTCGTCACTTCCGAGACGTTCATGACGACGATGTCCTCCGCCTTCTTGTCGCCGGCCGCCTCGACGACGACGTCGGCGAGCGCGCGGGGGCTCAGCTCGTTCGCGATGCGTCCTCCGTGCGGGTGTACAGCCCGCGCGCCTCGATGTGCCGCCACACGGGATCCGGGACAAGGTAGCGCAGCGACCTGCCTCGCATCCGCCGTGCCCGCAGCTCGCGCGACGAGATGTCGAGGCACGGGGCGTCGAACGTACGTACGCGCGCGCTCGTCACCGGGTCCGGGGCCCCGGGCCGCGGCGCGACGAGGATCGTCGCCAGCTCCGCGATGCGATCGGGCCGGTGCCAGCGCGCGAGATCGAGCACGGCGTCGGAGCCGAGGATCAGGAAGAGCTCGCCCGACGCCGCGAGCGCTTCGAGCGTGTCGACCGTGTACGAGGGCCCCGCCCGCTCGAGCTCGATCGTCGACACCTCGAAGCGCGGCTCGTCGCGCGTCGCGAGGCGCACCATCTCAAGGCGGTCCTCTTCGGACGCGTACGGCCCGCGGTCCTTGAGCGGCGAGCGCCGGGCCGGCACGAACACGACGCGCTCGAGCGGGACCGACTCGAGCGCGGCGCGGGCGATCGCGAGGTGGCCGACGTGGATCGGGTCGAACGTGCCGCCGAAGACGCCGATCCTCATCCGCCCGGCAGATCCGTCCACTCGAGCTCCACGTCCCCGATGCGGACGGTATCGCCCTCCTTGATGCCGCGGGAACGGAGCTCACGCTCGACGCCGCTCCGCGCGAGGAGCCGGTGGAAGTAGGCGCTCGCGTCCGCGCTCCCCCAGTCGAGCCCGGATGCGAGCCGCTCGAAGCGGTCGCCGCGGAGCCGGAATGCCTCACCCTCCTTCTCCACGGACCACGCGCGGCCCGTCCGCGCGAACGCGATGCGCCGCTCCCTTGTCCGGGATACGGGCGGGGCAGGCGCAGCCGGTCCCACCCGGACGAACAGTTCCTTCTTGAGGTCGTCGACACCCTCGCCGGTCGCCGCCGAGAGCGCGAACGCCGGCACGTCGCCGAGCGCCGCCACGAGAGCGGCGCGGCGGTCGCGCGCCTCCGGGAGATCCATCTTGTTGAGCGCGACGACGCGCGGCCGCTCCGCGAGGCCGCGTCCGTAGGCCTCGATCTCGCGCTCGACGACGCGCATGTCCGCGAGCGGGTCGTCGCGCGAGGCGTCGACGACGTGCACGAGCAGGCGGGTCCGCTCGATGTGGCGCAGGAACTCCTCGCCGAGCCCGGCGCCGGCGTGCGCCCCCTCGATGAGCCCGGGGATGTCGGCGACGACGAGCTCGCGGTCCTCGAGGCGCGCGACGCCGAGGTTCGGCGACAGCGTCGTGAACGGGTAGTCGGCGATCTTCGGGCGCGCGCGAGTGAGCGCCGCGAGGAGCGACGACTTGCCCGCGTTCGGCAGCCCCGCGAGGCCGACGTCGGCGATGAGCTTGAGCTCGAGCTCGAGCTCCCGCTCCTCTCCCTTCCCGCCGTCCTCGGCGATGCGCGGCACGCGCCTGACGCTCGTGACGAAGCGCGCGTTGCCCTTGCCGCCGCGCCCGCCGCGCGCGACCACGATCTCGTCGCCGGGCGTGACGAGGTCCGCGACGGCCTCGCCGGTCGCGCGGTCGGTGACGAGCGTCCCCGGCGGTACGCGCGCGACGGCGTCCGCGCCGGCCTTGCCCGAGCGGTCCTTGCCGGCGCCCGGCGAGCCCGGCTGGCCCTCGAGCGCGCGCACGAAGCGGAATTCCGACAGCGTGCTCACGCTCGCGTCGACCCGCAGCACGACGTCGCCTCCGTGGCCTCCGTCGCCGCCGTCCGGGCCGCCGCGCGGCACGTGCGCCTCGCGGCGGAAGGAGATCACGCCCCGGCCGCCGTCGCCGCCGCGCACGCGCAGGCGCACCCGGTCGAGGAACATCACTCCGCCCCGGCGAGACGCGCGACCAGCACGCCGATGCCGAGCGGCGCCTCCCCGGTGCGCACGAGCGCGAGCGCTCTCTGCGGATCGGCGCCGAGGTCCCGCAGCTCGACGCGCGCGCCGGCGTCCTGCGCGAGCTCCGCGATGGCGTCGAGCTCGCTCGGGCGGTCCGTGAGGCCGGGCAGGACGAGGACCGCGAGGGAGAGCCGGAGGCCGGCCTCGCGCGCGGCGGAGATCGAGGCGCGCAGGTCCGCGAACCCCCAGCCGACCGGGCGGTGGATGCGCTCGTGCGTGTCGCGCCGCGCCGACGCGAGGCGGACCGTCACGTCGGCGACGCCCGCGCGCGCGAGGCGCGTGAGCTTGCTCGCCGACGTGCCGAGCGTCTCGACCGAGACGTGTGCCTGCGGGAGACCTTCTCGCACGCGTGCCACCGCCGACTCGATCGTGCGCGCGGACGCGAGCGGCTCGCCATCGCACGAGCGGCCGAAGGCGACGGCCGACCCTCCACCCCGCAGGTGCGCGAGCGCGAGCGCGGCGATCTCCTCGGCCGAGGCTTCTATCGACGCCCGCTCGCGCACGCGCGCGCTGCAGGGCCCCGCCATCGCGAGCGCCGCGTCGGGGCGCTCGGCGACCGGCGCCGCGAACGGCAGGGCGCCCACGCCGCGGTGCCCGAGGACCGCGCGGGCCTCGAGGCAGGAGTTGGCGCGAGCGCACCGGACCGCCTGGCGCGAGGCCCTGTCGGACCCCGGACGCGCATCCGCCTCGGCGGCGACGGCGGGAACGCGCTCGGGGTAGCGCACGGCGGCGACGTGGAGGGCGCCCCGGTCGTCCGCGCCGACCGCCGCGTACGAGCGTGGCTCGAGCGGCGCGAGCGCATCCGTGTCCACGTACGACGGATGGAGCGCGCGCAGGTAGCCGGGCGGCAGCAGGGCACCGAGCGCGAGTCGTCCCGCGGCGAGCGGGCGCACACGGCCACCGCGGTCGAACGCGCAGGCGTCGCGCGGCAGCGGCACGAGCTCGCTGCCTTCTGGGAGCGGGACCACCGGCTCGAGCGGAACGTCGCGGAGCCCGTTCCAGCCCGCCGCCGTGCGGTCGTTCGCGACGACGACGCGGCCGGACCGGTCTGCGTGCACGGCGAACACGCCCTGAGTGTGGGCGCGCGGGCCGGCGTCCGCGCTACGCGGCTACTTGAGGAGGCTCAGCGGGTTGACGAACGCGCCGCCGCGCTTGACCTCGAAGTGGACGTGGGGGCCCGTCGTCACGCCGGTCATGCCGATCGACGCGATCGCCTGGCCGCGCTCGACGAGCTGGCCGACGCCGACGAACACGGCGGCCGTGTGATAGGAGCACGCCTCGATCCCGTCGGCGGTGGTGACGCACACGCGAAGCCCGCCCACCGGGACCCAGCCGACGGCCGTGACGGTGCCCGGCGCGGAGGCGACGATCGTCGTGCCGTACGGCGCGGCGATGTCGATGCCGGTGTGGCCGGCCCAGAAGTACTGCGTGACGTAGCCGCGTACCGGCCAGGCGAAGGAGCCGTCGCCCGCCGGGGCGACGGCCGCGCGCTGGGGCGCGCCCGCGGGCGCGAGGCGCGTCGTCGGCCGCTCGATCTCCGGGTCCGCCGCGACGACGACGACCGCAGGGAGCTCCGCGCCCGGCACGAACACGAGCTTCCCCGGCGCGAAGTGCTCCGGCTCGAAGTGAAGGCGGTTGTAGTCGCGGATGACGGCAGGCTCCACCTTGAAGCGGGCGGCGACGCTCTCGACGGTGTCGCCTTCGGCGACCGTGAAGAGCGCCCCCTTGCCCGGAGGGATGCGGATCGTGCGGCCGACCTCGAGGCGCGGGTCGGTGATCCCGTTGGCGTACGCGATCGCCTCGGGCGTGACGTCGAAGAAGTTGGCGAGCGACGTGAGCGTGTCGTTCGCGCCGAGCGTGTACTCGACCACCGGGCGGACGCCCTCGGCGTTCACGGTGACAGGGCTCCGGCCGGCGGCGATCGTGCCGCCCCGGCTCACCGTCGTCGCGCGCTGCGCCGCGGCGACGGCGACGCCGCCGCCCGCGACCGGCGCGGTGGCCGCCGCCGAGGCGGCGAACGGGAGCGAGAGGACGATGCCGGCGACCGCGATGTTGAGCACCCAGCGCGGGCCGAAGCTGCGGATCGCCGCGAGCTGGCGGGCCGGCGAGAGCGCCCGGCCGAGATCCCGGAGGTCCTGCTTCGCCTCGAGGCCGGCGTAGCGGAGCTTGGCGTTGGCGATCAGGGCCGCGCGACGGACGCTCAGCGACAGCGAGCGTGTCGCGTGCGTTCTGATCGACGTTCCTGCCAAGTCCCTTCCGCCTCCCCAGTCGCGCGTGCGCGCGTCTTCCGCCTGTGCGTCCGCCCTCGGAGGGCTTGCTCTCTTCCCTTGCTCAGCGAGATGTACGCAACGCGTACACGTTCGTTCGAAAGCCTGGTGCACCTTATCGGCGGCGTGACGAGCGTGTCAACCGCGAAACGGGCCGATGGCGCCGATCGACACCGTTTTCCCCCGATCGGTCGCACCGCCGGTCGCGGCCCGGACGAACGAGCCATCGCCGAGATCGTCCGGTTTGCCGCATAAGTACGGGGTCCATAGGATCGTCGTAGGCGTGCCCGACTACAACCTCTCCTACTTCTATGTCTTCACGTTCTTCGTCGTCGCGGCGGCGTTCGTGTTCGCGCTCCTCTTCGTGGCCCGGCTCGTGGCCCCGCGGCGGGCAACCCCCGAGAAGCTGCGCACCTACGAATCGGGGGAGGAGCCGACGGGGCAGGCGTGGGGCCGCTACCCCTCGCACTTCTACGTGTTCGCGCTCCTCTTCGTCGTGTTCGACGTCGAGGTGATCTTCCTGTTCCCCTGGGCCGTGCTCTTCCGCGGCCTCGGGTGGTACGGGCTCGTCGAGATGGCGATCTTCATCCTCATCCTCGTCGCGGGCCTCTTCTACGCGTGGCGGAAGAGGGCGCTCAATTGGTACTGAGCCCCGCGGGCGTGGACCTCGCGAGGCTCGTGTCGGAGCTCCGCCCCAAGATCGCCGGCGCGCAGGTCTCGGTCCTCCACGACATGGTCGTCGTCGACGTGCCGCGCGAGCGGCTCGTCGAGGCGGCGCGCGTCCTCCGTGACGATCCGCTCACGCGCTGCGACATGTACTCGGTGAACGCGGGCGTCGACATGGCGAACGGCGAGCTCCGCTCCGTCACGTTCGTGCGCGGCTCCGCCACCCGGGTCGCGGCGATGATCCGGACGCGCTGCACCGAGGACGACCCGCACGTGCCGTCGCTCGTCCCGGTGTGGACGGGCGCGAACTGGTGCGAGCGCGAGACCTACGACATGTTCGGGATCGTCTTCGACGGGCACCCCGACATGCGTCGCGTGTTCCTCGAGGAGACCTTTCCCGGCCATCCGCTGCGGAAGGCCTTCCTTCCGCCGCGCAGCGACGCGAGGGGCGGCTGATGCCGGTCGGCCCGCTCGGCATCGATCCGGTCGCGTGGGCGCCCCTGCGGCTCGTGCTCGCGGTCGCGCTCGCGCTCTTCCTCGTCCTGAACGGGGCGCTCCTGATGATCTACCTCGAGCGGAAGATCCAGGCGACGATCCAGGACCGCATCGGCCCGTACCACGTGGGCCCCTTCGGGCTGCTCCAGACGTTCGCGGACGCGCTCAAGCTCATCTCGAAGGAGGACGTGAAGGCGACGGCGACCGACTCCGCCTTCTTCCTCTTCGCGCCCGCGATCGTGTTCTCGCCGATGGTCGCCTCGTTCGTCGTGATCCCGTTCGGCCCCGGCATCCAGGGCGCGGACCTGTCGATCGGCGTCCTGTACCTCACGACGCTCGGCTCGATGGCCGTCCTCGGCATCGTCATCGCCGGGTGGGCGTCGAACAACAAGTACTCGCTCATCGGCGGCCTTCGCTCGGCCGGCCAGCTCATCTCGTACGAGGTGCCGCAGATCCTCGCGCTCGTGACGGTCGTCCTCGTCGTCGGCTCGCTCTCGATGGCCGACATCACGCGCTGGCAGCAGGGCCCGCTCGTGAACTTCTTCGTGCTGCCTTTCGCGTTCATCTGCTACTTCATCGCCGCGCTCGCGGAGACCAACCGCACGCCGTTCGACCTTCCGGAGGCCGAGTCCGAGCTCGTCGCGGGCTACCTCACCGAGTACTCGGGCATGCGCTGGGGCACGTTCCTTGCGCTCACGGAGTACGGCGAGGTCACGGTCGTGTGCTCGATCATGACGACGCTCTGGTTCGGCGGCTGGCAGGGGCCGGGCGTCGACGCCTTCCCGCTCGTCGGCGTGCTGTGGTTCACGCTCAAGGTCTACGCGTTCGTCGTCGCGTTCATGTGGATCCGCGCGACGCTGCCGCGCCTGCGGATCGACCAGCTGATGTCGTTCTGCTGGAAGCTCCTGATCCCGCTCGCGCTCGTGAACCTCATGGTCACGGCGACGCTCCTCCTCGCCGTGCCCGGCACGCTCCTGCCGATCGCCGTCGTCAACTGGCTCCTCGTGGGCGGCCTCCTCTTCGCGCTTCCGGCGATGCAGCGGCGGCGCCTCCGCGGCCTGCGCGAGCGGCTCCGGGCCTCGGCCGCGTAGGTCCGATGAGCTTCGACGTCTTCCACGGGGTGCTGTTCGGCGTGCTCGCGCTCGCGATCGTCGCGGGCGCGCTCGCCGTCGTGCTCATGCCGCGGATCACGCAGTCCGCCCTGTTCATGGCCTTCACGTTCCTGTGCGTGGCCGGGATGTTCGTGCTCCTCGGCGCCGAGACGATGGCGGCGTTCCAGGTGCTCATCTACGTCGGCGCGATCACCGTGCTGATCCTCTATGGCGTGATGTTCACGCCGCAGCGCACAGGGCACGCCCTCTTCCAGACGCAGACGCCATGGGCCGCGATCTTCGTCGCCGGCCTGACGCTGCCGGCGGTGGTCTTCGCCTTCTCGTTCCGCGACGCGCCGCTCATCCGCGAGTTCGGCGGCGACCTGGTGCCGCTCGGCACGAGCCTCTTCGGCGAGTACGCGTTCGCCTTCGAGATCGCGTCCGTGCTGCTGCTCGCGGCGATGGTCGGCGCGATCGTGCTCGTGAAGCGGGACGAGGACTGAGCGCGAGATGACGGTCAGCGTCGTCCCGCTCGGCTGGTTCATCGCCCTCTCGGCGGTGCTCTTCTTCATCGCCTGCGCCGGCGTGCTCATGCGTCGGAACGCGGTGGTGATCCTGATGTGCGTCGAGCTCATGCTGAACGCCGCGAACCTCGCGTTCATCGCGTTCTCGCGCCGCTACGGGGCGGCCGACGAGCGCGGGAGCGTCTTCGTCGTGTTCATCTTCGTCATCGCCGCGGCGGAGGTCGCGGTGGGCCTCGCGATCGTGCTCGCCGCCTACAAGAACCGGCCGACCGTCGACGTCGACGAGGTCCGGGTGCTCAAGGGATGAGCGCGGTCGACCTCGTCTGGCTCGTCCCGGCGTTCCCGCTGGCCGCGTTCTTCGTGAACGGCCTCCTCGGGCGGCGCTGGCTCGGTCACGCGACCGGCCCCATCGGGTCCGCCGCCGTCGGCGCGTCCGCGCTCCTCTCGATAGCGGTCCTCTTCGAGGTCGCGGGAGGAAGGACGTCGAGCATCGTGCGCCTCTACGAGTGGTTCGCGACCGGCGACCTCCACGTGGACGTCGCCGCGCTCGTGGATCCGCTCTCGGCGACGATGCTCGTGGTCGTCACGGTGGTCTCGTTCCTCGTGCACGTGTACTCGATCGGGTACATGGGCCACGACCACGGGTTCCACCGCTTCTTCACGTGGCTCCCGCTCTTCGTCTTCGCGATGCTCATCCTCGTTCTCGCCGACAACTACGTGCTCATGTTCGTCGGCTGGGAGGGCGTGGGCCTCTGCTCGTATCTCCTCATTGGGTACTGGTTCGAGCGGCCCGAGCCGCAGTACGCGGCGAAGAAGGCGTTCGTGATGAACCGGATCGGCGACTGGGGCTTCACGATCGCGATGATCGTCACCTTCCTCGTCTTCGGCTCCGTGCAGTTCCACGAGGTCTTCGAACATGTCGAGGGCAAGCAGGAGGCGGTCCTCGCGCTCATCGCGGTCGCGTTCTTCGTGGGCGCCGCGGGCAAGTCCGCGCAGCTGCCCCTCTACTCGTGGCTGCCGGACGCGATGGAGGGTCCGACGCCGGTCTCGGCGCTCATCCACGCCGCGACCATGGTCACGGCCGGCGTGTACCTCGTGGCGCGCTCGACGCCGATCTTCGAGGCGGCGGGACCCGCCCTTCTCATCGTCGGCGCCGTCGGCGCCGTCACCGCGCTCTTCGCCGCGACGATCGCGCTCGTGCAGGTCGACATCAAGCGCGTGATGGCGTACTCGACCGTGAGCCAGCTCGGCTATATGTTCCTCGCGCTCGGCGTCGGCGCGCCGGTCGCCGCGATCTTCCACCTCGCCACGCACGCGTTCTTCAAGGCGCTCCTCTTCCTCGGGTCCGGCTCGGTGATCCACGGGATGGGCGGCGAGCAGGACATGCGGAAGATGGGCGGGCTCAAGACGAAGATGCCGGTGACCTACTGGACGATGCTCATCGCCGGCGGCGCGCTCGCCGCGCTGCCCCCGCTCGCCGGCTTCTGGTCGAAGGACGAGATCGTCGCGTCCGCCTTCATCAACGGCCATCTCGTGCTGTGGGTCGTCGGCGTCCTCACCGGCGGCCTCACGGGGTTCTACGTGACGCGCGCGCTCTGGCTCACGTTCCACGGCTCGCCGCGCGACCACCACCTCTACGACCACGCGCACGAGTCGCCGCGCGTCATGCTCGTCCCGCTGCTCGTGCTCGCGGCCGGCAGCGTCCTCGCCGGCCTGATCGGCGCGCCGCCCGAGAACGGCTGGATCCACGGCTTCCTGCCGGCCGGCATCTACGTCCACGGGCACGAGCCCCACCACGCCGACGCCGCGACGATCGCCTCGCTCGCCGTGACGAGCGTCGCCGTCGGCCTCGTCGGGATCGTCGTCGGGCTCTCGATGTACGCGCGCCGCCGGCCGGACCCGTCGGCCCTCGCGCGCGCTTTCCGGCCCGTCTACACGGTCCTCTGGAACAAGTACTACGTCGACGAGCTGTACGACCGGAAGGTCGTCGACCTCTCGCGCGCGGCGGCCGGCGCGTCGTGGGCGTTCGACGTCCACGTCATCGACGGCATCGTGAACCGGCTCGGCTGGCTGCTGAGCCTGAGCGGTGCCGGGCTACGCCGTCTCCAGACCGGCGTCGTCGGGAACTACGCGCTCTCGATCGTCGCCGGGCTGCTCCTGATCATCGTCCTCTACGGCGGCTACGCGGCGGGATGGATCGAGCGATGACCCTCGAGAACGTCCTCACCCTGCTCGTCGTCGTCCCCGCGCTCGGCCTCCTGCCGCTCGTCCTGTTCTGGCGGAGCGCGGCCGCGGCGAAGCAGATCGCCGTGGTGACGACGGGCGTGGAGCTCGCGCTCTCCCTCGCGATGCTCGCGCGCTTCCGCGTCGGCGAGGCGGGCTTCCAGATGCGCGAGTCCGCGCCGTGGCTGCCGAGCCTCGGCATCCGCTACGAGCTCGGCGTGGACGGGCTCTCGGTCCTCCTCGTCGTGATGACGACGCTCCTCACGTTCATCGCCGTCCTCTACTCGGCGGGCGCGATCAAGGAGCGCGTGCCCGAGTTCATGGCCGCCTTCCTCCTGCTCGAGGTGGGCATGGTCGGCGTCTTCCTCGCGCTCGACCTCTTCCTCTTCTACGTTTTTTTCGAGCTGATGCTCGTCCCGATGTACCTGATCATCGGGATCTGGGGCGGGCAGCGGCGCGTGTACGCGACGCTCAAGTTCGTGCTGTTCACCCTCGTGGGCTCGCTCGTCATGCTCGTCGGCATCATCGCGGTCTACCTCGCGAGCGGCGACCCCGGACAGCGCACGCTCGCGCTGCCCGATCTCATCGAGGTGCGCTCGCGCTTCTCCGTCGACTTCCAGTTCTGGGCGTTCTTCGCCTTCGCGCTCGCGTTCGCGATCAAGATGCCGATGGTCCCGTTCCACACCTGGCTGCCCGACGCGCACGTCGAGGCCCCGACCGCGGGCTCGATCATCCTCGCGGGCGTCCTCCTCAAGGCCGGCGGCTACGGGTTCCTCCGCTTCGGCCTGCCGCTCTTCCCGCAGGGCGTGCAGGCGTGGCTTCCCGTCCTCATCGTCCTGTCGGTCGTGGCGATCATCTACGGCGGCGTCGTGTCGGCGATCCAGCGCGACCTCAAGAAGCTCGTCGCGTACTCGTCGGTCGCGCACATGGGCTTCGTCACGCTCGGGATCTTCGTGCTCACGCTCCAGGGCGGCGTCGGCGCCACCCTTCAGATGCTCAACCACGGGATCGTCACCGGCGCGCTCTTCCTCTTCGTCGGCATCCAGTACGAGCGGACCCATCGCCGCCTCATCGCGGACCTCGGCGGGTTCGCCAACCACTGGCCGCTCTACACGACGTTCTTCGGGGTCTTCGTCCTCGCCTCGCTCGGGCTGCCCGGGCTCAACGGCTTCGTCGGTGAGTTCCTCGTCCTCGTTGGCACGTTCGCGTTCTCGCCACCGGCCGGGCCGGGCGGGCTCATCTGGGGCGCGCTCGCGGCGACGGGCGTGATCCTCGCCGCGATCTACCTCCTCTGGATGTTCCAGCGGGTCATGTACGGCGCCGCCCGCGAGGCGTACAAGCTCCTGCCGGACCTGACGCCGCTCGAGGTCGCGTGCGCGCTGCCGCTGCTCGTCCTCACCGTCGTCATGGGCGTCTTCCCGCAGCCGTTCATCGCGTACATCGAGCCGACGATCGAGCACATCCTCGCCCTCGCTCAGGGCGGAGCGCTCGCCACGAGATGAAGAACGGGCGAGGAGCGGCTCCGCCGCGGCGACCGAGCTCGACAGCAGCGGAGCGACGCGCACGCTCGGGCTCCGCCCTCGCTGACAGGGGCCCCTGCCCCCGGGCCGCGGGTCGAGCGCGAGGAGCAGGATGAACGACGTCTCGCTCGTCCTGCCCGAGGCCGTTGTCGTCGCCCTCGCGACGCTCGTCGTGGTGATCGACGCGATCATGGGACCGCGGACGCGGCGCGACGTGCTGGCGCTCGTCGTCGTCGCGGGCCTCATCGTCGCGCTCGCCGCCGGCCCGCTCGTGACCGAGCCGCGCCTCGGGTTCTCGGGTCTCGTGCTCGTCGACACGTTCACGACGTTCTTCCGCGTCCTGTTCATCGTGCTCGCCGGGCTCACGGTGCTCATCTCGCCGGCGTACCTCGCGCGGCACGCCGTGCCGGCTGGGGAGTTCTACGCGACCGTGCTCTTCGCGACCGTCGGCGGCATGACCATCGCCCTCGCGAACGACCTCGTGACGCTTTTCGTCGGCCTCGAGCTCATGTCGATCCCGATCTACGTGCTCGCGGGGATGCAGCGGCGCGACCGCGCGTCGAACGAGGCCGCGCTCAAGTACTTCCTCCTCGGCGCGTTCTCGTCCGCCCTCCTCGTGTACGGGTTCGCGTGGCTCTACGGCGTGACGGGCACGACCGAGCTCGGCCCGATCGCCGCGGCGCTCGGCCGGTCCGGCCTCACCGACGGGCCGACGATCGTCGCGCTCTCCCTGATCACGGTCGGGCTCGGCTTCAAGGCGGCGGCGGTCCCGTTCCACCAGTGGACGCCCGACGCGTACGACGGTGCGCCCACGCCGGCGACCGCGTTCATGTCGGTCGCCCCGAAGGCCGCGGCGTTCGCGGCGATCCTGCGGATCATGGTCGGCGGGCTCTCGCCGCTCGGCGGCGACTGGACCGCGGCCTTCGCGATCCTCGCCCTCGTCACGATGACGCTCGGCAACGTCGTCGCGCTCGCGCAGACGAACGTGAAGCGGATGCTCGCGTACTCGAGCATCGCGCACACCGGCTACATCCTCGCCGGCCTCGCCGCGTTCACGTCCGGCGACCCGGCGAACGCTGACGCGGCGAACGCCTCGGTGATCTTCTACGCGTTCGCCTACGGCGTGATGAACCTCGGCGCGTTCGCCGCGCTGCTCTACCTCGCGACCGAAGGGACCCGCGGCGCGACGCTCGACGAGCTCAACGGATTCGCGAAGCGGAACGCGCTCGGGGCGCTCACGTTCGCGGTCTTCCTCATCTCGCTCACGGGCATCCCGCCGACGGTCGGCTTCTGGGCGAAGGTGTTCGTCATCCAGCCGGTGCTCGACGCGGACCTCACCTGGCTCGCCGTCGCGATCGCGCTGAACGCGGTCGTCGCCGCCTTCTACTACCTCCGGGTCGTCGTGCACATGTACATGTACGACGCGGACGCGAAGGCGCCGGCGCTCGTCTCGCCGCGCCTCCTCGACGTGTCTCTCGGCATCTCAGCCGCGGCGGTCGTCGTGCTCGGGATCCTGCCCGACGCGCTCTACCGCTGGGCGCTCGACGCCGCCGCGCCGCTCGTCGTCCGCTAGCGCCGAGGCGGCCACCGCGACGGCAGGATCCGCTCCCCCGCGAGCCCTCCGACGCCACCGAGCAGCGCCGCCGCCGCGAGCGGAAGGAGCAGCTGCGGCAGCGCGATCTCGAGGAGCCCGCCGAAGCGCGACACCGGGGGCGACGCCGGTACGAACGCCTGATGCAGCTGCGTCGCGAGGATGCTCCCGAGGAAGAGCGAGAAGAGGAGCGCGACCGGTGCGGCGACGGCGCCGAGCCGGCCCGCGATGACCCCCGCGCAGACGAGGATCCCCGCCGGCACGCCGAGGAGGACCGCCGGCGCCACGGGAAGCGGCTCCGTCAGCCCCCACCAGAACGCGAGCCCCACCGTGCACGCGATCACCGCCGCGAGCAGGCGGAGCATCGCTACCGGCGGATCAGCCGGCCTCTGATCCACCCGCCGACCCCGCCGAAGAGCGCGGACCCGATCGCGATCGGGATGAACGACACGAGGTTCGTGAGCCACTGGTAGCCGCCCCACACGTCCGATGCCGCCCACGGCGGGCTCGCGCGCAGGCCGATGAGGAACCACGAGACGACGCCCGCGTAGACCGCGAGCACCGGCGCGAGCCAGGTCCGCCTCGCCGCCAGGAAGCCGACGCCGAGAGCGACCACCGCGAGGAACGCGAGGACGAGCACCGCGGGCGGCTGTGTCGCGCGCGACCGGTCGAGCGCGAGGTACGTGAGCAGCGCGCCGGCTCCGACGGCGACCACGAAGCGGATCACGCCACGGTCGCGAAGGCGCGATCCGCGCGGTTCAGCGGCTCCGCGCGCCCGTCCGGAGCGATGAAGGCGATGTCCTCGATGCGCACTCCGAACCGTCCCGGCAGGTAGATCCCCGGCTCGATCGAGAACGCCATGCCGGGCTCGAGGCGCTCGCCGTTGCCGCTCACGAGGTACGGGTGCTCGTGACCGTCGAGGCCGATCCCGTGGCCGAGCCGGTGGATGAAGAACGCGCCGTACCCCGCGACGTCGATGACGTATCGCGCCGCGACGTCGACCTCCTCGGCCCGCGCGCCCGCGCGCGCGGCGGCGTATCCCGCCTCCTGCGCGCGCAGCACGACGTCGTGCACGCGCTGCGCCTCATCCTCCGCCGCGCCCACCCGCACGGTGCGCGTGATGTCGGAGCAGTACGCGTCCATGGTGCCGCCGAAGTCCATGACGACCGTGTCGCCGCGTGCGAGCACACGGTCGCCGGTGCTGTGGTGCGGCGACGCGCCGTTCGCGCCGGACGCGACGATCGTGAACGCCACCTCATCGTGTCCCTCCGAGCGGAGGAGCGCCGCGAGGGCCTCCGCGACATCGCGCTCGCGCCGCCCCTCGAAGTCCAGCGAAAGCGCGCGCGCGTAGGCGCGGTCGGCGCCCTCGGCGACCGCGCGAAGGGCCGCGATCTCCTGCGGGTCCTTCCGCATGCGCAGGCCGCGCAGGAGGTCCGACGCCGGGCGGAAGCGGCGGCCGGGAAGGCGCTCCTGCAGCCGCAGCAGGAACGCCGACCAGAGCTGATCGCCGACGGCCACCGCCCCGTCGCCCGTGACGAGCGACGCGGCCAGCGCGTGCGGGTCGTCGGTCTCCTGCCACTCGCACAGCGCGAGGTCGGGCGCGGCGAGGCGGGCCCGCGGAGCCTCGAGGCCGGGTACGACGAGCCGCGGCTCGCCCTCCGCCGGCAGCACGAGGCAGGTGAGGCGCTCGCTCGTGTGGATCCGGTAGCCCGTGAGGTACGTGAGGTCAGATCCCGGGCCCGCGAGGATCGCGGCGACCCCGTGGGCGCGGCACGCGTCCGCGGCACGCGCGCGGCGCTCGGTGTAGCCGGTCACGGGCATCGGGCCCGATCGTAGGCGTCGCGTGCTCGCGTGGCCGATCGGGGGCGGGCCGCCGGATCCGCGGTCCGTCGCGATCGCGTTCCCGAGGTGAGGGCGGGCAACGGATGCGTATCGCGCATGGCGAGAACTTGTAACGGCCAAGCGAGCCCTTCCTGAGCACGCGATGTAGCCACCGCCCGCGCGTGTCGGGCCGGCGGACAGGCATTGGAGCGCCTCCTGCATCCGCGGCCGAAGCAAGGTCGAGTGGGAGGCTGCCGTCGATGTCGCGCCCGTCCGTGCTGCTCGCTGTCCTCGGCGTGCTCGCGTTCTCGTGCGTCCTCGCGCTTCCGATGAGCGCGTCAGCCATGTCGGTCGGTCCGCGCGCGGTGCTCGCCGCGGGATCGATCGGCGGACCCGACGTGCTCGAGGCCTACGCGAACCTGCGCTCCGAGCCGCCCACGTTCGTCGCGGGCGTGCACGACACGGTCGACGTGCCCGTGCGCGGCGTCCACGTCCCGCCGCCTCCGGCCCGCTTCGCCGCTCCGGCCGCCGCCGCGGCGCAGCGCCCGGCGCTCGCCGCGCCCACGGGCTTCGTGATCGCGTCGTGGTACGGCCCGGGCTTCTACGGCAACCGCACGGCGTGCGGCCAGCTCTACACGCCGGAGATCATGGGCGTGGCGCACAAGACGCTGCCCTGCGGCACGCTCGTCGAGATCGCCTTCCGCGACCGGGCCGTCGTCGTGCCCGTGATCGACCGGGGCCCGTTCATCCCAGGCCGTGAGCTCGACCTGTCGAACGCGACACGGGCCGCCCTCGCGTGCACCGACCTGTGCACGGTGAGGATGCAGGTCCGGTAGGGATCGTACGCAACTCGTCTAACCGCCGACCGGCCTGCCGAGCGTCGGCATGCATCGTGCAGCGCCGGGCGGGCAAGACGTGCCCGCAGGGTCAGCTGCGAAGCAACGGATCGGGAGACAGCCAATGACACGGGCTAACAACAAAGGGGCGATGACCGTCGCGGAAGCCGGCCGACGGGGCGGCGCCACCACCGCGCAGCGCCACGGACCCGAGTTCTACGAGCAGATCGGGAAGAAGGGCGGGCGCACCACCGCGCAGCGCCACGGCTCGGATTTCTACGAGCAGATCGGCAAGCAGGGCGGCCAGCGCGTCAAGGAGCTCTACGGTCCGCGCTTCTACGGGCGCATCGGCAAGATCGGCGGGGACGCCGTCTCTGAGAAGTACGGCCACGAGCACTTCGAGGAGATCGGGAAGAAGGGCGGCCAGAAGGTCGCCGAGCTGATCGCGCGAGGCAGGCAGGCGACCTGAGCACCCTCGTCCAGCATCCATCCCGCGGCGGGCAGGCGGTCCCGGACCGTCTGCCCGCTGTCATTTCGGTGGAGATCGCAGCGACTGCTCCGTATCGCCCATTGACACGGCAACGCCCGCTCATAAAGTCCGTTCCTGTACGCGAAGAGACCCGGGCGTGTACCGGCGAGCGGACAGCGCTCGGTCGGTCGTGGGAAGGAAGGGCGTTGGAAGAGCTGCTCGGCGATCGTCCGGTGGTGGCGGTCGAATGGGAGGACATCACGGCGTACTCCCGGACGGCCATCCCCGACGACTTCGAGCAGTTCCGCCTCCGCAAGCTCACCTGCGGGATCCTCTGGAAGGAGACCGACGAGTACGTCGTGATCGTCGGTGACTACGACATCACGAACAACGGCAAGGACTACCGCCACAACGACTTCCACATCATCCCGAAGGGCGTCATCCGGCAGCTGAACGTCCTCTCGCCCGCCACCGCCGGCGCCCTCGTCTCGCTGGACGTCGCCGCCAGCTGATCCCCGTCACCCGCCAGGGTGACCCGCGGCGCATCCCTCGCTCGTACTTCTTAGCGAATTCGTGATCGCTCTTATGGAACGCCGCGCTCGGAGAGCCGGTAATGGGAGGGAACACGGACCGCTGTTCCGACGTTGTTCGTGTGGGTACGGATAGGAGGCACTCGAATGGCGCTGCGCGCGGAGCTCTACTGCTACTTCTGCGGCCACGGCTGTGGTGACGTGATCGTCGCCACGAGCGCTCGTCGGCCCACGCCCGCGCAGCTCCGGGCGGCCTACGCGAGCGTGCCCGACCCGATCGCCCCGGCGTGGGACGAGGCTGGCCAGCCGACCTGCCCGCGCTGCGGCGGCCAGCTCTTCCTCGAGCGCTACGAGCACGAGGTCGTCCGCCGCGGCGAGCGCCGCCTCAGCCGCGCGAGCTGACGCGCGCGGCGGCGGCCGCAAGGCCGCGCCGATCTAGCGATCCGTGGCGGATCGCCAGGCGACGCTCCTCGTCTTCGGCCTCGTCCTCGGCTGGTCCGTCGCGCGCGTTCTCCGGCGCGGGCTCGAGCACGACCCGCTGACCGCGCGGCAGCGCGAGATCATGCACGCGGTCGCGAGCGGCCTCACCACGAAGGAGATCGCCGAGCGCGCCGGGATCACGCCGAACACGGTCCGTACGCACGTCCGCCGGTCGTGTCGCGCGCTCGGGGCCGCGAACCGCACGGCGGCGGTCGCGCGCCTCGCTCAGGCCGGGGCGCCCTCGAGGCCGAGGACATCGGCCGACGCGGTGAGCGCCGTGACCACCTCGCGCACGAGGTCGTCGTATTCCATCGGGAGCGCGGCCGCGCCGGCGAGGAGCATCTCCCGGCTCACCGCGCGCGCGAAGGCCTTGTCCTTCATCTTCTTCCGCACGGCGGCCGGCTCGACGTCGGCGACGCGCTTCGTCGGCCGCACGAGGGCCACCGCGATGATGAAGCCCGTCAGCTCGTCGAGCGCGTAGAGGGCCTTCTCCATCGGCGTGACGCGCGGCAGGCCGAGGTGGTCGCCGTGCGTCTGGACCGCGTGGACCATCGGCGCGGGCATTCCGGCCTGCTCGAGGATCGCCTTGCCGTTCTGCGGGTGGCCCGCCGGGTCCCGTTCGTAGTCGAAGTCGTGGACCAGGCCCACGATGCCCCAGGTCTCCTCGTCCTCGCCGTACTTCCGCGCGAAGTGGCGCATCGCCGCCTCGACCGCGAGCCCGTGCTTGCGGAGGTGCTCGCTCTTCGTGTGCTCGCAGAGGAGCTCCCAGGCCTGCTGCCGCGTGAACGCCGCCACGTTCGCGATGGTAGCGGCGGACCGTCTACCCTCTTTCACGTGCTCGACGTGACCGCGGCCGCCGCCGAGAAGCTCCAGGCGCTCCGCGCGGCCGATCCCGCGCTCGGCGTCCTGCGCGTGTACGTCGCGGGCCGCGCCTGCTGCGGGATCCGCTACGGGCTCGCGTTCGACGAGCACGCCGACGAGGACGACGCCATCGCGGAGTGCTCGGGCATCCCCGTCGCGGTGGACCAGGCGAGCCTGCCGTACGTGCAGGGCGCGCAGATCGACTTCGTCGCCGCCGACGAGGGCGAGGGGTTCATGGTCACCAACGCCGCCTACTCCGGCGGCGGCTGCGCCTGCGGCGGACGCTGACCCGAGATCGCTGACCAGCCGACCGGCTGCGGCTGCCTCGCGCTCTTCCTTCTCGTCGCCGGGATGCTCTTCGTCCTGATCCGCGGCTCGTCGGACGCGGGACCGCCCGTCGAAGGCGCCGACCGCTAGAAGAGACCGCTCCAGCGGAACTCCGGCGCCAGCTCGCGCTCGATCTGGCGCGCGGCGCGGAGCGCGACGAGCTCGCGCCAGCGGCCCGACACGACCTGCGCGCCGATCGGCAGCCCGCCCGACGTGGTGCCGGCCGGGACCGACACGGCGGGCAGGCCCGTGAGGTTGAACGGGCTCGTGAGCGCGGTGAGCTTCGCCGCCGCGGCGACCGCGTCCTCGCCCTCGCGCGCGGGAGCCGCGCTCACCGTCGCCGGGAGGAGAAGGACGTCGACGCGCGCGAAGAGGAGGTCGAACGCGCGGCGGATCTCGTCGCGGGCGCGCCGGGCGCGCGCGTACTCGGCGCCCGTCGTCGCTTCGCCGCGGCGCAGCCGCTCGAGCACGTCGCGCCCGTAGCCGTGCGCGCTCGACGCGATGCGCGCACGGTGGAACGCGAACGCGTCCGTCGCGAGGAGCGTCCGCTGCACGTCGGCGAGCTCGCCGGCGCGCGGCAGCGCCGCGTCGTCGACCGAGGCTCCCGCGCGCTCGAGCACGGTCGCCGCCGCGATCACGGCGCCGCGCACCTCGGGATCCGCGCGCGCGATCGCGTCCTGGACGAGGCCGACGCGCAGCCCGCGCGCGCCGTCGTCGATCGCCGCGAGCGGGTCCGCGAGCGTGACGTCCTCGCTCGCGGGGTCGAGCGGGTCGTGTCCCGCGATCGCGCCGAGGATGACCGCCGCGTCGCGGACGCGCCGCGCGAGCGGCCCCGCATGGTCGAGGTTCCACGAAAGAGGCATCGCGCCACGCAGGCTCACGCGGCCGTACGTCGGCTTGAGGCCGACGACGCCGCAGAGCGAGGCGGGGATGCGGATCGACCCGCCGGTGTCGCTGCCGATAGAGCCGAAGCAGGATCCCGTCGCGAGCGCCGCCGCGCTGCCTCCGCTCGATCCGCCGGGGATGCGCGCGAGGTCGAACGGGTTGCGCGTCGGCCCGAAGTGCGGATTGTCCGTCGTGACCCCGAAGGCCCACTCGTGGAGGTTCGTCTTGCCGACGATGACGGCGCCGGCGGCGCGCAGGCGCTCCATCACGGCGCTGTCGCCCTCCGCCGGTGCGTCCCCGGTCAGCCGCGACCCCGCCGTCGTGCGTTCGCCCGCGAGGTCGAACAGGTCCTTGAGCGTGAGCGGGATCCCGTGCAATGGCCCGCGCCAGCGGCCGGCGTCGATCTCCCGCTCGGCGGCGCGCGCCTCGGCGAGCGCGCGCTCGGCGCGGACGGTGATGTATGCCCCGAGCGCCTCCTCCGTGCGCTCGATGCGGTCGAGGCATGCCGACGTCAGCTCCACCGGCGAGATCCGGCGGTCGCGGACGGCGGCCGCCGCGTCCTCCAGGGAGAGCCGCCACGGGTCGGTCACTCCTCCGTCTCGCCGAACGCCGCGAGGTCGCGCCGGCCGCGCAGCCTGCCGTAGAGGCGCACGAACGCCGGTACCGAGACGAGGACCAGGCCGACCGCGAGTATCGCCGCCGTTCCCGGGCGCGCGAGCAGCGCCCAGACGTTCCCGTCGGTCATGATCATTCCCCGCCGGAAGTTGAGGTCGATGAGCGGCGCGAGAACGATCCCGAGGAGCACCGGCGCGATCGGGTAGTCGTAGCGGCGCATGAGGAACCCAAGGATGCCAAGCGCGAGCACGAGGACGAGGTCGGACGGGCGGCGGTCGATCGCGTAGACGCCGACGGCGGACGCGACGAGGATGCCGCCGTAGAGGAGCGTCCGCGGAACGTCGAGGAGGCGTACCCACAGGCCGACGAGCGGCAGGTTCAGGACGAGCAAGGCGGCGTTCGCGACGTAGAGGCTCGCGATGAGGCCCCAGACGAGGTCAGGCCGCTGCTGGAAGAGGAGCGGTCCCGGCTGGAGGCCGTACAGCTGGAACGCCGCGATCATCACCGCGGTCGTTCCCGAGCCCGGGATCCCGAGGCCGAGCAGCGGGACGAGGTTGCCGCCGGCCGCGGCGTTGTTCGACGCCTCAGGGCCGGCGACGCCTTCGATCGCGCCCTTTCCGAACTCCTCAGGGTGCTTCGAGACCTTTCGCTCGACCGCATAGGACATGAAGGAGGCGACCGCCGCGCCCGCGCCCGGGAGCACGCCGATGACGAAGCCGAGTCCCGAGCCGCGCAGCCACGCCGGCCACGAGCGACGGAAGTCGTCGCGCGTCATCCGCGCCGCGCCG
>DASSSF010000071.1:0-13223 GCA_035708565.1 Candidatus Limnocylindria bacterium
AAGGACGTGTCGATCCGGGTCGTCGCCGAGCACTCGCGCGCCGCCGCGTTCCTCATCGCGGACGGTATCCAGCCGTCGAACGAGATGCGCGGCTACGTGCTCCGACGGCTGATCCGCCGCGGGGCGCTCCACGCGCGGAAGCTCGGCCTCAAGCCGGGAGCGATGGCCGCCGTCGGCACCGAGGTCGTGAAGAACATGCAGGCGCACTACAAGGAGCTCACGAGCGCGCGCGAGCGGATCCCGCAGATCCTCCGCGACGAGGAGGAGAAGTTCGAGCGCACGCTCTCGACCGGGCTCGAGCAGCTCAACGCCGCGATCGCCGCGGCACGGGGGCGCGGCGGGTCGCGCATCGACGGCGACACGACGTTCCGCCTGTACGACACCTACGGCTTCCCGCTCGAGATGACGCGCGAGATCGCGCACGACTCGGGGCTCTCGATCGACGAGCCAGGCTTCCGCAGGCTCCTCGACGAGCAGCGGTCGCGCAGCCGCGCGAGCGCCGTGTTCCGCCAGGACCACATGAAGTTCGGCCAGCTCTACGGCGACCTTCGCGAGAAGCAGGGGCTCACCAGCGAGTTCACCGGCTACGACGAGCTCTCGACCGAGGCCACGGCCATCTCGCTCGTCGTCGGCGGGCGGCAGGTGGACGAGGCGAGCGAGGGGACCGACGTCGAGATCGTCCTCGACCGCACACCCTTCTACCCCGAAGGCGGCGGCCAGGTGGGCGACCGCGGCGACGTCACGAGCGCCGAGGGCCGCGCGATGGTCGCAGACACGCAGACGGCCGCGCCGAACGTGATCGTCATGAGCGCGAAGGTCGTGGACGGGACGATCCGGACCGGCGCGAAGGTCACGGCGAAGGTCGACGGCGAGCTGCGGCGGCACACCATGCGCAACCACACGGCGACCCACCTCCTGCACGCGACGCTGCGACGGATCCTCGGCGACGACGTCCACCAGGCGGGGTCGCTCGTGCACGCGCCGAACCTCCGCTTCGACTTCACGTTCGACCGCGCGCTCACGCCGGAGGAGCTCGCGCGCGTCGAGGACGAGGTGAACGCGGCGATCCTCGACAACGTGTCCGTGCGCGCCCGGACGATGCCGCTCCAGGATGCGCTCGCGTCCGGCGCGGTCCACCTCTTCGACGAGCGCTACGGCGATGAGGTCCGGGTCGTCGAGGCCGGGCCGAGCAAGGAGCTCTGCGGCGGAACGCACTGCCACTGCACCGGCGACATCGGCGTGTTCCTCATCACGAAGGAGGAGTCGATCGGGGCGGGCGTCCGCCGGATCGAGGCGCTGACCGGCGAAGGCGCGCTGCGCGAGATCCGCGAGGCGCGGCAGAGCCTCGGCCGCGCCGCCGCGATGCTCCGCGTACCCGCCGCGCGGGTGCCCGACGCCGTCGCCGACCTGCGCGGCGCGCGCGAGCGCCTCGAGAAGGAGATCGAGTCGGCGCAGCGCTCGGGGGTCGAGAGCGCGGCGACGGGGCTGGTCGCGAAGGCGATCCAGCTCGACGGGGCGCGCGTCGTCGTGTCCGACGTCGGGGAGGCCGACGACAAGCAGCTGAAGGCGCTCGCCGACAAGGTGCGCGACGGGCTCGGCACCGGCGTCGCGATCCTCGGCGGCACGCGCGAAGGGCGCGCCTACATCGCGATCGCCGTCTCGAAGGATCTCGCGGGGACCGTGTCCGCGGGCGCGCTCGTGAAGGAGGTCGCGCCGATCTTCGGCGGCAACGGCGGCGGCCCGCCGACGAGCGCGACCGGCGGGGGCAAGGAGCCGGCACGCCTCGGCACGGCGCTCGAGACGGCGGAGCGCAGCGTGCGCGCGAGGCTCGGGAGCCGTGGCGGCTAGGGAGCCGAGGCGCGTCGACCGCGGTCCGCTCGTCGCGGGTGTCGAGCTCGGCGCCGGCGCGCTTCGCGCGGTCCTCGGCAGGCGCGAGGACGGACGGCTCCGCGTCGTGGCCGCGTCCGCCGCGTCGCTGCCCGCGGGCGCCGTGAGCGGCGGCCTCGTCGTCGATCGCGCCGCCGTGACCGCCGCGGCCGCGTCGCTGCTCGACGAGCTCTCGCCGCGCGAGCGCGCCGCACGGACGGTCATCGCGCTGGATGGCGACGACGTGCGGACCTATCACACCGCGACCGCCTTCGAGCGCATGGAGGCGACCGAGCCGATCAACGCGGCGGAGGCGGCGAAGGCCGTGCGCGAGGCGCGCGAGGAGGCGGCGCGCGCGGCGCAGGCCGCGGTCTCCGACGACCCGGCCCTGCGCGGCATCGTCACGACGCAGCTCGACGCGGCCCTCGGCGGTCTCGTGCTGGACGGCCGGCCGCTCGCGACGCTCGTCGGCTTCCATGGGCGCTCGGTGGTGGTGCATACCGACGTCGCGCTCGCGCCGCTGCTCACCGCCGGTGCGGCGTCCGCGGTCCTCGACGGCGCGCGGCGCCGCGGCGGCGCGACGAGCGGCATCTACGCGCTCGCGCGCCTCCTCGTCGCCTCCGGATACTCCGAGGGCGGCGTGCTCCGGCTCGGCGCGGACGTCACGGCGTACGCGGTGGTGCGCGACGGCCGCGTCGTCGCGACGCGCGTCTTCGGCCTCGGACGCGACGCGCTCCTCGCCCGCGACGGCACCCGCGAGACCGACGCGAAGGTCTGGGCGCGGTGCGTTCTCGCGCCGCACGACGCGGTCGAGGGGCACTTCCCGTCGCGCTGGGTGTTCGTGGGCGTGCCGGAGTCGCTGATCGCGCTGCCACGCGCCCTCGGGGACGAGCGCGGCGGCCGCGTGGACATCTCGCCGCTCAAAGTGAGCGGGGCGGGTCGCCTCGCGACGGAGGCCGACCTTCACGCCGACCATCTCGTCGCCGCCGGCGCGGCGGCGATCGCGGCGGAGCTGTACTAGTGGCGCGCGCCGTCATCGACCTCGACCGCTCCGCGACGATCCTCGACGTCGCGGACCGCATCGCGCAGGTGCCCGAAGAAGACGACGTCGTGCTCGTCGGCGCCGCGGGCGCGCCGTGGCTCCGCTCCGCGCTGTTCGTCGACGTCGCGCGCACGCTGGCGGACGGCCGCCGGCTGTCGCTCGTCACGAGCGACCCGCGCGCGCGGTCGCTCGCGGCGAGCGTGCACGTGCCCGCCTTCGCGAGCGTGGCCGCGCTCGACCGGCTCGAGCTCGATCCCACGGAGCGGCTCGACCGCCGCCGTGCGGCCGCCGCCCGGCCCGGCCGCCCCGCGGCGGCGCTCCGCGCGCCCGTCATCACGCGTCGCCTCGTCGGGATCGCTGCGAGCCTCGCGGCCGCTGCGCTCGTGCTCCTCGCCGTCGTCGTGCCGTCGGCGGAGGTCACCGTCGCGCCCACGACCGAAGCGATCGGGCCGATCGAGCTCGACGTGCGCGCGGGCGGGAACGGCGAGGTGGCGCGCCAGGAGCTGTCCGACACCATCACCGCGAAGGTGCCGGGGACCGCGACCGGCGGCCGTGTCGAGGAAGCGAAGGCAAAGGGGACCGTGCGCCTCCAGAACAGGCAGACCCGCGACATCCGCATCGCGCGCGGCACGGAGTTCCGCACCGCGAATGGCATCCGCTTCGTGTCGACGGAGGAGAAGACGCTCCCCCGCAGCATCATCGTCCTCTTCACCGTGACCGTCGGCCAGGTCGACGTCGCGATCGAGGCGGCACAGGCCGGCACCGGCGGCAACGTGCCGGCCGGCGCGATCAGCGTGAGTCCGGCGCCGAACGACTACAACGTCACGAACACCGCCGCGACGACCGGCGGCGAGACGAAGCTCGTGCCGATCGTCCAGCAGCGCGACTACGACGCCGCGGTCGCGCTCGCCCCGCGCGAGCTCCAGCGGGCGGGGGAGGACCGCCTCGCGAAGTGGCGGACCGACGCGCGTCCCGGAACGACCGTCGTGCCGCGCGTCTACACCAAGGTCACCTCCGTGACGCCGGTCGGCGACGTCGTGAACAAGGAGATCGAGCGCTTCGAGCTCACGGTGACGGGGATCGCGACCGCGTTCTCGATACCGCAGGGCCAGCCGGAGAACACCGCGCTCGACCACCTCGCGGCGCTCGCGCGGCCCGGGTACGCCCTCGACCGCCGCACGGCGCGCGTCGAGCCGCCGGTCCTGCTCGACGATCCCACGGGCACGGGCCAGATCGTGTGGAAGGTGCGCGCGTCGGGCGTCCAGCTCGCGCTCATCGACCACGACCGGATCCGGCGCGCGCTCGCCGGCCGCAGCGTCGACGAGGCGGCGCCGACGCTCGAAGGCGCCGGCATCCGTCTCGAGTCGGTGCGCACCGAGCCGTCATGGTGGCCGCGGCTACCGCTCCTCGACGCGCGGATCGTCGTGCAGACGGTGCCCGCGCGTGCCGCCGCGCCCTGACCGTGCGATATCTTGGCCTCGACGTGGGCGACCGCCGCATCGGCGTCGCGGTCGCGGACGACGGCTTCGCCGTCGCGCGTCCGCTCCAGACCATCAGGCGCCGCAGCGTCGCGTCTGACCTCCACGCGGTCGGCGACGTCGCGAAGAAGGAGGGCGCGTCCCGCCTCGTGATCGGGCTCCCGCTGACGCTCGCGGGCGACGAGGGCCACCAGGCGCTCCGCGTGCGGCGCTTCGCCGAGGCGGCGTCAGCGCTCGGCCTTCCGATCGACCTCTACGACGAGCGGCACACCTCGGTCGAGGCCGCGCGCCTCGGAGCGAAGGACGTGGACGCCGGCGCGGCGGCGCTCCTCCTCGAGGACTTCCTGCGCAGCCGGGCGCGCCCGTGAGCGAGCGCGGGCCCGTGCGGTCCGGGCACCTCCGTCCACGGCCGCGCCCGCCCAGGCGCCGGACGGCCATCGGCCCGATCGCCTTCGTGCTCGGCGTCATGGTCATCCTGTTCGGCGTCGTCTTCGTCGCGCGCCCGCTCGTCGTGGACGCGCTCGTGGACGCGGCCATCGAGCGCGACACGCTCATGCGCCAGCCGATCGTCCGCGCGCTCGTCGCACCCCGGGTCGGGAACGGCCCCGACCAGGTGATGGACCCGAACGGCGAGCTCCGCTCCTTCGACGTCCGCCGAGGCGAGACGGCCTCGCAGATCGGCGCGCGCCTCGAGAAGGATGGCTTCATCCGGTCGTCGCTCCCTTTCGTCTACACGCTGTACGACACCGGCCGCGAGACCTCGCTCCAGTCAGGCACGTACCGGATCTCGGCGGCGATGACGCCGCGCGAGATCGCGAGGGTCTTCGAGCGCGCGCCCGGCGAGCAAGCCGTGCTCAAGATCATCGAGGGCTGGCGGCTCAGCGAGATCGCGACCGCCGTGAACCGGGCGTTCCCACAGGTCACGCGCGAGCAGTTCCTCGAGGCGGCGGTCGTGGGCGAGCGCAAGAACGCGGTGCTCGCCGGCCTCGACCCGAAGACGCCCCTCGAGGGCTACCTCTTCCCGGATACGTACTTCATGCGCCCCGCCGCGACGGCGCCGCAGATCGTCGACCTCCTGCTCACCACCTTCGAGGAGCGCGCCGGGGCCACGATCCGGACCGCCGCCGCGGAGCGGAAGACGACCGTCTACGAGCTCGTCAAGCTCGCGTCGATCGTGGAGCGTGAGGCGCGCGACCGGAGCGAGAGCGCGACGGTGGCCGGCGTGTACGCGAACCGGCTGTCGATCGGCATGAAGCTCGACGCCGACCCGACGATCCAGTACGCGCTCGGCCACTGGCGGGAGCTCAGCCTCGACGACCTCAAGCTGGAGTCCCCGTACAACACGTACCGTGTTGCGGGGCTCCCTCCGACCCCGATCTGCAGCCCGGGCCTCGCCGCCCTGAAGGCCGCCGCGCACCCGGAGCCGCACGAGTTCCTGTTCTTCGTGGCGAAGGGCGACGCGTCCGGGCAGCACCTCTTCGCGAAGACGCTCGAGGAGCACGAGGCGAACCGAGTGAAAGTGGGCAACCGCTAGCCACAGGCCCCGGGTACCGTATAGTTCGTCATTACGGTACTAACGCCCGGAGGTGCGCCCGTGAGCGCTAAGCGCGAGCCAGCCCTCTCGGCTCGAGAGGCGCGCGCCAGGATCGACGCGGCGTCGCGGCGGAATGCCGAGATCAAGGGCGGCTATGAGCTCGTCAAGGTGCGTCGGCAGGGGAACTCTCTGGCGGTGACGCTCGACCAGAAGATCCTCGCGGCCGCCGATCTCCACGAGGGCGATCTCGTGCAAGCGTCGGTCGTACACGGGAACGTGTTGCTCACGCCGGTGGCGGTGGCCCCACGCGTCCGTCAGGAGGTCCTCGACATCGGGAGGCGCGTCGTACGGGAGAACGCGGACGTGCTGGATCGCCTCGCTCGGGATGAAGGCTGAGCCGCAAGGACATCGTCTACGTCAGCCACGACGAGGCCCTTGAGCTCCATGCGGAGATCAAGGGCCTCTCTGTTGCCGGGGCGCGCGCGGAGCTCCGGGATCCCGGAGCGCTCGCATCGGCGCTCGAGCGGCCTCGGAACGCCGCGCTGTACCGCGGCGCCGACCTGGTCGAGCAGGCCGCCGCGCTCCTCGTCGGTGTCGCCGAGAGCCAGGCGTTCGTCGACGGCAGCGAGCGGATCGCGCTCGTCGTCGCGCTCACCTTCCTTGGCGCGAACGGTGTCGTCCTCGAGATGTCCGATGATGAGAAGGTGTCCCTGATGTTCGAGATCGCCGACGGCCTCGGCGCCGACGCCGTGAGCGCGCGGCTGCGACGGCGCGTGCGGCGCTCATAGGTGCGCGGGACCGAGGCGGACGCGCTCGTCTAGGCTTCTGCGGCGAGGCCACTCGATAGCGGGGAGCATCCATTGATCAGCACCGGTGAGATCAAGCGTGGCGTGACGATCGAGATGGACGGGAACCTCTATCAGATCGTCGACTTCCAGCACATCAAGATGGGGCGCGGAAGCGCGCAGGTGCGCATGAAGCTGCGCAACGTGCGGAAGGGCGACCTCATCGAGCGTACGGTGCAGGCGGGGGAGCGGTTCCAGCGCGCGCGCCTCGACCACCGTAACGTGCAGTACCTGTACAACGACGGCGAGCTCTGGCACTTCATGGACCAGCAGACCTACGACCAGTTCGCGCTCGGCCGGGACATCCTCGGCGATGCGGTCGACTACCTGACCGACGGCGCGACCGCGATCCTCTCGGAGTACGAGGGCGAGCCGATCTCCGTCGAGCTGCCCGCGTCGGTCGTTCTGACCGTCACGCGGGTCGAGCCCGGCGTGAAGGGCGACACCGCGACGGGCGCGAACAAGCCGGCCACCGTCGAGACCGGCCTCAAGGTCCTCGTTCCCCTGTTCGTGAACCAGGGCGACAGGATCAAGGTCGACACGCGCTCGGGTGAGTACCTCGAGCGCGCCTAGCGCGGAGCCGCTCATCCGGCCGATCCGCGTCGGCTCGCTCGTCATGCGCCTCGCGCAGCACGTGCAGTCGGTGGACGAGTTCCGCGACCTCTGGGTCGAGGGCGAGGTCGTCGAGGCCCGGGCGCCGAGCAGCGGGCACGTGTACTTCACGCTCCGCGATCCCGTCGGCGTGCTCCGCTGCACGCTCTTCGCGACGCAGGCGATGAACGTCGCGCTGACCCCGCGGGACGGCATGAAGGTGCTCGCGCACGGGTACGTCGAGGTCTACCCGCGGACCGGCGCGTGCCAGCTGCGCGTCGACGACCTCCGGCCCGCGGGCGCGGGCGAGGCGGCGCTCCGCCTCGAGGCCCTCCGCAAGCGGCTCGAGGCCGAGGGGCTCTTCCGCGCCGACCGGAAGAAGGAGCCGCCCGCGCATCCGCGCCGCATCGGCGTCGTGACGAGCCCCGACGGCGCGGCGTGGCGCGACATCCAGGCCATCGTCGCGCGGCGGGACGCCAGCGTGGAGCTCGTGCTCGCGCACGCGGCCGTGCAGGGTCCCGGGGCGGCCGAGTCGATGATCGCCGCGCTCGACGGCCTCGCGCAGCTGCGCGACCTCGACGCCGTGATCCTCGCGCGCGGCGGCGGCGCGAGCGAGGACCTCTGGCCGTTCAACGACGAGGCGCTCGTGCGCGCGATCGCGCGGTTCCCGCGTCCGCTCGTCTCCGGCGTCGGCCACGAGTCGGACACGACGCTCGCGGACCATGCCGCCGACCTGCGCGCGCCCACGCCGTCGGCCGCCGTCGAACGGCTCGTGCCCGACGCGAGCGGGACGCGGGTCGCGCTCGCCCGCCTGCGGCAGCGCATCGACACCCGCGTGCGGGAGGCGGCGGACCGGCGGCGCTCGCGGCTCCGCGAGGCGCGCCGGCTGATCGAGCGGCGAGCGCCGGCCGCGCGCGTCGGCCTGCTGCGGCAGCGCCTCGACGAGGCTCGCCGGGCGGCCGATCGGGCGATGGGGCGCGCCGCCGCGGGGCGGCGGCAGCGGCTCGTCGCGTCCAGGCGGCGTCTCGACGCGCTCTCGCCGCTCGCGGTGCTCGGCCGCGGCTACGCCATCGTCGACGGCCCGGACGGCCGCGTGCGGACGAGCGCGCGCTCGTTCGCCGAAGGCGACGCGGTCGGGATCCGCCTGCGCGACGGGCGCGTGGCCGCGACGGTGCGCGAGGTCCGGCCGTCGTGAGCGAGGAGCTCCGGCTCGACGCCGCGCTCGAGCGCCTCGAGGCGATCGCGGACCGGCTCGAGGATCCCGCGCTCGAGCTCGACGACGCCGTGAAGCTCTACGAGGAGGCGCTTGGGCTCTACGCGGACTGCGCGAAGCGCATCGATGCGGCGGAGCTGCGGATCACCCAGCTCGGCGAGGCGCTGGCCAAGCAGGCGCGCGACCGCACCTGAGCAGCCGCGCGCGGACGTTCTTCCGCCTCCCGCATCGGAGCGGCCGTTCCTGGCCCGGGTACGGCGGCTCGTTCTATCCGCCGCTGCCGCGCGACCTCGTGCGCTCGGCCGCGCTCTCCGCTCTGGTCTTCCGGAGGAACGGCTCGATCGCCTCGAGGAACGCCTCCGGCTTCTGCCCGTGGATGCGATGGCCGTGGCCCGGAAAGCGCACGACCTGCGCGCCCGCGGCCTCGAAGCGCTCGACCTCGCCGTCGGCGAGGGCGCTGTCCACCTTCGCGTCGGCGGCGAGCAGGAGGAGCGGCGCCTCGACCGCGCCGACCGCCGCCGCGAGCGCCGCCGCCCCCTCGGGCTCGGGCCGCGTGAGCTCGCGCACGAAGGCAGGGTCCACGGTCCCGTAGTACGTCGCGAGGCGCTCCGCCGAGTAGAAGCCGCGCACCTCGCGCACGCGGCGCTCGCCGCGCGGCCCGGGGAAGGGGAGCGGGAGGTCGCCGACCGCGCGAGCGAAGTCGGGCTCCGCCTGCTTCGGCATGATCGCGTGCAGCGCCGCGAAGAGGTCCTTTCGCCATATCCCGTCGTGGTAGCGCGCGACCCACGGATCCTCGAGCACGGCGGACCTGACGAGCGCGGGCTCGCGTGCCGCGGTCGCGAGCGCGGTCGCGCCGCCGAGCGAGTGCCCGATGAGGATCGCCGGCGCCTTGACGATCTCCCTGAGGACGCGGACCGCGTCCGCGACGAGGTCGTCGAGCCGGTACGACGCCGCGCGAGCGCTCTTCCCGTGACCGCGGGCGTCGTAGGCGACCACCCGGTAGCGGGTCGCGAGGCGGGGGAAGATGTTCTCCCAGTCCTCGCTGCGGAGGGTCGCGCCGTGCAGCAGGACGATCGGCGCCTCGCCGGGCATGCCTCCGCCCGAGTCGTAGTGGACGAGCTTCGGGTCGCCCTTCAGCGTTCGCGCGCGAGGGAGGCGCTTCGGCATGCGCGGAGATCGTACGTCGGAAATAGACTCGGCTTCTGTGATGGCGCGCGTGCGGTTGGATCAACTCCTCGTCACGCGCGGACTCGCACCGAGCCGCGAGCGCGCGCAGGCGCTCATCCTCGCGGGCGACGTGCGCGTCGACGGCGAGCTCGCGCGGAGGGCCGCCGCGCCGACGGAGGAGACCGCGGAGATCGCCCTGAGGGAGGGCCGGCGCCACGTTTCGCGCGGCGGCGACAAGCTCGCGGCGGCGCTCGACGAGCTCGGCATCGACGCGGGCGGGCGCGTCGTGCTCGACGTCGGCTCCTCCACGGGCGGCTTCACGGACGCGCTCCTCCAGCGGGGCGCGGTCCGCGTCTACGCGGTGGACGTGGGGAGGGGCCAGCTCGACTGGCGCCTCCGGAACGACGGGCGCGTCATCGTGATGGAGGGGATCAACGCGCGCGAGGGCTTCGAGCTCCCCGAGCCCGTCGACCTGCTCGTGGCGGACCTCTCGTTCATCTCGCTGCGCGTCGCGCTCCCGCCCTCGTTCCGGCACCTTCGCGACGGTGGCGACCTCGTCGCGCTCGTGAAGCCGCAGTTCGAGGCGGGCCGCGAGGCGGTCGGCCCGGGCGGGATCGTGCGCGATCCCGAGGCCCGCGCCCGCGCGGCGTCGGACGTGGCGGAGCGGTTCACGGCCGAGGGGCTCGGCGTCCGCGCGATCGTGCCGTCGCGCCTGCCGGGACGCGAGGGCAACCGCGAGATCTTCGTGCACGCGCGGAAGGGCGACGCGGGGATGCCGCCCGGGCGGATCCGCGAGGCCGCGAGAGAAGCGGCCGAGTGAAGGTCCTCATCGCGAGCCGTCCCGACCGGCCGCAGGCGGTCGCCGCGGGACGCGACGTCGCCGCGCGCCTGCGGGCGGGCGGTCACGACGCGCTCGAGGTCCCTCTCGACGGCGCGGAGCTCGCGCAGCGGGCGAAGGGCGCCGAGCTCGCGGTCATCTTCGGCGGCGACGGGACGATGCTCCGCGCGGCGCGCTCCCTCGCCCCGCTCGGCGTGCCGCTCCTCGGCGTGAACCTCGGCAGGCTCGGCTTCCTGACCGCGCTCTCGCTCGCCGAGTTCGACGCCGCCTTCGCGGACATCGCGGCCGGCCGATCCCACTGCGAGGACCGCACCCTCCTCCACGCGCGCCTCGTGCGCGACGGCCGCGAGGTCGCGTCCACGCACGCGCTCAACGACGCGGTCGTCGCGCGCGGTGCAGCGGTCCGCTCGATCCACGTCGAGGTCCTCATCGACAGCGAGCCGTTCACGACGTACTGGGCGGACGGCCTCATCGTCGCGACGGCGACGGGCAGCACCGCGTACGGGTTCAGCGTCGGCGGCCCCGTCGTCCTCCCCGGCTCGCAGGCGCTCATGTTCGTGCCGATCGCCCCACACCTCTCGTTCCGGAACGCGGTCGTGCTCGACGAGGACCAGACGATCGAGCTCGTCCTGCGGGACGCGCCGGCGCGGCTCTCGGTGGACGGCCAGGAGGAGCGGGACCTCGCCGTCGGCGACCGCGTCGCGGTGCACCGGAGCCCGGTCGTCGCGAAGCTCGTGCGGACCGCCGGGATGCGCCCGTTCCTGACGCTCCTCAAGCAGAAGATCCTCAAGGAAGGCGGAGGTCTCTAGTGCCCATCCCCACCGCGCCCGCGCTCGCCGCGATCCGCGAGCGCACGAAGAAGCAGCCGAAGGTCGCGATCATCCTCGGATCCGGGCTCGGGAGCCTGGCCGACGACGTCAAGGACGCCGACCGCATCCCCTACGGCGAGATCCCGGGATGGGCGCAGAGCACGGTCGCCGGGCACAAGGGCGAGCTCGTCGTCGGCGAGCTCGCGGGGAAGATCGTCGCGGTCATGCGCGGCCGGCTCCACTACTACGAGGGCTACGACATGCAGAGCGTCACGTTCCCGGTGCGCGTGTTCCACGCGTGGGGCATCGACACCCTCATCGCGACGAACGCGTGCGGCGGCCTGAACCCGGACTTCAGGGCCGGCGACCTCATGGTCGTCGCGGACCACATCAGCCACTTTCCGGAGAACCCCCTCCGCGGCCCGAACGACGAGGCGCTCGGGCCGCGCTTCCCGGACATGGTCGGCACGTACACCGAGGAGCTGCGCGCGCTCGCGCACGCCGTGGACCCCGACCTGCGCGAAGGGGTCTACGTCGGGGTGCCCGGCCCGAACTTCGAGACGCCGGCGGAGCTGCGGATGTTCCGCGGGCTCGGCGCCGACGCGGTGGGCATGAGCACCGTCCCCGAGGTCATCGTGGCGCGCCACGCGGGGATGCGCATCCTCGCGATCTCGACGGTCACGGACATGGCGACGGGGATCCCCGGCCAGATACAGCACGTGACGCACGAGGAGGTCCTGCGGGTCGCCGAACAGGCCGGGCGGCGGCTCGCGAAGGTCGTCACCGGCGTCGTCGCGCGGCTCGCATGAGGGCGGTCGAGCTCATCGAGCGGAAGCGCGACGGCGGGCGCCTCGAGGCCCCCGAGATCGACGCGCTCGTGCGCGGCTACGTCGGCGGCGAGATCCCCGACTACCAGATGTCCGCCTTGCTCATGGCCGTGGTGCTCCGCGGCATGGACGACCGCGAGACCGCGGCGCTCACGGCGAGCATGGTCGCGTCGGGCGAGCGGCTCGACCTGTCGCGCTTCGGCCGCGTCGTGGACAAGCACTCGACCGGCGGCGTCGGCGACAAGGTGACGCTCGTCGTGGCGCCGCTCGTCGCGGCGTGCGGCGCGCCGGTCGCGAAGATGAGCGGCCGCGGCCTCGGCTTCTCGGGCGGCACGCTCGACAAGCTCGAGTCCTTCCCGGGCTATCGCGTGGACCTCTCCACGAAGGAGCTCCTCGCGCAGGTCGAGCGGATCGGGATCGTCGTGTCCGGCCAGACGAGGGACCTCGCGCCCGCCGACGGGCTCATCTACGCGCTGCGCGACGCGACGGGCACCGTGCCGTCGATCCCGCTCATCGCGTCGAGCATCATGTCGAAGAAGATCGCCGCCGGTGCGCACGCCGTCCTGCTCGACGTGAAGGTCGGGTCGGGCGCCTTCATGAAGGACCTCCGCGGCGCGCGGACGCTCGCGCGCGCGATGCTCTCGATAGGCAGGGCGCACCGGCTCGCGGTCATCTGCGAGCTCACCGACATGGAGCAGCCCCTCGGGAACACCGTCGGGAACGCGCTCGAGGTGAAGGAGGCGATCGCCACGCTCCGCGGGGAGGGGCCGGCGGACGTCGTGCGCCTGGCCGTGCTCGCCGGAGCCGAGATGCTCGTCCTCGCGCGGCGCGCGCGCGACCGCCGCGCCGGCGCCCGCCGGATCGAGAGCGCGATCGCCGACGGGAGCGGCCTCGCCAAGCTCCGCGAGCTGGTCGCCGCGCAGGGCGGCGACGCGCGGGCCGTGGACGACCCCACGCTCCTGCCGCGCGCGCCGACCGTGACGCCGCTCCGCGCGAGCGCGTCGGCCTACGTG
>DASSSF010000072.1:0-8900 GCA_035708565.1 Candidatus Limnocylindria bacterium
GCCCGCGCGACGACTGGCTCGCCGCGCTGCGCGGGGCCGGCGTGCCCTGCGGCGAGATCGCCGACTACGACCGCGTCCTCACGGACGAGCACCTCGCGGCGCGCGGCTACTTCGTGGACCTCGCGCACGCGACGCTCGGGAGCGTGCGATCGATCGGCTCGCCGCTCGGCCTCACGCGGACGCCGGTCCGGCTCGAGCGCGCGGGGCCGCTCCTCGGCGAGCACACGCGCGAGGTCCTTCGGGCGATCGGCTGCGACGAGGCGGAGATCGAGCGGCTCGCGCGCGACGGGACGGTGCTCGCGGCGGGCTAGGCGCCGCGCTCCCAGATCGCGAGATCGTGCGCGAACAGGACGCGCCAGGGGTCGTACGCGGCGAAGCGGTCGACCCACTCCGGATACGGCTGGTGCTACTGGCGCTCGCGTGCGAGGCGCGACGCGTAGTGCGCCCGCGCGAAGTCGCTCGCTTCGTTCAGCGCCTGGCCGGCGAGGATGATCCGGCCCTGGCGCGTGTTGACCACGAGCGACTGGTGCCCGGGGACGTGCCCGGGCGTCGGCACGACCGTGATCCCGTCGAGCGGCTCGGCGTCGCCGTCGACGAGCTCGAAGCGCGCGCCGGGGAAGTCCACCACCTTGTCCGGGAGCGTGTACTCGGGCTGGAACGCCGCCTCGTGCTCGCGGCGCTGCGCGAAGATCGGCACGCCCGGGAAGCGGAGGTTGCCTCCCGAGTGGTCGAAGTGGAGGTGGCAGTTCGCGACGATCCTCACGTCGCGCGTCCTCGACCCGACCTCCGCGAGCGCCGCGTCGAGCGAGCGGCGCCGCGGCCGGTAGCGCGCCTCCGCCTCGGCGTGGCCCTCGCCGATGCCCGTGTCGAAGAGGAACAGGCCTCGCGGGTGCCGGATGAGGAAGGCGGTGACGACCACGCGCTCGCCCTCGGGGATCCGGCCGCCCGCGGGCATCGTGAAGTGGCCGAGGTCGAGGCGGACGACGTCGGCGGCGTCGAGCGTCACGCCGTCCGGAGGCGCGGGTCGAGCGCGTCGCGGAGCGAGTCGCCGAACAGGTTGAAGCCGAAGACGGCCGCGCTGATCGCGAGCCCCGGCGCGATCGCGAGCCACGGCGCGCGCTCGAGGAACTGCATCCCCGCGCCGCGGAGCATGAGGCCCCACGACGCCGCGGGCTCGACCACGCCGAGACCCAGGAACGAGAGCGATGCCTCGAGCAGGATCGCCTGGCCGAGGAAGGCGGTGAGCATGATGAGGTAGGGCGCGAAGACGTTCGGGACCATGTGCCGGAGCATGATCCGCCACGCGCCGACGCCGACCGACCGGGCGGCCTCGATGTACGGCATCTCGACCACCGCGAGCGCGCTCGAGCGGACCACGCGGGCGACGCGCGGGATGATGGGGACCGTGATGGCGGCGATGACGTTCCCGACCTTGTCCTCGCCGCCGCCCAGCGCTGCCACGACGGCGATCGCGAGCACGATGAGCGGGAAGCTGATGAGGACGTCCATCAGCCGCTGGATGGTCTGGTCGACCTTGCCGCCGGCGTAGGCCCCGACGACGCCGAGCAGGAGGCCGAGCGTGGAGCCCACGATCGAGGCGATGAAGCCCACCGCGAGGGCCGTCCGCGAGCCGTAGATGATCCGTGAGAACACGTCGCGCCCGAACGGGTCCGTGCCCATGATGAATCCCGGGCCGTCGCCTGAGGCCGGCATCGACCCCGGCGGCTTGAGGAGATCGAGGAACTCCCCGGTCGTCGCGTCGTACGGCGCGATCTGGTCGGCGAAGACCGCGGCGAGGATCATCACGACGATCAGCGCGGCGCCGAAGGCGCCGAGCGGCCGGTGGAGGACGAAGTCCTTGACCGCGCGCCTCGCGCGCGCGGCGGTCGTCCTCTCCTGGAAGCGGATCCGGGCGAGCTCCTCGGCGTCCCGCGTGATCGCGCTCACGAGTAGCGGATCCTCGGGTCGAGGAACACGTACAGCATGTCCACGAGGAAGTTGACGAGGACGAACACGAACGCGAGGAGCAGCACGATCGCCTGCACGAGCGTGTAGTCGCGGTGGGCGACCGCGTCGACGAGGAGCTTGCCGATGCCGTTCAGGTTGAAGACCTGCTCGGTCACGACGAGCCCGCCGATGAGGAACGCGAACTCGAGGCTGATGACCGTGACGACCGGGAGGAGGGAGTTGCGGAGCGCGTGCCGGACCACGACGAGGCGCTCCCGTGCCCCCTTCGCGCGCGCGGTACGGATGTAGTCCTCGCGCATGACCTCGAGCACGCTCGAGCGCGTCATGCGCATCGCGACGGCCGAGTAGCGGTAGCCGACCGCGAGCGCCGGCCATATCAGCTGCGAGAGGTTCGCGAACGGATCCTCGAGGAGGGACGTGAACGTGAGGGGCGGCGCCCAGCCGAACGTCGTGAGGAGGACGAGGATCATCAGGATGCCGATCCAGAACGACGGCATCGCGAGCCCGCCGATCGAGAAGACCCGGATCACGTAGTCGATCCAGGTGTCCTGCTTGACGGCGGCGATGACGCCGAGCGGGACCGCGAGCGCGATCGCGAGGAGCGTCGCGATGATCGCGAGCTCCACGGAGAGCTCGAGCCGGAGCGAGACCTCCTCGACGACCGGCCGGCCCGTCCAGAGGGACGTGCCCATGTCGAGGCGCGCGATACCCGCCATCCAGTCGGCGAACTGCTCCGGGATGCCCTTGTCGAGCCCAAGCGCCCGCCGCTCCTGGTCGATGATCTCCTGAGGGACGCTGGCGCCGGTGCCCGCGTACCGGAGCGCGACGATGTCGCCCGGCACGAGGCGCATGACGACGAACGTGAGGACGGCCACGCCGAAGAGCGTGGGGATCATCAGCAGCAGCCGGCCGACGATGTAGCGCTGCACGGCGCGTCAAGTCTGCACGGAAAGCGGACCGCCCGGGGAGCGCTCCCCGGGCGGTCCGTCCGTTACCCGCGCGGGTGGGCTAGTTCGCCAGCCAGACGCTCGCGAGGTCCTGGTTCGTGTAGTGGTTCGATCCGATCTCCCAGCCGCGCACCTTCGTGCTGTGCGGGATGATCCGGTACCACCAGAGGACCGGGACCTGGTAGGCCATCTCGTCCATCGCGTACTTCTCGATGTCCCAGACGAGCTTCTTCCGCTTCTCGACGTCGGTCTCGCGGCTCTGCGCCGTGATCATGTCGTCGAGCTTCTTGTCGTCGTAGTGCGCGAGGTTGAGCCCGCGGCCGAGCCCGCTCGCCGAGTAGAACTTCGAGAGCTGGAGGTCGGGCTCGTCGAGGTAGTCGCAGTTGAAGTCGAGGCCGACGTCGAAGTTCTTGTTGCGGAGGTCGGCGATGTACGCCGACGTCTCCTTCACCTGGTGCGTCGCGTTCACGCCGATCTTCTTCCACTCGTTGATCGCGAACACCGCGACCGGCTCGTACGGCGTCGTGACGCTGCGGTTGTGGAACGCGAACGTCAGGTTCGGCACCCCGGCCTGCGCGAGGAGGGCCTTCGCCTGGTCCTGCGCGGTCTTCGCGTCCCGGCCGAAGCCGGCGATCTTCTGGAGCTCGGCGGGCGGCATCGCGTAGGTGCTGCCCGGACGCGAGAGTCCGCCGACGTCCTTGACGATCGTGATCTGGGACAGGGCCTGGCCGCCGCTCCAGCGGTCGATCGCGAGGGTGAGGGCGCGGCGGACGCGGACGTCGTCGAAGGGCTTCTTCGTCGTGTTGAACGTGATGTAGTTCACGCAGACCCAGGAGTTCTCCTGCACCGCGAGGTTCGTGCCCATCGCCCGGGAGAGGTCGTCCCGCTGCTGGGGCGTGAACCCGCGGAACTCGATCTGCGCCTGGCCCGACTGGATCGCGTTCTTCTGCGCGTTCGCGTCGGCGATGAAGACGGCGCGGTACGCGTCGAGGTACGGCCTGCCCTGGACGAAGTAGTCCGGGTTCTTGCGGCCCGACCAGTGCGAGCCCTTGACGTACTCGATGCGCGTGAACGGGCCGGTGCCCATCACGTTCTTCTCGTACCAGCGCGGGTCCTCCTTGAGCTTCGCCGCGCTGTAGATCCAGTTCCACGGCGAGGCGAGGCCGGACTGGAACGAGCCAGACGGGTACTTCAGCTTGAAGACCACGGTGTTCGGGTCCGGCGCGGCGATCGACTCGACCGCGGCGTAGACGCCCTTCCGCGGCGACAGGACGCCCTTCGCCTCTTCGGGGAAGATGATCTTGTTGTAGGTCGCCAGCACGTCCGCGCTCGTCATCTGCGAGCCGTCGTGGAACTTGACGTTCGTCCTGAGCTTGATCGTCCAGGTCAGCTTGTCCGCGGAGACCTGCGGCATGTCCGCCGCGACGTCGGGGACGATCTTCGGGTTCTTCGTGATCCCCGCCGGGTCGAACTTGTAGAGGAGGCTGTAGTGCGGCGACGTCGGGTGGAGCAGCGCGTACGTCGTCTCACGGTGCGCGTCGAACGACGGCGGCTCCGAGCTGACGATGAACACCAGCGTCCCGCCGCTCTTCGGCTGCTCCCCGCCGGTGCCCGTCGGCGCGGACGTGGCTGTGCCGGTCCGCGGCTGCTGCTGGCAAGCGGAAACGATGAGCGCGAGAGCGATCGCGACGGCCATCCACGACCGTGCAGGTCGGCCCATGTGACGCACCCCCCCATGTCCCTAACTCGCTCGCTTGAGCGACGCAACTATACGCGCGCGGGCCTCGTGCGGATGACCTCTTCGTAGAGATCGACGAGCTGCGCCGTGACGTGCGTCCAGTCGTATTCGGGTGCGCGTGCGGCGCCCGCCGCGCCGAGGCGGGCACGGAGTTCCGGATCGCGGATCAGACGCTCGAGCGCGGCCGCGATGGCGTCGGGATCCTTCGGCTCGACGAGCAGGCCGCTCACGTTGCGCTGGACGACGCGCTTGTAGCCGTGGATGTCGCTCGCGACGATCGGCAGCCCGGCGGCCATCGCTTCGAGCAGGACGATCCCGAAGGACTCCTGTCCGGTCGACGGCGCGCAGAAGATGTCCGCGGTCCGGAAGAACCGCGCCTTGTCGATGTCGGACGGACGGCCCGCGAAGAGCACGTCGGCCACGGCGTTGTCGCGCACGAAGCGGCGCATCTCGCCGACCTGCCGACCGCCGCTCACGTAGATGAGGCGGACCCCGGGGCAGCGCTGCTTGAGCGAGGCGTAGGCCCGGAGCAGGTACATCGCGCCCTTGCGCGGCTCGGCGCGTCCGACGAAGAGGATGTTGACCTTGCCGTCGCGGTACTCGGGGAACGGCCTCGCGTTCGCGTAGAAGTCCACGTCCACGCCGTTCGGGATGATCCGGTACTCCCCGGGGTAGTAGCGCGACACGAAGTGGCGCGCGGCGCTCGAGACCGCGATCCGGGCGTCGAGCTTTCCCATGTAGTGCCGTCCGATCGGCCGGCCGAGCCAGTACGAGAGCGAGAAGCCTCCGAACGCGTGGAACGTCGCGACGTTCGGGCACTTCGCGCGGTCGAGGATCTGCATCGAGAGGAAGGGGACGAGCGGCTCGTGGTGGTGGATGATGTCGAACCGCTCGCGCTCGAGCATGCGGTTGACGAGCCACTCGAGCCGCAGCGAGAGCGTGATGCGGCCCACGCTCCCGTTGTACGGGACGGCGATCGCGCGGCCGATCTGGATGATGTCCCGGCCCGGCGGGTCGTCTCCCCACGGCGCCGTCACGATCTTCACGTCGTGGCCGAGACCGCGGAGCTCCTCGTACGTCTCGCGGATGTACGAGTTCGCGCCGCCGGGCCGCGGGTACGCGTACGGCGACACGATCCCGATCTTCATCGGCGCTTCCGCCGGATGCGGTGGCGCGCGCGCTTCACCGGGTCCCTGACCATCGAGCGGTACTGCTGCCGCGCGATGCCGTGGAGGTGCTCGCGCAGCGTCCACTTCCGCCCGCCCGCGCCGGTGAGGCGCGCGGCGAGAGCGCGGCGCAGGTCCTCCGGGGTCGTGCCCTCGAACACCGTCCACGCCGTGCCCACGAGGTTCGCGTGGTGCGCGTCGCTCGACCCGGTCTCCGCGACGCGCAGCACGTGGGCGTTGAGCCACTCCGCGCGGGCGACGCGCACGCGGCCCGCGTACGAGGGGTTCCGGATCTCGATGCCGTCGACGAGGCACTCGTCGTCGCCGCGGGCCGCGAGGCCGCGGAGCGCGCCCTCGCCCACCGAGAACGTGAGGTACGAGAGCGGATGGGGGACGATCGCGACGCCGCCGGCGCGGTGCACCGCCACGACCGTCTCGGCGAGCGGCCGGAGCATCGGCACGTCGTCCTCGACGTAGAGCGCGAGCAGGTGGCCGTGCCGCGTCGTCACCTCGATCCCCGTCACGACGCCGACGGGGCTGGAGCGCTTCGCCGCGGCCTCGCGCAGGAGGAACGACCCGCGGATGTCGTCGTGGTCCGTCAGCGCGATGACGTCGAGCTTCTCGCGCTCGGCGGCGTCGAGGATCTCCTCGGGGGTCGAGAGCCCGTCCCCGAGATCCGAGTGGAGCTGGAGGTCAGCTCTGCCCACGGTCCCAGACCGGCTGGAAGTTCGCCCATTCCTCGGGCGCCTCCGCGATGTGCCGCTCCATCACCTGCGCGAAGGCTCGCACGCCCCGGCGGAGGTCGGCCTCCCGGTCGGCCGTGCGCTCGAGCGCGATCGGCGGCTCGAGCTCCGCCACGAGGCGCCCGTCGCGGCGATGCGCGAACCCGGGCAGGAGGGGCGCGCCGGTGCGCAGCGCGAGCGCGACGTGCGCGCTCGGGAGGAGCGCGGGCCTGCCGAAGAACTCGACGACCTCGCCGACGCCCGTGACGGCGCGGTCGGCGAGCACGCCCAGGATGCCGCCGTGCCGGAGCACCCGCGCGATCGCCATCGCGCTCGTCGTGTCGACGAACCTCGCGCCGAACCGCGAGCGCGCCCGGTCGATCGCCCTCCCGAGCGGGTCGGACTTCGGCTCGAGCGGCACGGTCACCTCGAGCCCGCGCGCCATGAGGATCTGCCCCACGACGATGACCGGGCCGAAGTGCGCCGTCGCGAAGACGATCCCCCTGCGGTCCTCGAGCGCCTGGACGGCCCGCTCCCAGCCGGCGACGTCGACGTCGCGCTCGATGTGGGACCGATCGAGACGCATGAGGCGGAACGTCTCGAGGTAGTTGCGCACCTGGTTCACGAAGGTCCGGCGCACGCGCGGGCGGCGGCCCGGGGCGATGACCAGGTGGTTCGAGCGGACGGCCGCGCGCGCGCGGGGCGCGGCGAGGTACGCGACCGTCCCCGCGATCTCGCTGATCGGCGCGACGAGCCGGCCGGGCACGAACGGCAGCACGCGCTCGAGCACGAGCGCGACCGCGTCGAGGATCACGACCGCCCTAGGTCGAGCTCGACCACATCGGACGGAAGATGTACCACTGATCCGGCCACCGCCGGATGAACTCCTCGAGCTGCCGCACGATCGCGTGCGTCGCGCGCTCCACGTCCTGCGCCCCCTCGCGCGTCCGCTCCACGACGATCGGGGGGAGGGCGATCCCGCGGAAGGTGTTGTCGCGCTCGCGGACCACCGCGGCGACGACGATCGGCGCTCCCGACGCCCGCGCGAGCGAGGCGGCCACGGTCGGGAACCGCGCCTTCGCGCCGAAGAACGGGATCTCCATGTTCTCGAACGCCGACGCGCGCGGGCCGAGATCCATCATCAGGCCGACCATCTCGTTGCGCCGCAGCGCCCCGAGCACCTTCTTCGCCGCGCCGCCCGGCGGATGGATCGTGATGTTCTTGTGCGCGCGGTTCCCGACGAGCAGGTCCATCAGGCGCTGGTTCCGCAGCTCGTCCGCGACGACGTTGAGCGGGACGTCCTCGGCGATGCGCGCCCCGCCGACCTCGAAGTTGCCGAGGTGGATGGAGACGAAGATGATCCCGCGCCGGTGCGCGAGGGCGGCGCGCAGATGCTCCCAGCCGTCGATGCGGACGACCTTCACGAGGTCCTCGAGGCCGAGGGCGGGGAACCGCATGATCTCGGTGATGTACTTCGCGAAGTTCCGGAACGTGCGCCGCGCGACGCGCGCGACCTCGGGGTGATCGACCGGACGCTGGAGCACGACGGCGAAGTTCTCCTTCGTGATCCGCCTGCGCCGGGCCCAGACGAGGTAGGCGAGCTCGCCGGAGACGACGGCGCCGGCGTACGCGACGCGCACCGGGAGCGTCCGCACGAGGACGGCCGCCACCCGCCAGAGCCAGTAGCCGGTGCCGTGGAGGATCCGCTGCACGGCTAGCGGGACCTCGCCGCCGCCCTCGAGCGCGCGGGCTTCGCGCCGCCGTCGAGCGTGCGCGAGTCCTCGCCGCGGATGAACGCCTCGACGGCGTCCCGCGCCTCGTCGTCGTGGATCTGGAGCGGCGGCGACTTCATGAAGTAGGAGGACGGTGCCACGATCGTGCCCGAGAGGCCACGGTCGAGCGCGAGCTTGGCGCAGCGGATCGCGTCGATGACCACGCCGGCGCTGTTGGGGGAGTCCCACACCTCGAGCTTGAGCTCGAGGTTGAGCGGCACGTCGCCGAACGTGGTGCCCTCCATGCGGATGTAGCACCACTTGCGGTCGAGGAGCCACGGCACGTGGTCGGACGGCCCGACGTGGACCGCGTCCTCGGGCAGCTGGTCGTCGAGCATGCTCGTCACCGCGTTCGTCTTGGAGATCTTCTTCGACTCGAGCCGCTCGCGCTCGAGCATGTTCAGGAAGTCGGTGTTGCCGCCGAAGTTGAGCTGGTACGTGCGGTCGAGCCGGACGCCGCGGTCCTCGAACAGGCGCGTGAGCACGCGGTGCGTGATCGTCGCGCCGACCTGGCTCTTGATGTCGTCGCCGATCACGGGGAGCCCCGCAGCGGCGAAGCGCTTCTGCCAGCGCGGCTCGCGGCCGAT
>DASSSF010000073.1:0-9556 GCA_035708565.1 Candidatus Limnocylindria bacterium
TGGCAGAGCACTGGTCTCCAAAACCAGGGGTTGAGAGTTCGAGTCTCTCCAGCCGTGCCGCATGAAATGAGGAGGACCGATCGGATTGGCCGTTAGACCCGCGGGCGGGATGACGCGCTTCGCCCAGGAGGCCTGGGGGGAGCTTCGGAAGGTCACGTGGCCGACGCGTGAGACGGTCGTCCGTCTCACGATCATCGTCCTCGTGATCTCGGCGCTCATCGGCCTCTACATCTTCGTGTTCGACAACGTGTTCACGCAGGTCATCACGCGCGGGATCCTCGGCGAGGGGCCGGGCGCGACGCCGCCCCCGGTCCAGTAGGAGCAGGCATGGACGAACGGGAACGGGACGACCAGCAGCAGGAGCAGCAGCCGGAAGCGACGCCGACCCAGGAAGAGATCGACGCGGCCAAGCTCTCCGACGAGCAGGCCGCGCAGGCCGCGCGCGCCTTCCTCGGCGAAGCGGAGCCCGAGCCCGAGGGCGTCTCGAGCGAAGAGGCGAAGCAGGCGTTCCGCCGCGCCGGCGCGGAGGAGCAACCCGCGCAGACCGCGGTCGCCGTCGCCGAGCCGCCGCAGCCCGAGCCGGAGCCGGAGCTCAAGCCGGCCGGCCCCGAGGACGCGGTCGACCGCCGGTGGTACGTGATCCACACCTACTCCGGCTACGAGAACAAGGTGAAGACGAACCTCGAGCACCGGATCCTCTCGATGGACATGGGCCACAAGATCTTCCAGGTCCTCGTCCCGACGGAGGAGGAGATCGAGATCAAGAACGGGAAGCGCCACCCGGTGGAGCGGAAGGTGTTCCCGGGCTACGTCCTCGTCGAGATGGTCATGGGCGACGACTCCTGGTACGTCGTGCGGAACACGCCCGGCGTCACGTCGTTCGTCGGCAGCGGCAACAAGCCGACGCCGCTCACCGACACCGAGGTCAAGGCGATCCTCCGCCAGATCAAGATGGACGCGCCCAAGTACAAGGTCGCGTTCACCAAGGGCGAGGCCGTCCGCGTCACCGATGGTCCGTTCACCGACCTCCACGGCGTGGTCGACGAGGTGAACCCCGAGCGCAACAAGGTGAAGGTCCTCGTGTCGATCTTCGGCCGTGAGACACCGGTGGAGCTCGACTTCCTGCAAATTGAGAAGCTTGTCAAGTAGGGGTGGCAGGGGCGATGCCCCTGCGATGAACAGGCTCGAGAAGTTGGTGAAGTAAGTGGCGAAGAAGGTCAAGGCGGTCGTGAAGGTGCAGATCCAGGCGGGCAAGGCGACGGCCGCGCCGCCGGTCGGCACCGCGCTCGGGCCGCACGGCATCAACATGGGTCAGTTCATCAAGGAGTACAACGAGAAGACCGCGGCGCTCACCGGCACCGTCGTGCCGGCGGTCGTGACGATCTTCGAGGACCGCTCCTTCACGTTCGTCACCAAGAGCCCGCCCGCGGCGGACCTCATCCGCAAGGAGGCCGGCCTCGAGAAGGGCTCGGCCGCGCCGAACAAGAACAAGGTGGGCAAGATCAGCCGCGCGAAGCTCAAGAGCATCGCCGAGACGAAGATGAACGACCTGAACGCGAACTCGGTCGAGTCCGCGATGAAGATGGTCGAAGGCACCGCGCGCAGCATGGGAGTCGAGATCGTCGCCTAGCGAATGAGGCCGACCGCAGCCTGGATGCGGGAGACCGCCGCCGTTCGGCGGTCGAAGGGAGCGAGACATGACGGCGAAGCGTGGCAAGCGGTACACGGCCCTCGCGGCGAAGATCGAGCGCGGCCGCGAGTACACCCCCGCCGAGGGCGTGAAGCTCGTCAAGGAGACGTCCCAGGCGAAGTTCGACACGACCGTCGAGCTCCACATGCGGATGGGCGTCGACCCGAAGCAGGCCGACCAGATGGTGCGCGGCGCCGCCGTGCTCCCGCACGGGACCGGCCGGAAGGTGCGCGTCATCGCGTTCGCTCAGGGCGAGAAGGCGCGCGAGGCGCAGGCCGCGGGCGCCGACGAGGTGGGCACCGACGACCTCGCGAAGCGGATCGAGGGCGGCTGGCTCGACTTCGACGTGGCCGTCGCCACGCCCGACCTCATGGGCGCGGTCGGGCGGCTCGGCAAGGTGCTCGGCCCCCGCGGGCTCATGCCGAACCCGCGGTCCGGCACCGTCACGTTCGACGTCGGCAAGGCCGTGCGCGACGCGAAGGCGGGGCGCGTCGAGTTCCGCGTGGACAAGACCGGCGTGCTGCACGCGCCGGTGGGCAAGGCGTCGTTCTCCGAGCAGGCGCTCACCGAGAACCTCGCGACGCTCGTCGACGCGATCAACCGGGCGCGGCCGTCCGGCGTGAAGGGCCACTACGTCCGCGCGGCGCACCTCACGAGCACGATGGGGCCGAGCGTGAAGCTCGACCTCGGCGCGACGAACGAGCTGGCGGGGAGCGCGACGGCGTAGATGGCGCGCGCGACGGCGCGGTCGTACCGGGATCTCACCGAGGAGCAGGAGCGGCGCGCGGAGCGGCTCCGGCGGTCCGCGCTCGTCATCGACGCGATCGGTAGCGCGATCGTCAGTCCGGAGCCGCCGATCGTCGATGGCCGGTCGTACGTCGACCGGGCGCTCGCCGCCGGCGTGAACGTCGTCAACGTCACCCTCGCGGCCCACGCGGACGGGTTCGATCGCTTCCTCGACCAGGTGGCCGACTACCTCGACCTGTTCGACGCGCGGCCGGAAACGACCATGCACGTCGAGACGGTCGCCGACGTCGCTGAGGCGCAGCGGTCGGGAAGGCTCGGGGTCCTGTTCGGCGTCCAGACCGGGAGCATCGTCGGAACGGACATGTACCTCTGGACGATCGCCCACAAGCTTGGATGCCGCATGGCCCAGCTGACCTACAACGAGCGCAACCTGCTCGGCGACGGGTGTCTCGAGCCGGAGAACAGAGGGCTCACCTCGTACGGCCGCCAGTCGATCCAGGAGCTGAACCGTCTCGGGATCTGCCTCGACCTGTCGCACGCCGGCGAGCGCACGTCGCTCGAGGCGACCGCGTTCTCCGCGAAGCCGGTCATGTATTCGCACGCGAACCCGAAGGCGATCGGACCGGGAAAGCGCAACATCACCGACGAGCAGATGAAGGAGATGGCTTCGCGGGGTGGCGTCATGGGCCTCTCGCCGCACTCGATGCTGAGCCACAAGGTCCCCGGGGTGCGGGCGACGGTCGACGACGTCATGGACATGTTCGACTACGCCGTCGACCTCATCGGCATCGACCACGTCGCGATCGGCTCGGACGTCTTCGAGTCATTCACGAAGCTCTCGTGGGAGACCACGACGAAGCGCTGGTATCCGAGCGGCTTCCTCTGGGAGACGATGGCCGCCGAGGGCTGGAGCGGCGTCCACGAGTTCCCGAACGTCACGCGCGGGCTCGTCGCGCGGGGCTACAGCGACGACGACATCGCGAAGATCCTCGGCGGGAACTGGCTGCGGCTGTTCCGTGAGGTCTGGGCGGCCTGATGCCGCCGCGTGCTCTGACACCGGAGCAGGTCGCCACGCTCGCGCAGGCCGGCGGGCTCCGCGTGTCGCCGGATGACCTGCCGGAAGTGACGGTCCGCGTCAACGCGTTCCTCGACGGCCTCGCGCCGCTGGACGCGCTGCCGCTCGCGACCGTGCAGCCGATCCCGGCACTGCCTCATCCCGACGATCCCGGATGATCGCTGCGGATCTCGCGTTCGCGCCGGCGGGAGAGCTGGCGCGCCTCGTCCGGGAGCGAGCGGTCTCGCCGGTCGAGCTCGTGAGGACGTACCTGGAGCGCATCGACCGCTGGGACGCCCGGCTCCACGCGTACGTCACCGTGGCCCGCGAGGCCTCGCTGTCGGAGGCGAAGGCCGCGGAGGGCGCTGTGGCGCGCGGCGAGCGGGTCGGGCCGCTGCACGGCGTGCCCATCGGCGTGAAGGACCAGTTCCTCACGAGGGGGCTCCGCACCACGAACGGGACGCGGACGCTCGCCGAGTTCGTGCCCGACGAGGACGCGACCGCCGTCACGCGGCTCCGCGAGGCGGGCGCCATCGTCCTCGGGAAGCTCAACATGCCCGAGGGCGGCATGCTCGGGACGCGCGATTGGCCCTTCGGGCAGCCGCGCAATCCGTGGGACACCGACCATGACGCAGGGGCCTCGAGCACCGGCGGCGGCATCGCCGTCGCGGCAGCGCTCTGCGCCGCCGCGCTCGGCGAGGACACGGGCGGGTCGATCCGCAATCCCGCGTCGTACAACGGGGTCGTCGGCGTGCGCCCGACGTGGGGGCGGGTGAGCAGGCACGGCATCATGCCGCTGGTCTGGTCGATGGACACGGCCGGTCCGATGACCCGCACGGTCGCGGACAGCGCGCTGATCCTCGGGGTCATCGCCGGGCACGATCCGCGGGACGTGTTCTCCGCGCGGCTGCCCGTGCCGGACTACGTCGCCGCGCTCGACGGCGACGTTCGCGGGCTCCGCGTCGGGATCATCCGCGAGCTGTTCGAGAGCGGCTTTCTCGACCAGGAGACCGCCGCCGCGGTGCGCGCGGCCGCCGCCGCTCTCGCCGGGCTCGGCGCTACGGTCGACGAGGTCTCGCTGCCGACGATCCTTCTCGGGGGCGCCATCTTCTGCGCGATCGCCGACTCTGGCACCGCCCTGCAGCACCGCGAGGAGCTCCTCCTCGCGCCCGAGCGATTCGACGCGGGGCCGCGGCGCCGGATGCTGGCGGCGAGCCTCCTTCCGGTGGCGCTCTACCTCAAGGTCGAGCAGGCGCGGAACCTCATGCGCGACCAGATCCGCGGCGCGCTCGAGCGGTTCGATGTCCTCCTGTGCCCGAGCGCGCCCGCGCCCGCCGCGCGGATCGACCGGGCGCAGGTCGCCACGTGGACGACCGAGGACCTGATCCGGTTCTGGCAGCGCGGATCGCACACGAGCCCGTTCTCCCTCGCGGCCGTGCCCGCGCTATCGGTCCCGTGCGGTCTCAGCGGGGCCGGCCTGCCCATCGGGATGCAGCTCGTGGGGCGGCCCTTCGGCGAGGCGACGATCCTTCGCGCCGCGCACGCGTACGAGGCGGTCTCCGACGTCCGGACCCGGAGGCCGCCGCTCTCCTAGGACACTTTCCAGGAGATCGTCTTCGACCACTCCACGAAGCCGGCGGCGCCCTCGACCATGTGGTCGAACCAGATCTTGCCCTTCTCCGCGGTGGCCTCGCGGCCGTCGCCGACGATGCCGGTCGGGTCGGTGATCTCGTCGTAGTTGAAGTGGATGTTCACGGGATAGCCCTTGAAGTCGACCGTGTTGAGCCCGGTGACCTTCAGGCCGTGGAAGTCGTGCATCTTGCCCGCGGCGGCGAGGTCCATCCGGCACGCGTCCGGGATGAGGTGGAGGTAGAGCGCGGCCATCATCCCGCCGCCGTGGCCCGCGCCACCCGCGGGGAAGAGCTGCTTCATCATCTCCGGCGTCCGGAACCCGAGCACGCTGAGCACCGGGATGCGGAGGCCGCGCTCGTCCCGGATCTTCCGCACGGTGTGGTCGATCGTGCCGTTGTTCCCGTTGTGGCCGTTGAAGAAGATGATCCGCTCGAAGCCCTGCCGGAGGAGGCAGTCGACGTAGTCCTCGAGCACGGCCGCGAGGGTCGACGACCGAAGGCTGATCGTGCCCGGGTAGGGCTTGAAGTACTCCGAGTACCCGCCGGCGATCACGGGCGCGACGATGGCCCCGGCGCGCTCGGCGGCCGCGACCGCGACCGCCTCCGTGATGATGAAGTCGCCCATCGGCGCGTGCGGACCGTGCTGCTCCTGCGAGCCGAACGGCACGATCACCGGCACGCCGGCCTCGAGCTTCTCCTTCGCCTCGACCCACGTGAGGTCCTGCAACCGGACCTTGTTCATCGCTTCTCCTCCGCTCCGCTACCGGCCGTCGGGTGGACGAGATCCCGGAAGCCCAGGATGTCGATCGTCGCCTCCCCGGCCTTGAGCCGCTCGGCGATCTTCCGCTCCTTCGCGTCGGCCGCTTCGGCGGCGGCGAGCACGCTCTCGACGTTCGCCGCGGGGACGACGACGACGCCGTCGGCGTCGGCGAAGACCCAGTCGCCGGGCTGCACGACGACGCCGCCGCACGCGACCGCGACGTTCGTGCGCCCGACGCGGCGGTTCGTACCCACGCGCGGCGTGACGGAGCGCGCCCATACGGGGAAGCCGAGCTCGCGGATGCCGTCGATGTCGCGGACGGGTCCGTCGATCACCGCGCCGGCGAGGCCGATCCGCTGGCACGCGATCGTCATGAGCTCGCCGAGGAGCGCGCCCCTGTCGTCGCCGTCGCCCGCGACGACGAGCATGTCACCGGCCTTCGCCTCGGCGAGCGCCTTGTGCACCGTGATGATGCTGCCGGGATAGCAGAGGACGGTGAACGCGGGTCCCGCCGCGACGGTGCCGGGCACGCGGGCCTCGATGTCCGCGTGCATCACGCCGAACGAGCCCTGCGCGTCGCTGACCCATGGCGTCACGAGCCTGCCGAAACGATCTGCGTAGCCTGACAAGCGGGCACCCCCTTCGGATCTCGTCGGATCGTACGGGGACCCGCGTCCGATCGCCGCGCTAGGCTCGCGCCGGATGTACGAGGTCGTCGATCGCTGGGAGCAGCTCCCCGCGGGCTACTCGCATCCCGACGTCGCCGCCGTGGCGGTGGCGCCCGACGGCCGCGTGCATCTCTTCTGCCGCGCCGAGCACCCGGTCCTCGTCTACGAGCGCGACGGACGGTTCGTGCGCTCGTGGGGCGAGGGGCTGTTCACGATGCGCGCGCACGGCATCACCGTTGCCCCCGATGGCTCCGTGTGGTGCGTCGACGACGGCGACCACACCGCGCGCAAGTTCGACCCGAACGGCAGGCTCGTGCTGACGCTCGGGGTGAGCGGCCGTCCGTCGGACACCGGCTACGACGGCAAGACCGTCGCGTCGATCGCGCGCGGCGGAGGTCCGTTCAACCGGCCCACGAACCTCGCGATCGCGCCGAACGGCGACCTGTACGTCACCGACGGGTACGGGAACGCGCGCGTCCATCACTTCTCGGCGGACGGGAGGCTCCTCCGCTCATGGGGCGCGCCGGGGACGGGACCGGGCGAATTCATGCTCCCGCACGGCATCGCCGTGCACCCCGACGGACGTGTGTTCGTGGCCGACCGCGAGAACGACCGCATCCAGATCTTCGGCCCGGCCGGCGAGTACCTCGACGAGTGGACGGACGTGCAGCGGCCCACGCACCTCGCGTTCGACCCGCAGGGCCGTGCGATCGTGGCCGAGCTCACCTGGCGCGCGGGCTCGACGTCGTTCCGGAACGGCCCCGTCGATCGGCACCTGCCGAGCCGCGTCTCGATCCTCGACCCGCGGGGCGTGCCCATCGCGCGGCTCGGCGGAGAAGGTCCGCACGATCCGCTGTGGGGCGGGCCCGACCCCTGCCGTCCGGGGAACTTCTGCGCCCCGCACGGCCTCGCGATCGATCCGAACGGCGACCTCTACGTCGCGGAGGTCACCTGGACCATCGGTGTGCGGCAGGGGCTCGTCCGGGCCGATTGCCACACGCTCCAGAAGTTCCGCCTGACCGGCTGAGCGCGGTCACGTCGCGGCCGCCCGAAGCTCCGCGAGGAACGTGCGGCACGCACGGGCCAGCATCGGCGTCGCGTTCGTGAGGATGAGCTTCGCACCGCGCGCGACGGCCGCGGCGTTGTCCTCCGGCGTGATCACGAGCGACATCAGATGCTTGCCCGACGCCGCGATCCTGCGGTCGGCGGCCTCCACCATGGCGCGGATCTTCGGGTGCCCGGCCTGGCCGCGCATGCCGAGCGACATCGACAGATCGCCGGGCCCGACGCCCACGACGTCGAGGCCCTCGACCGCGAGGATCTCGTCCAGCCTGTCGATCCCCGGAGCGTCTTCGACGAGACCCCACACCCAGAGCTCGCGGTTCGCGAGCTCGAAGTACTCGGCGGGCGTTCGAGTCAGGCCGAAGTCGTTCGCGCGACCGGTGCTCCCGGCGCCGCGCTGCCCCTCGGGTCCGAAGCGCACCGCGGCCACGGCCGCTCTCGCGTCGCTCGCATCGCCGAGGTGCGGCACGATGATGCCCATCGCCCCCGCCTCGAGGTAGCGAAGGATCGTGCCCGGGGTGCTCTCGGGTACCCGCACGAACGGCGTGATGCCGACGAGATGGCAAGCTTCGACGAGACGCGCCACCGTCTCGGGCGAGACGGGGTCGTGCTCGGCGTCGATGAAGACCCAGTCGTAGCCGACGAGCCCGAAGAAGCGGACGAGGTCGGTCGAGGGGAACGACAAGAGCGTCCCGTACGTCACCTCGCCGCGGGCGACCTTCTCCCTGGCGCGGTTGAGGATCATGCGGAACCCTCCTCGTCGTCGACGAACGTGCAGCCCTGCTCACGCAGCGCGCGCTCGATCTTGGCGATGTTGGTCACCTCACCGCGTAGCAGGATCGGCTGGACCGCGGCGCGGCTCGCCTCGAGCCCGTGCCGTCTCGGCGAGCACCTCTTCCGCGTCGGACGGCCTGATCACGACGATGCCATCCTCGTCGGCGACGACGATGTCGCCCGGCTCGACGACGACCCCGCCGCACGCGACCGGCACGTTGACCTCGCCCGGCCCGTCGATCGGGCCCATGACCGTGGTGATGCCCCTCGCGAACGTGGGCAGGCCGTCGCGACGTATCTCGCCCGCGTCACGGACCGCGCCATCGGCGATGAGCGCCGCGAGGCCGCGGTGCACCAGGCCGCGGCAGACGTTGCCGCCGACGAGCGCTCCGTTCAGCGAACCTCGCGCGTTGACGACGAGCACGTCGCCGCGCCGCGTCTGCTCCATGCCGATCTTGACGATGTTGAAGGCGCCGGTCGGAGCGGACACGGTGACCGCGGGTCCGACGACGCGCCTCATCGGGACCGATACGGGCGCGATGCCGCGGTCCATCGTGCCCGACCGGTTCATCGCGTCCGAGAGATCGGCCGTGTTCAGCCCGGCGGATCGCTCGAGGAGCGCCGCGTCCGGCCGCCGCGACCGGCGAAAGACCCTGAAGCCGACCGGCATGTGCGTCCCTCCCGCGGTCACGATCGCGCGCTGGCCTACCCTACCGTGAACTGTGAGCGCCTTCGTCATCCGCCGCCTCCTCATCACGGTGGCGCTCGTCTGGCTCGTCACGACCGTCGTCTTCATGTTCGTCCGGCTCCTGCCGGGCGATCCGGCGAGCGCGATCCTCGGCGCGAGCGAGAGCTTCCAGCCGACCGAGGCGCAGCTCATCACCGTGCGGCAGCGCCTCGGGCTCGACCGAACGCTGCCAGAGCAGTACGTGACGTACGTCGGCGGGCTGATCCGGGGTGACCTCGGCGAGTCGTTGACCAGCGGCCGGCCGGTCACGCTCGACCTCCGCCTGCGTCTCGGCCGGACGCTCCAGCTGATGGTGCCGGCGCTCCTGCTCTCGTCCATCCTCGGCATCGTCCTCGGGGTGCTCGCCGCGCGGGCGCGCGGCCGGCTGCTCGATCCGATCCTCTCGGTCGTCGGTCTCGTCGGCTTCTCGGTGCCCGTGTTCG
>DASSSF010000074.1:0-14236 GCA_035708565.1 Candidatus Limnocylindria bacterium
CTTGCGCAGCTTGCCGTGCTGCCCTGGCGGCAGGTTGCGCTTCTCGATCGCGCACTTTTCCGTGTAGCAGCGCTCTCCCTTCAGGAAGAGCTTCATGCCTTCGCGCCGGCAGAGCCGGCACACCGGACCGATGTAACGTGCCATGCTCTGATGCCTTTACTGGAAAACTACACTCGCCGCCGCTTGGGCGGCCGGCAACCGTTGTGCGGAATCGGCGTGACGTCGGTGATCGCGGTGACCTCGAGGCCCGCCGCCTCGAGCGCGCGAATGGCCGCTTCGCGTCCGGCTCCCGGCCCGCGGACGAACACCTCGATGGTGCGCATCCCCTGGTCCATCGCCTTGCGCGCGGCGTTCTCGGCCGTGACCTGCGCGGCGTACGGCGTGCTCTTGCGCGAGCCCTTCCAGCCGGACGCCCCGGCCGACGCCCACGCGATGATGTTCCCCTGCAGGTCCGAGATCGACACGATCGTGTTGTTGAACGAGGCCTTCACGTGCGCATGCCCGCGCGGGACGACCCGGCGCTCGCGCTTCTTGCGCGGTGCGGCCTTCTGCTCGCCCTCGGCCGCGGGGGCGGCGGCGTCCTGCTTCTTCTGACCGCGCGGAGCCGTCTTCTCCTGTGCCATTAGGTCTTCGACACCGCCTTCTTCTTGCCGGCCACCGTCTTGCGCGGGCCCTTCCGCGTGCGCGCGTTCGTGCGCGTCCGCTGCCCGCGCGTCGGCAGGCCCCTGCGGTGGCGAAGCCCGCGGTACGAGCCGATCTCCTGGAGGCGCTTGATGTTGAGCGCGACCTCGCGCCGGAGGTCACCCTCGACCGTGAACTCGCGGTCGATGATCTCGCGGATCTTCGCGACCTGCTGCTCGGTGAGGTCCCTGACCCGGGTGGCGCCGTCCACGCGCGCGAGCTCGAGCGTCCGCCGCGCCGTCGTCGGCCCGATGCCGAAGATGTAGCGCAGCGACACGTCCACGCGCTTCTCGCGAGGGATGTCGACGCCTGCGATCCGAGCCACTAGACCCCTCCTAGCCCTGTCGCTGCTTGTGCTTCGGCTCGGAGCAGATCACGAGGATCTGGCCCTCCCGCCGGATGATCTTGCACTTGTCGCAGCGCTTCTTGACGCTCGCCCGTACCTTCACTTCGGAGACCGCTCCCTACCCGCCATCTGTTCTCAATACCTGACCCGCCGCGTGATGCGACCCCGCTTGAGGTCGTAGGGCGACAGCTCCACGAGGACCTTGTCGCCGGGCACCACGCGGATGAAGTTCATCCGCATCTTTCCCGAGATGTGCGCGAGCACCGAATGGCCGTTCTGGAGATCGACGCGGAACATCGCGTTGGGGAGGGCCTCCGACACGGTGCCCTCCACCTCGATGACGTCCTTGCCGCTCGGCTTAGAGGCCATGGCTCACCAGACAGGCGCGATCGCCGCCACGCACCACGGGAACGCAAAGTGTAGCGCTTTCCGGTCGGAATTGGCCAAGTCTCGTCACGCCGGCACCCTCCTGAGCGTCCCGAGCTCCCGCCCGATGCGCTCGTCCGCCCCGCTCCCGGGGTCCGTCAGGACGACCGGACCCTCGCTCGTGCACCAGATCGTGTGCTCGAAATGGGCCGAAAGGCTCGAATCCTCGCTCACGACGGTCCAGCCGTCGGCGAGGACCCGGGTCTCCGGACGGCCGACGTTCACCATCGGCTCGAGGGCCAAGCACATGCCTTCCCGGATGGGCGCCCCCCGGTCAGGCGTCCCCAGGTTCGGCACGTGCGGGTCCTCGTGCATCGCCCGGCCGATGCCGTGCCCGCCGTAGTGCCGCACGACGCCGTAGCCCTCGCCCTCGACGTACGACTGCACGGCGTGCCCGATGTCGCCGAGGCGGGCGCCGACGCGCGCCGCGGCGATCGCGCGCCTGAGCGCCTCGCGCGTGACCGCGATGAGCCGCGTCACCTTCTCCGACGGCGTGCCGACCGCGACGGTGATCGCCGCGTCCGCGTGCCAGCCGTCGACGATCGCGCCGGCGTCGATCGCGAGCACGTCGCCGTCCTTGAGCTTCCGCCTCGCCGACGGGATGCCGTGCACGACCTCGCTGTTGACCGAGGTGCAGATCGTCCCGGGGTACGGGTTCACGTGCGGGCTCGGCTGGTAGTCGAGGAAGTTCGACGCCGCGCCGCGCCGCTCGATGATCTCGCGCGCGATCCTGTCGAGCTCCCCGGTCGTGACGCCCGGCTTCGCGGCCGCGCTCGTGGCCGCGAGGATCTCCGCGACGACCTTCCCCGCCTCGCGCATCTTCGCGACCTCGGCCGCGCTCTTGATCGTGACCATCAGTCGAGCGCCTTCGCGAGGCGGCCGGCGACCTCGTCGATGGAGCCGAGCCCCTTCACGCGGCGGAGGAGCCCTCGCCGCTCGTACTGCTCGATGACCGGCGCGGTCTGCTTCTCGTAGACGTCGAGCCGCGTGCCCACGACCTCGGCGGTGTCGTCGGTGCGGAACTCGGCGGCCGCCCGCTTCGTGATCCGGTCGATCAGCTCCTGGCGCGGGACCTCGAGGAGGAGGACCGCGCCGACGGCGCGGCCGAACTCGGAGAGGAGCTTGTCGAGCGCGATCGCCTGCGCCCCCGTGCGCGGGAAGCCGTCGAAGAGGATGCGCGTCGACGCCGGGATCTCGCGCAGGCGCTCGCGCACCATCCGCACGGTCACGTCGTCGGGCACGTACTCGCCCCTGTCCATGAACGAGCGCGCGAGGTTCCCGAGCTCCGAGCCGACCCGGGCGTGGAGGCGGAACAGCTCGCCGGTGGAGAGGTGGACCCAGCCCTTCGCGTCCACGAGCCGCCTCGCCTGCGTCCCCTTGCCCGACCCGGGCGGGCCCATGAACACGATCTCGCCTGCGCTCACTATCTGATGAAGCCCTCGTACGAGCGCATCAGCAGCTGGGCCTCGAGCTGCTTCATCGTCTCGACGACCACGCCGACGACGATCAGGATGCTCGTCCCGCCGAGCCGCAGCGTCTGCACGCCGGTGAGGTCGCCGATGACCTGCGGCAGCACGGCGATGAACCCGAGGAAGAGCGCGCCCGCGATCGTGATGCGGGTGACGACGCGCCCGAGGTACTGCGCCGTCGGCGGTCCCGGACGGATGCCCGGGATGAAGCCGCCGTACCGCTTCACGTTGTCGGCGACGTCCGTGGGCACGAACGTGAACGCCGTGTAGAAGAACGTGAAGAGGACGACGAGGACGAAGTAGAGCGTGTTGTAGAGGACCGCGTTGTTGAACGCGGCGACCGTCGCCTGCGACAGGTCCCGGAGCCAGTCGGTCTCGCTGTTCGTGAAGTACTGCGCGATCTGGCTCGGGAGGAGCAGGATCGAGATCGCGAAGATGATCGGGATGACGCCCGCGCTGTTGACCCGCAGCGGGATGAACGTGGAGCCGCCCGAGTACATCCGCGTGCCGCGGACGCGCTTCGCGTACTGGACCGGGATCCGGCGCTGGCCCTCCTGGATGAAGATGATCCCGGCGATCACGAGGATCGAGATGATCCCGTAGGCCACGAGCGCGACCGTGTTCGTCTGGACCTCGAAGGTCTGGCCGAACGTCGTGGGCAGCCGGCCGACGATCCCCGCGAAGATGATCACCGAGATCCCGTTGCCGATGCCCTTCTCGCTGATGAGCTCGCCGAGCCACATGAGGACGAGGGTCCCCGACGTGAGCGTGGCGAGGATCGCGATCGTGAGCGCCCAGTTGTCCGGGCCGAAGGCGGGGAGCACGCCGGAGCGCTGCATGAACACCGCGACGCCGATGCCCTGGAGGAGCGCGAGCGGCACGGTGAGGATGCGCGTGTACTGGTTGATCTTGTTGCGCCCGTACTCGCCCTCCTTGGAGAGGCGCTCGAGCGCGGGGATCGTCTGGTTGAGGAGCGTCATGATGATCGACGCGTTGATGTAGGGGTTCACGCCGAGCGCGACGATCGACAGCTTCGCGAGGCCGCCGCCCGAGAAGAGGTCGAGGAGGCTCAGCAGCTGGTTGCTGTTGAGGACCTCCTGGAGCCGCGTGTGGTCGACGTTCGGGAGCGGGATGTGCGCGAGGAAGCGGAAGACGACGAGCATCCCGAGCGTGAACAGGAGCTTGTTGCGGAGGTCGGCCGCGCGGAAGCTGTCGCGGAAGGTCTCGATCGCCTTCAAGCGCTCTGGCCTTCCCCGATGAGGACGATCTTGCCGCCGGCCTTCTCGATCTTCTCGCGCGCGGTCGCGGACGCGCGGTGCGCGTGCACCTCGAACGCCGCGCCGGGATCGCCGTCGCCGAGGAGCTTCACCTTCGCGTCGGCGCGGATGAGGCCCTTCGACGCGAGCGTCGCCGGCGTCACCTTGCCGTCCTCGGCGTAGCGGCCGAGCTGCGACACGTTGAACGCGACGTACTCCTCGCGGAGGCGGTTCTTGAAGCCGCGCAGCTTGGGCAGGCGCATGTGGAGCGGCATCTGGCCGCCCTCGAACCAGCCGGGCAGGCCTGGGCCGCTCCGGGCCAGCTGGCCCTTCGTGCCCTTGCCCGCGGTCTTGCCCTGGCCGGCGGCGATGCCGCGGCCGACGCGGCGCCGCGACTTGCGCGAGCCCTTCGGCGCGCGGAGCTCGCTCGCTCTCATCTGCTCTCCCCTTCGATCACCACGAGATGCGCGACGCGCCGGAGCATCCCCCGCAGCGTCGCCGAGTCCTCGTGCGCGACCTCCTGCCCGGTCTTGCGGAGCCCGAGCGCGGTGAGCGTCTCGCGCACCCCGGGCTTCTCGCCGATCGCGCTCTTCTTCTGGCGGATCTTGAGCGTGCTCATGTCGTGACGAGCTCCGGGTCCTCGGACCTCTTGCGGCGGCCGACCTGGATGCCGCGCATGTCGCTCACCTGGTCGGCCGAGCGGAGCCGCTTGAGCGCGGTCATCGTCGCCATGACGACGTTCACCGGGTTCGGCGAGCCCAGGGACTTCGACAGGATGTCGTGGATCCCCGCCGACTCGACGACCGCGCGGACCGAGCCGCCCGCGATGACGCCGGTGCCCTTCGACGCCGGGCGGAGGAGCACCTTCGCCGCGCCGAAGTCCGCCGTGATCGGGTGCGGGATCGTGCCGCCCACGAGCGGGACGGTGATGACGTTCTTCTTCGCGTCCTCGACGCCCTTCTTGATCGCGTCGGGGACCTCGTCGGCCTTGCCGAGCCCGGCGCCGACGTGCCCGCGCCCGTCGCCCACGACGACGATCGCCGAGAACGAGAAGCGCCGGCCGCCCTTCACGACCTTCGAGACGCGGTTGATCTGCACGACCCGCTCCGTCAGCTCGAGGCGGTCGGCCTGGATCCGTGCCATCAGAACTTGAGCCCTCCCTCGCGCGCCGCCTCGGCGAGCGCCTTCACGCGGCCGTGGTAGCGGTATCCCCCGCGGTCGAACACGGCCGCGCCGATCCCGGCGGCCTTCGCGCGCTCGGCGAGCGCCTTGCCCGCGTTCGTCGCGCGCTCCGACTTCTTGCCGGACGCGCCGGTGTCGCTCGCGGCCGCGAGCGTCTTGCCGGTCGTGTCGTCGATGAGCTGCGCGTAGATGTGCGTGAGCGAGCGGAACACCACGAGGCGCGGGCGCTCGCCCGTGCCCCGGATCTTCTTCCGGACGCGCGCGTGCCGCGCGACCCGCTGCGTGCGCCGTGTGCCCGTCGGCATCTCTAGCCTCCTACCCGGCCTTCGCGCCGACCTTGCCGGCCTTGCCGGCCTTGCGGCGGATGTATTCGCCCGCGTACTTCACGCCCTTCGCCTTGTACGGGTCCGGGACGCGGAGCGCGCGGATCTTCGCGGCGACCTCGCCGACCACCTCTTTGTCGATGCCGGCGACCTTGAGCTTCTGCGGCGTCTCGGTGCTGAAGGTGATGCCCGCCGGCGGGTCGATCTCCACCGGGTGCGAGAAGCCGAGCGACAGCTGCAGCTTCTTGCCCTGCACCTGCGCGCGGTAGCCCGTCCCGCTGATCTCGAGGTCCTTCGAGTAGCCGGTCGTGACGCCCACGATCATGTTGTTGACGAGCGTGCGCGAGAGCCCGTGGAGCGCACGCGCCTGCTGGCTGTCGTCGGCGCGCGCGACGGTGATCCGGCCGTCGGCCGTCTCGACCTTCACGAGCTCGTGGAACGTGCGGCGCAGCTCGCCCTTCGGCCCCTTCACCGCGACCGTCCGCCCGTCGATCTTCACGTCGACGCCCTTCGGCACCGCGACGGGGAGCTTTCCGATACGGCTCATGGCTTGCTCAAGCTCTCGGCTGCGCCGAGAGCGTGCCCCGGGCGGATCGGCTCGCTCGTCGCGGCGAAGCCACTCCTCGCTCGTCTCATCTTTATCACCACACGTACGCGAGGATCTCGCCGCCGAGACCCTTGCGCGCCGCGTCGCGTCCGGTCATGAGGCCCGCGGACGTGGACACGATGACCACGCCGAGGCCGCCGAGCACGAGCGGCATCTCGTCCTTGCGCTTGTAGACGCGGAGGCCCGGCTTGCTCACGCGGCGCAGGCCGCTCACCGCCGGCGTCTTGCCGCCGACGTACTTGAGCTTGATCGTGAGCGCGCCGTCCGCCTCGTCGACGCCCGACACGAAGCCCTGCTCCTTGAGGATGCGCGCGAGCTCCCGCTTGAGGCGGCTCGGCGGCATCGACACGGTCTCGTGCCGCGCGCCCACGCCGTTGCGGACGCGCGTGAGGAGGTCCGCCACCGGGTCCGTCACCACGGGCCCGCGGCGGCGCTTCGGCTTCTGCGCGGCCGGCTTCGCCGGGCGCGGACGGTCGCCGCCGCCCGCGCCCCGCTCCGTCGCGGGACGCTCCGGCTCGGCCGTCGCGGTCGTCGTCTGTGTCTCGTCCGTCATCTCGCCCCCTGTCACCAGCTGCTCTTCGTCACGCCCGGGAGCTCACCGAGGAGCGCGCGCTCGCGGAAGCAGATCCGGCAGAGGCCGAACTTCCGCATGTACGCGCGCGCCCTGCCGCAGAGGCCGCAGCGGTTGTACCGCTGCGTCGGGTGCCTCGCCGCGCGCTGCGACTTGTTGATGAGGCTCTTCTTCGCCACCGTCCGTCCCTCCCCTATGCCGCCCGCGAGCCGTCCTGGCGGAACGGCATCCCGAGCGCGCGAAGGAGGGCGCGGCCCTCCTCGTCGGTCTTCGCGGTCGTGATGATCGTGACCTCGAGGCCCCGGAGCCGGTCGATCTTGTCGTACTCGATCTCCGGGAACACGAGCTGCTCCTTGAGGCCGAGCGTGTAGTTCCCGCGGCCGTCGAACGACCGCTCGGGCACGCCCTGGAAGTCGCGGATGCGCGGGAGCGCGACCGTGAGGAGCTTCTCGAGGAAGTACCACATGCGCTCGCCGCGGAGCGTGACCTTGAGCCCGATCGGCATGCCGATGCGGAGCCGGAAGTTCGAGATGGCCTTCTTCGACTTCGTCACGATCGGCTTCTGGCCGGTGATCGTCGCGAGGTCGGCGGCCGCCGCGTCCATCGCCTTCGCGTTGCCGATGGCCTCGCCCATTCCGATGTTCACGACGACCTTCTCGACCTTCGGGATCTGCATGACGTTCGCGTAGCCGAACTGCTTGCGCAGGTCGTCCCGCACGGTCTTCTCGTAGCGCTCCTTGAGCGCGCTCTTCGTCGCCATCAGCTCTTCTCCGTCACGATCGCCTCGCCGCACCGCTTGCAGACGCGGTCCTTCTCGCCGTCCTCGATCTTGTAGCCCACGCGCGTCGGCTCGCCGCAGTGCGGGCAGATGAGCATGACCTTGCCGAGGCCGAGCGGACCCGGCTTCTCGACGATCCCGCCCTTCACGTTCTTCTGCGGGTTCGGCTTCGTGTGCCGCTTGCGGATGTTCACGCCGCCCACGACCACGGCGGCGTCGTCGACGTGGACCTCCTGCACGGTCCCGCGCTTCCCGCGGTCCTTGCCGGCGATGACGACGACCTCGTCGCCCTTGTGGATCTTCAGCTTCGTCGCCATGGCTAGAGGACCTCCGGCGCGAGCGAGACGATCTTCATGAAGTTCCGCTCGCGGAGCTCGCGCGCGACCGGACCGAAGATGCGGGTCCCGCGCGGCTGGTTCTGCGGGTTGAGGAGCACGGCCGCGTTGTCGTCGAAGCGGATGAAGGAGCCGTCCTTGCGGCGGAACTCCTTCGTCTGCCGGACGACGACGGCGCGCACGACCTCGCCCTTCTTCACGCCCGAGTTCGGGATGGCGTTCTTCACCGCCCCGATGAACACGTCGCCGATCTCGGCGGTCGTGCCGGTCGAGGACCCGAGCACGCGGATCACGGAGACCTCGCGGGCGCCGCTGTTGTCGGCGACGCGGACGCGGGTGTACGGCCTGATCATGCTTCCGACCGGCCTTCCGGCTCGGCCTCGTCCTCGGCCTCGGCCTGCTCCGCCGGCCGCTCCGGGCGCTCCGGACGGGCGAAGATCTCGCTCACGCCCTCGGCCTCCTCGAGCGCCTTCTCGATCTCCGCGACCTTCGGCGCGGCGGCGCCGGCCTCGCCGGCGCGCGAGATGACCTCGATGACCCTCCAGCGCTTGGTCGCGCTGTACGGGCGGCTCTCCTCGATGCGCACGAGGTCGCCCTCGCGCACGTCCTCGCCGTCCACGTGCGACGCGAACTTCTTGCGCACGCGCGTCGCCTTCTTGTAGAGGGGGTGCTCGCGGAGGCGCTCGATCTCCACGACCGCGGTCTTCGCCGACTTCGTCGAGACGACCATGCCGACCTTCGTGCGGCGGCGGCTCTTGTGGCGGGCGACCGACGAGATCGGCGCGGCGGCCTTCGAGACGGTCGCGCGGCGGCGCGCCGCGGTCGTCTTCTTGACCGGCGCGGCGGTCGCGGCCGGGGCGGCAGGCGCGGCGGTCGCCTTCGTTCGCGCGGCCCGGGCTACGCCCGCGCCGCGCGTGCCCCTGTCAGAAGCCTTTCGCGTGCCCGTGGCCGCGGTCGTCTTCTTCGTCGTCGTCTTCTTCTCAGCCATCCGCTACTTCCCCTTGGCGGCCGCTTCGCCGGCTCCGGCGAGCTGCCGCTCCTTCTTCACCGTCAGCACGCGCGCCACGCGGCGCCGCGCCTCGCGCATGGCGCGGAAGTTCTTGAGCTGGCGCGTGGACAGCTGGAAGCGGGCGTCGAAGACCGCCTGCTGCGCGTCGGTGAGCTCTTTCTCGAGCTCTTCGTCAGACAGCCGCTTCAGCTCGCTCGGCTTCAACTCCGTCACCTTCCCGCGAAATGAACTTCGTCTTGATGGGCAGCTTGTACGCGGCGAGCCGCATCGCTTCCTTCGCGAGCGCGCGGTCCACGCCGCCGACCTCGTAGAGGATCCGCCCCGGACGGACGACCGCGACCCAGTGGTCGGGCGCGCCCTTCCCGGAGCCCATCCGGACCTCGGCCGGCTTCTTCGTCACCGGCTTGTCCGGGAACACGCGGATCCAGACCTTCCCGCCTCGCTTGAAGTGGTGCACGATCGCGCGCCGCGCCGCCTCGATCTGGCGCGCGGTCATCCAGCAGGGCTCCTGCGCCTGGAGCGCGAAGTCGCCGAACGCGATCGTCGAGCCGGCCCTGGCCGTGCCCTTCATGCGGCCGCGCTGGAACTTCCGGTGCTTGAGGCGCTTCGGCTGGAGCATTACGAGGCCGTCCCCGCCGCGGGCGCCACGGGCGCCGCCGGTGCCGGAGGCGGCGGCGGCGCGACCGGGGCCGCGACCTGCCGCTGCGGCGCGTTCGCGACCGCGCGCGGCGCGGGCTCGATGTCGCCGCGGTAGACCCAGGCCTTCACGCCGATCGTGCCGAACGTCGTCTTCGCGATGGCGCGGCCGAACTCGATGTCCGCGCGGAGCGTGTGGAGCGGCACGCGGCCCTCGCGCTCCCACTCGCGGCGGCTCATCTCGGCGCCGCCGAGGCGCCCCGCGACCATGACCTTCACGCCCTTCGCGCCCGACTTCATCGAGCGCTGCACCGTCTGCTTCAGCACCTTGCGGAACGACACGCGCCGCTCGAGCTGCTGGGCGACGTTCTCGGCGATGAGCTGCGCGTCCACCTCGGGGTAGCGGATCTCGAAGATGTTCACCTTCACCGTCTTGCCGGTGACCTTGCCGAGGGTCTGCCGCAGCTCCTCGACCTTCACACCGCCCTTGCCGATGACGACACCCGGCTTGGCCGTGTTGATCGTCACGGTGACGGCGTTCGTCGAGCGCTCGATGTCGATGCGCGAGATCGCGGCGTCGCGAAGCCGCCCGCGGATCGCCCGGCGGATCGCCAGGTCCTCCTTGAGGAGACCGCTGTACGCCTTGTCCGCGCCGTACCACTTCGCGTTCCACGTCTTCGTGAACCCGAGGCGGAAGCCGCCCGGATGCGTCTTCTGACCCATTAGCGCGCAGCCTCCTTCTCGTCCACGACCACGGTGATGTGCGCGGTCCGGTGCACCTTGATGTCGCGCCGGCCGCGGCCCCGCATCCACACGCGCTTCATGCGCGGGCCCTCGTCGGCGAGCGCCCGCTTCACGTAGAGCGTGGTGAGGTCGAGGTTGAAGTTGTTCTCGGCGTTGGCGATCGCGCTCCTGAGCACCCGGCCGATGAGCGACGCGGACGACTTCGGCGTGTGCTGGAGCAGCGCGAGCGCCTCCTCGGCCGGCTTGCCCGTGATCAGGTCGGTCACGAGCCGCGCCTTCCGCGGCGACACGCGCTGGAACTTCGCCGTTGCCTTGACCTCCACGCTATGCCCCCGTCCTGCTCAAGAACACGCCTGCGGCGTGTTCCGCGCTCATGGCTGGTCGAACTCGCTCCTCGCAGCGGAGCTGCTCGTCGCTCATGCCCCCGCCTTGACAGTGGTCGCCTTCTCGACGGCGACGTTCTTCGAGTGCCCGCGGAACGTCCGCGTGGGCGCGAACTCGCCGAAGCGGTGGCCGACCATGTTCTCGGTGATGAAGACCGGCACGTGCCGGCGGCCGTCGTGCACGGCGACCGTGTGGCCGACGAACGCCGGCATGATCACGGAGTCGCGCGACCAGGTCTTCACGACCTTCTTCTCGTTCTTCGCGTTGAGCGCGTCGAGCTTCTTCTTGAGGGAGTCCTCGATGTAGGGCCCCTTCTTGATGGAGCGGCTCATCTCCTACCCCCTCTTCTTCTTCTGCGGCTTGATGACGAAGCGGTCCGTCTTGGGGTTGTTCCGCGTCTTGAGGCCCATCGCCGGCTTGCCCCACGGCGTCTGCGCCATGCCGCCCACGGGCGACTTCGCCTCGCCGCCGCCGTGCGGGTGGTCGCGCGGCGACATCACGACGCCGCGCACCGTCGGGCGCCAGCCCATCCGGCGCTTGTGGCCGGCGCCGCCGATCTTGCGGTTCTCGTGGTCGAGGTTGCCGACCTGGCCCACCGTCGCGCGGCAGCGCACGTGCACGATCCGGATCTGCCCCGAGGGGAGGCGGATCTGCGCGTACTCGCCTTCCTTCGCGACGAGCTGCGCCACGCCGCCCGCCGAGCGCACCATCTGCGCGCCTCTGCCGGGCTGCAGCTCGATCGCGTGGATCTGCGTGCCGGTCGGGATGTGCTCGATCGGGAGCGCGTTGCCGTTGCGGGCCTCGGCGTCGGCGCCGGACACGACCGTGTCTCCGACCTTGAGCTCGTTCGGCGCGAGGATGTAGCGCTTCTCGCCGTCGCGGTAGACGAGGAGGGCGAGGCGCGCCGAGCGGTTCGGGTCGTACTCGATCGCCGACACCCTCGCCGGGATCCCGTCCTTGTCGCGCTTGAAGTCGACCTTGCGGTAGAAGCGCTTCTCGCCGCCGCCGCGGTGGCGCGTCGTGACCTTGCCCTGCGCGTTGCGGCCGGCGTGGCGCGTCTTGTGCTCGAGGAGGGCCTTCTCCGGCGCCTTCTTCGTGAGGTCGTCGTAGATCGCCGACTGCCGGAAGCGGCGAACTGGGGTCGTCGACTTGTACTTGCGAAGCGGCATTAGACGCCCTCCGTGAAGTAGCGCTCGATGCGCTGGCCCTCGGCGAGCGTGACGATCGCCTTCTTCCAGTCCGGCTTCTTGCCGACGCGGCGCCCGAGGCGCCGGGTCTTGCCCTTGACGGTCTGCACGTTCACGTCGACGACGTCCACGTCGAACGCGTCCGCGACCGCCTGCGCGATCTCGATCTTGTTCGCGTCCTTCATGACCTCGAACGTGTAGCGGCCGTCGTTCGTCATCCCCATCGACTTCTCGGTGATGATCGGGCGGATCAGGACGAGCGTGCCCTTCATGCGGTCACCGCCCCGGCGCGCTGCGCGAGCGCGTCGAGCGCGCCTCGCGACACGAGCACCGTCTCGGCGGTCAGCAGGTCCGCGAGCTGGAGCGAGCCGGTCGAACGGAGCGAGACCGCCGGCAGGTTCGCGATCGCGCGGCCCTGGTTCTCCACGATCCGCTCGGCGACGACGACCGTGCGGCCGGTGTCGCCGATCTTGCCGAGCCACTCGCGGAACGCGCGCGTCTTCGGCGCGTCGCCGTCGGGCATCGCGTCGTACACGACGACGCGGCCGGCGGACACGCGGTCCGCGAACGCGCGGGCGAACGCGGCGCGGCGCATCTTCTCCGGGATCCGCTGGCCGTACTGGCGCCCGTTGGGGCCGAACACGACCGCGCCGTGCCGCCACTGCGGCGAGCGGGTCGAGCCCTGGCGCGCGCGGCCGGTGCCCTTCTGGCGCCACGGCTTCGCGCCGCCGCCGGCCACGCGGCTGCGGTTCTTCGTCGCGGCCGTCGCCTGGCGCGCGTTCGCGCGGCCGGCGAGGAACGCCTGGAACACGACCTGGTCGCGCGTCTCGCTCTTCGCGAGGAGCGCGGGCAGCAGGACGGAGCCCGACGCGCTGCCGTCGGCGCCGACCACGGGCGCGTGGCCCGCGGGCGCGGTCGGGAGCGGACGCGGCTCGGCCTTGGGCTTGCGCTCGGCCGGCTTCGGCTCGGGCGCCTTCTTCTCGGCGCGGGCGGCCGGCTTCGGGGTCGCGACGCGCGTGACCGGGCGCGCGACGGCCTTCTTCACCGGCTTCTGCGGCGCCGCTGCGGCCTTCGCCGCCTTGGCCTTCGGCGCCGCCGCCTTCGCGGCCGTCTTCTTGACGGGCTTCTTCGACTCGGCCATTACGCCTTCCTCACCATGACGATCCCGTTGCGCGCGCCCGGGATCGCGCCGGAGATGACGAGGAGCGAGCGCTCGGGGTCGCTCCGGAGGACCTCGAGGTTCTTCACCGTCACGCGGTCGACGCCCTGGTGCGCGGCCATGCGCAGCCCCTTGAGCACGCGGCCGGGCGTGGTGCCCGAGCCGACGGAGCCCTGGCGCCGCAGGTGGTCGGAGCCGTGCGACTTGGGGCCGCGCGTGAAGTGGTGCAGGTGGACGGGGCCCTGGAAGCCCTTGCCCTTGGACGTGCCGATGACGTTCACCTTGTCGCCCGGCTTGAACCGGTCGACGCCGATGTGCTGGCCCTTCGCGAAGCCCTCGACGTCGTCGACCCGGACCTCGCGCAGCACCTTCACCGGCTCGAGCTCGCCGAGGTGGCCGAGCGCGGCCTTCGTCATGCGCTTCTTGTCCGTCTTCCCGAAGCCCAGCTGGATCGCCGTGTAGCCGTCCTTCTCGCGCGTGCGCACGTACGTGACGACGTTCGGCTCGGCCGCGACCACCGTCGCGGCGACGACGGAGCCGTCCTCGCGGAAGTGCTGGAGCATGCCCAGCTTCCGGCCGAGGATGAGCGGGCGCGCGAGCTCGGGCGCCATCGCGCCGTTGCTCTTCGCCTCGGTCTCTTCCTGTGTGGCCTTCTCTTCGCTCATCTCACGGGTCCTTTAGAGCTTGATCTCGATGTCGACGCCGGCAGGGAGGTTGAGGCGCATGAGCGCATCGACCGTCTTCTGCGACGGGTCGTTGATGTCGATGAGGCGCTTGTGCGTGCGGATCTCGAACTGCTCGCGGCTGTCCTTGTAGATGAACGGGCTCTTGATGACGGTGAACTTCTCGATGCGCGTGGGCAGCGGAACGGGACCGGTCACGGTCGACCCGGTGCGCTGCGCCGTCTCCACGATCTGAGCGGCGCTCTGATCGATGAGCTTGTGGTCGAACGCCTTGAGGCGGATCCGGATCCGCTGCTTTGCCATTACCAGGTCACTCGATGATCTTCGTCGCCACGCCCGCGCCCACGGTGCGGCCGCCTTCGCGGATGGCGAAGCGCAGCCCCTCCTCGAGCGCGATCGGGGTGATGAGGGTGATGGTGAGGTTGACGTTGTCGCCGGGCATGACCATCTCGGTGCCGGC
>DASSSF010000075.1:0-36129 GCA_035708565.1 Candidatus Limnocylindria bacterium
GTCGGGCCTACGCCCGCTTCTCGACCGTGATCGACATCTCGGTCACGAGCGCGGCGATCGCGGCGATCGCGGCGAGGATCGGCGCCACGGCGAGGCCCACGACGCCGGCCGCGACGCCGGCCGTGAGCGGGAACGACGCGATCGTCTCGCCCTTGCTGTTCTTGAGGATGACCTGGCGGACGTTGCCCTCGTCGAGGAGCTCCCGGATCCGGTCGAGGATCTTCTCGAGGGACTCTCCCCTGAAGACGAAGGTCTCGCTCTTCGGCGGCGGCTGCTGGTCGGCCATCGCGCACCTCCTAAGGGCAGTATCGGCGTCCGGGCTAGGCCGTCCCGCGGCACCCGCCGTCGACGAGCGGGAGCACTACCTGGCCGGCCGGCACGCCATCGGCGACCACGCGGTAGGAGCTCGGCCGCGCGAGGAGCTCCGCGAGGGTCGTCCCGTCGATCCGCACCCACGTCGTGACCTCGTTCTCCCGCCGGCCCCGTGAGACGCACGAGTCCGCGCCGAAGATCCCGGACCCCGCGATCGCCACGCGCAGGAGATCGCCACCCGCCGCATCCACGATCCGGAGGCCGAGTGCGCAGCAGTCGAAGAAGAGGACCAGGAGCGCCGTCCCGTCGGCCCGGCGGTCCACGCCGAACCGCATGCGGGTCGGCAGCGGCAGCTGGGGCTGACCGACGAGCTCCGGAGGCTTCGTGATCTCCGGAGCGCGCGTGGGGCTTGGCGGCGCCGTCGCGGAGGGCGACGGCGTCGCGACGCTCGTCACGGCACCGCCGCACGCGGCGGCGAGCGTGAGCGCGGCGATCATCCGAGCCGCGTGAGCTCCTCCTCTGACAGCGAGGCCCGCAGGAACGCGCGCGCGGTCGGCTACGCCTCGACCTCCGCGAGCGCTCGGACGAGGGCGTGCCCGAAGTCACCCGGGAACGTGTGGCCCATCCCCGGCCGCTCCTCGACGACGCAGGTGCCGCCCGCGGCGCTGACGCGCGAGGCCAGCAGCGCGTGGCCGGCGCGCGAGGCATCGAGCTCGCCGACGAGCAGGTACGCCCGCACCGAGGCGAGGTCGGCCGCATCGGCGGCCATCGTCTCGGCGACCTCGGCCGGCAGCCACGCCGCCATAGCGACGACGGTCCGTGTCAGCGCGTCCGGCTTGAGCACGTGCTGCACCGCACGGTAGCCGCCCGCGGAGTATCCGGCGACGACGACGCGCGACCCGTCGATGTCGCGCTCCGCGCGAAGGCGCGTGACCGCGTCGCGGATCTGCCGTTCGGCCAGCGCGTCGTCGTCCCAGACGGCGAAGCCGGGGACCCAGCTCGGCACGACCGACTGAAGCAGCTCGACCGCCCACCCAGCCCCGTTCGCCGCCATCCAGTGCCCGCGCTCGAGCGCGAGCGTGCTGTTGTTGCCGTGGAGCGCGACGACGACCGGCCACCCATGCGACGGCGCCCTGCCCTTCGGCCGATGGGTCTCGCGGAGCTCGTCCGTCGTCGTCCGCGGCGGCGGCACGTAGGCCCCCGCGAACCGCGCGACGAGCTCCTCCAGCGCGGGGTCGCCGCGGAGCAGCTTGAGCCCCGTCGCGCCCCACACGTGCTCGGGGAAGCGGATCCCTCGGCGCCACGCCTCCTCCAGGAGGGCGACCGCGGCGTCGCGCTCGCCAAGGCGGCCCGAGAGCGATGCTCGCCAGAGGAGCGCGTGACCGACCTGTCCCGGAAAGCGCTCCTGGTGCTCGGCGATGAGCGCGCGTGCCCCCGCGAGATCGTCGGACCCGACGAGCGCAGCCGCGGCCTGCGCGAGGTCGCTGTATCCGTCGAGGCGGGCTATCGAAGGCGTGCGAGCTCCTCCTCGAGCATCCGGATCCGCTCCTCGCGCTCGGCGAGGCGCGCCCGCTCCTTCGCGACGACCTCCTTCGGCGCGCGCTCGGCGAAGCCGGGCTTCGCGAGCGTCGCCCGGACGCGGTCGGCCGCCGCGCGCGTGTCGGCGAGCTCCTTCTCGAGGCGCGCGCGCTCGGCGGCGGCGTCCCGCCGCACCTGGACGCGCACCTCGACGGTGCGCACGACCGTCGCGGTGCCGTCGCCGCCGCCGAAGGAGACGTCGGCGTTCGTGAGCGAGGCGATGTGCTCGGCGCCCCAGCGGAGCGCCTCAGCGCTGCCGAGCGCGACGGTCACCCTGTCGGAGGGGTCGACGCCCGCGTCCTGCCTCAGGCTCCGGATGGCGCGGACCACCTCGGCGAGGAGCGCGAAGCGCTCCTCGAGCGCCAGGTCGCGAGCCGCCGGCGCCGGCCAGCGCGAGACGACGAGCGACGGCGCCGCGTCGCTCTTCCGCCGTCCCTGCCACAGCTGGAGCGCGAGCGTCTCGCTCACGAACGGCATGATCGGGTGCAGCAGCCGGAGCGAGCGGTCGAGCGCGTACGCGAGCGTCCGCGCGACGCCGTCGGCGCGCCGCTCGTCCCGCAGGCCCGGCTTCGAGAGCTCGACGTACACGTCCGCGAGCTCGTTCCAGACGAACGCCTGCATGAGCGAGGCGTACTCGCCGAAGTTGTAGGACTCGATGAGGCGGGTCGCCTCGGCGACGGTCGCCTCCACGCGCGAGAGGATCCAGCGCTCCGGCGCCTCGAGCCCGTCGAGCGGCGGCCGCGCGTCCACGGCGTGTGACGCGAACGCGTCCGGCCGCTGCTCGACGGCGCGGAGCGCGTAGCGGCCGATGTTCCACAGCTTGTTCGCGAAGTTCCGCGCGTTCTGGAGCCTCGCGTCGCTGAAGCTCTGATCCGCGCCGAGCGAGACGCCGTTCACGAGCGCGTAGCGGAGCGCGTCCGCGCCGTTCTCCTCGATGTACTCGACGGGCGACACGACGTTGCCCCTCGACTTCGACATCTTCTCGGTCCCGCTCTTCACCATGCCGTGGAGCACGACGGTCGAGAACGGGATGTCGCCCATGTTCTCGATGCCCATCATGATCATGCGGGCGACCCAGAAGAACAGGATGTCGTAGCCGGTCTCGAGCACGGTGCCCGGGTAGAAGCGCGCGAGGTCCTTCGTGCGGTCGGGCCAGCCGAGCGTCGTGTGCGGCCAGAGCGCCGACGAGAACCACGTGTCGAGCACGTCGGGGTCCTGCCTCAGGTCGGTCGATCCGCAGCGCGTGCACTTCACGGGATCCGGGCCGTCGGGCTCGGGCACGACCTGCTCGTCGCACTCGCGGCAGTACCACACCGGGATCGCGTGCCCCCACCAGATCTGGCGGGACACCGGCCAGTCCCGGATGTTCTCCATCCAGTTGAAGTAGGTCTTCTCGAAGTGAGCGGGGACGATGCGCACGCGCCCGCTGCGGACCGCGTCGATCGCCGGCGCGGCGAGCGGCGGCATGCGCATCCACCACTGCTTCATCACGAGCGGCTCGTCCACCGTGAAGCACCGGTCGTGCACGCCGACCGCGTGCGTGAGCGGCTCCTCGCGGATCAGGAGCCCGCGCTCGCGGAGCACCTCCACGGCCTTCTTGCGCGCGGCGTTGCGCTCCGCGCCGGCGAGGATCCCCGCGGCCGGCGTCATCCGGCCGCGCGGGTCGATCGCGGTGATGACCGGCAGGCCGTGGCGCTGGCCGATCTCGAAGTCCGTCGCGTCGTGGCCGGGCGTGATCTTGAGCGCGCCCGTCCCGAAGCCGATATCGACCGCCTCGTCGCCGACGATCGGCACGCGGCGCTCGACGAGCGGCACGAGGACCTCCTGGCCGATCCACCGCGACCAGCGCTCGTCGGCGGGGTTCACCGCGACCGCGACGTCGGCCACGATCGTCTCCGGGCGCGTCGTCGCGACGATCACGTCGGGCGCGCCGTCGGGGGCCCCGTCGGCCCAGGGGTATCGCACGTAATAGAGCGGATCGGTGCGGTCCTCGTGCTTCGCCTCGAGGTCGCTGTACGTCGTCTGGCAGGTGAGGCACCAGTGGACGATCCGGTCGGCGCGGTAGAGGTGGCCGTTCCGGTACAGGCGGATGAAGTGGTGCCTGACCGCGCGCTGCTTCGCCGGATCCATGGTGAAGTTCGGGCGGCTCCAGTCGAGGGAGCAGCCGAGCATCCGGAGCTGGGCGTTGTTGCGCGGGATGTAGTGGTCCATCCACTGCCACATCTCCGCGAGGAACTGCTCCCGCGTGAGGCCGGTGCGCTTCTCGATGCCCTCCTTCGCGAGCTCCTTCTCGACGACGATCTGCGCGATGATCCCGGCGTGGTCGTTGCCCGGCATGTAGAGCGTGGCGTCGCCGAGCATGCGGTGGTAGCGGGCCATGAGGTCCTCGTAGCCTCCGAAGGACAGCGCGTGCCCGAGGTGCAGGTCGCCGGTCACGTTCGGAAGCGGGAGCATCATCACGAAGGTCCGCTCGCCGGGCGCCGGCTCCGCGGGCGGCGTGAAGAACCCGGACCGCTCCCACCAGTCGTAGAGGTCGCGCTCGACGTCTGCCGGCGCCCAGTTCTTGCCGCGGTGCTCGAGGGCTGACGCGGGCGGACCCTGACGCTCTTCGGTCATCGCCATCGCACGACCTCCTTCTCGCCGGAATAGAAAGACGCCGCCTCGTCCAAGGACGAGCGGCGTCGTGGTACCACCCTGGCTTCGCAGGCTCGCGCCTGCCTCGATCCCGCGCTAACGGGCGGACCCGATCCGGCTCCCGAGCGACCTTCGCGTCCCCTCTCGCCGCGGCGGGCTCGCACCCGGTGACCCGCCTTCGCTGTCGGTGCGGGGACGCTACTCCTCTCGTTCGCAGCCGGAGGACGTCAAGGATACTGCGCGCGAGTGGAAGGGTGTAGGTGACCGTCGCGATCGCCGCGCTCGCGGAGCGGCCGCGCGCCGGCGGGGGCGCCCGCGCGATCGTGCTCGTCGCTGACAAGCAGGAGACGTGGGAGGACTCGGGCCTCCGCGAGGAGTCCGAGATCGAGAAGCGCCGCGAGCTCCCCGGCGGATGGCAGATGCTCTACGCGGGCGATCCCGACGCAGCGGACGAGACGGCCGACGCGCTCCAGGCGGTCCGCCCGGCACAGGTGCGGAAGGCCGCGACGCTGCGGCGCCTGGCGAAGGCCGCCTACCAGCGCGTGCGGCAGACGTCGTTCGAGGAGCGCGTGCTCACCCCTCGGCAGCTCACGCTCCGCGACGTGAGCGGCCGCCGGCTCGACGACCTGCCCGCGGCCGTCCTCTTCGACTACGTCCACGCGAAGGTGGAGTGGGAGCGCGACTACGGCGCCGAGCTGATCTTCGCGGGCTTCGACGAGAACGGGCACGGCACGCTCTTCTCGATCGACGACCCCGGCGTGATGAGCAGGAGCTCGACGCACACGTTCAAGACGATCGGCAGCGGGGCCGCCGTCGCGCGGATGAGGCTCATCAGCCTCGCGCTCCGTCCGAGCGACCGCGCCCACGAGGTCCTCTACAAGGCGCTCGACGCGAAGTTCCACGCGGAGCTCACGGCGACCGTCGGCGCGGGCACCGACGCGTGGATCATGGCCCGCACGCGCACCGGCGGTCACGCACCGCACAAGGTGAAGCTGCCGCTCATCCACATGGTCCGGCGCGCGGTGACCGCGGGCACGGGCTCCGCCTTCGCGATGCACGATCCGCCGAGGCGCGACTGGAAGGAGCGCCTCGAGCGGTACGTCACGGACGTGCTGGCGGGCCGGCGGCCGGACGTGTCCGACCTCGCGCGGCGCTAGCCTCGAGCGCGGTGTCCGCGCGCGGACGGCCTCATGTCGTGGCGCGTGCTCCGTCCGCGCGGGACGGCGACCAGATCTCCGTCACCTGGGTGGGCGCTTCGAGCACCCGCGCGCCGTGTGAAGCGTTCTCAGGCACGCGGTAGGTGTCCCCGGCCGTCAGGATCCGCTGCTCGCCGGCGATGACCATCACGAGGCTGCCCTTCGTGACGATGCCGATCTCCTCGACGGCGTGCTTGTGGGTCTCGATCACGGTCTTCGGATCCAGCTCCGTGACCGCGACCGTCGAACGATCGCTCTGCACGAGCCGCCGGCGCATGCCGGGCTGCGGCTCGACGGTCACAAGGTCGCGCGGGCTCGCGAAGTAGAGGCGCGGCACTCACGCGATGCTAGGCGAGCGTCGCGTCAGGCGACCCGCGCAGCGGCGCAGGCGCCATGCGGCGGGGTCGCTAGGCGCTCGTCGCCTCGTCCGCCTCCGCCACGACCTGCTCGGTCTTCGAGAGGAGGAGCGGCCGCGCCTTCCCCTCGATCGACTCCGGCGTGACCACGACCCGGCGCACGTCGGTGCGCGACGGGATGTCGTACATGACGTCGAGGAGGACCTCCTCGATGATCGTGCGCAGCCCGCGCGCGCCGGTCTTGCGCTTCGCGGCGCCACGTGCGGCGGCCGCGAGCGCCTCCGGCGTGAACTGGAGCTCCACCTTGTCGAGCGCGAGGAACTTCTGGTACTGCTTCACGATCGCGTTCTTCGGCTCGGTGAGGATCCGCAGGAGGTCGCCCTCGTCGAGCGCCTGGAGCGGGACGATCACGGGCATGCGGCCGACGAACTCGGGGATGAGGCCGTACTTGAGGAGGTCGTCCGGCATCACCTGCTCGAGGATCTGCGTCGTCTCCTTCGTGTTGTCGCGCAGCGTCGCGCCGAAGCCCATCGTCTTCTTCCCGACGCGCGCCTCCACGATCTTCTCGAGGCCCTCGAACGCGCCGCCGAGGATGAACAGGATGTTCGTCGTGTCGATCTGGATGAAGTCCTGGTGCGGGTGCTTGCGGCCGCCCTGCGGCGGCACGTTCGCGACGGTGCCTTCGAGGATCTTGAGGAGCGCCTGCTGGACCCCCTCCCCGGAGACGTCGCGCGTGATCGACGGGTTGTCGCCCTTCCGCGCGATCTTGTCGATCTCGTCGATGTAGATGATCCCGCGCTGCGCGCGGTTGAGGTCGAAGTCTGCGGCCTGGATGAGGCGGAGGAGGATGTTCTCGACGTCCTCGCCGACGTAGCCGGCCTCGGTGAGGCTCGTCGCGTCGGCGATCGAGAACGGCACGTCGAGGATCCGCGCGAGCGTCTGCGCGAGGAGCGTCTTCCCGCAGCCCGTGGGGCCGATGAGCAGGACGTTCGACTTCTGGAGCTCCACGTCGTCGACGCGGTGGCCCGCGCCGACGCGCTTGTAGTGGTTGTAGACGGCGACCGAGAGCACGCGCTTCGCCTTGTCCTGGCCGATGACGTACTGGTCGAGGATGTCGTTGATCCGCCGCGGGCTCGGCACCTTCTGCCCGGCGACGCGCGCCTTGTTCGGCGCCTCCATGAACTCTTCGTCGACGATCTCGCGGCAGAGCGTGATGCACTCGTCGCAGATGTAGACGCCCTGGCCGGCGATCAGCTTCCGGACCTGATCCTGGCTCTTGCCGCAGAAGGAGCAGCGATAGGGCTTGCCGCCCTTCGCGGTCGTGGTCATCGGACCGCGACCGGCTCCTTGTCCTTCTCGGGCGCTCGGGCCTCCTCGGCCTTCGCGATGGCGATGAGCGAGTCCTTCCCGACGTACACGTCGTCGATGATCCCGTACTCCTTCGCCTCTTCGGCCGACATGAAACGATCGCGCTCGGAGTCGCGCTTCACCTTCTCGACCTGCTGGCCGGTGTGGTGGGCCATGATCTTCGTGAGCTTGTCGACGAGCGTCTCGAGCTCCTTCACCTGGATGAGGACGTCCGGCGTGTTGCCCCGGAATCCGCCCGAGCCCTGGTGGATCATGATCCTCGCGTTCGGGAGGGCGTAGCGCTTGCCCTTCGTGCCCGCCATGAGCAGCACGGCGCCCATCGACGCCGCCATGCCGATGCAGACGGTGTTCACCGGCGCCTTGAGGTACTGCATCGTGTCGTAGATCGCGAGCCCGCTCGTCACGACCCCACCCGGCGAGTTGATGTAGAGGTAGATGTCGCGCTCGGGATCCTCGGACTCGAGGAAGAGGAGCTGGGCGATGATCAGGTTCGCCATGTGGTCCTCGATCGTGTCCGTGACGAAGATGATCCGGTCCTTGAGCAGACGCGAGTAGATGTCGTAGGCGCGCTCGCCCCGTCCGGACTGTTCGACGACCATCGGGACCAAGGTCATTTCTCTTCCTCCGAACTCGCTTCACACATGGTACCGATGCCGTCCCGCGTCAAGGGCTCGATCCCGTGTCCACGCCCAGGGCCGACCCGAGCGCCGCGCAGAGCGCGACGAGGCGCTCGCCGTCCGCCCGAGCGATGGCGCCGGGCGCCTTGAGGGTCCGCTCGATCTCCCGCGCGAGGCGCGCGCCCTCCGTGTAGCCGAAGATCCCCGCGGCACCGGCGACCATGTGCGCCTCGGATGCCGCCTCCGCGCGCCCCGGGCCGTCGAGCGTCCCGGCGGCCGCGGCCCGCGCGGCGCGCGCGAGCACGGCGAGCCGCGCGGCCGTGAGCTCGCGGTGCTCCTCCCAGATCGCCTCGAGCTCTTCCTTGTCGCCCATCCAGGTGACAGCAAACTAGCCCAGCATGGGATGATCCGGTCCGTGCGACGGCTCCCACGGTCGCGTCTCTTCTATGTCGGCGCGACGCTCGTCTACGCCGTCGTGGTCTACATCGTCACGCAGCTCGTGTTCCGCTCGGAGCAGGTGGCGCGCAGGGAGACGCCACCGCAGTCCGCCGTCGAGGTGGTCGCCGGGCTGCTCCCCGCCCACGCGGTCTCGTTCTTCATCTTCGTCGCATTCCTCGTGATCGCCGGGCTCGCCGCCTACCGGATCGCCGCCCAGGTCACGGCCGCCCTGACGATCGAAGAGCGGCGTGCGGCAGAGCTCGCGCTCGTCTCGGGGCTCGGCGCGCGCCTCGGCGCCATGCGGGATCCCGGCGAGATCGGGGCGCGGGCGACGACGGCCGTGCGGGGCGTCGTCCGGCCCGGCACGACCGTGGGGTTCATCTCCTTCGACGCGACCGCGGCCACGTTCCGCGTCGCGAGCGAGGAAGGGCCGCGCGCGGGCGAGCTCAGCGGCAAGCCGTACCCCGCCGACGTCCTGCCCGAGGCCGTCCGGGCGCAGGTCATCGCGAACCGCTCGCCGCTCGTCCTCGCGGACACGGAGCTCGAAGGACCGCCGTGGGCGGCGCTCGTCCGCCGCTTCGAGGATCTCGCGACGGCGCGGACGTTCGCGGTGATCCCGCTCGTGTCGCAGGACCGGCTCGTGGGCGCGATGATGCTCCGCGACGACGCGCCGAATGCGCTCGCCGGCGGGGTGTTCGACCTCGTGTCGGTGCTCGCACACACGGTGGCCGCCGCGCTCGCGAACGCGACGAGCCTCGCGGAGGCGGAGGCGCGCGCGGAGCGCGAGGCCCTGGTCAACCGGATCGCGCAGCGGTCGCGGGAGAGCCTCGACCCGAACGAGGTGCTGCGGCGCGCCGTCGAGGACATCGCGCGGTCGCTGGGCACGTCGCGCGCGCTCGTGTGCCTCGGGAACTCGCCGGACGACCTGCGCGTCGCGCAGGAGTACACGGCCGAAGGCGTGACCGGCCTCGGGCGCGGATCCCAGCACATCCCCGTGCCCCGCCTCGCCGTCCGCGAGGGGCGGACGATCGTCGTGCACGCGGTCGAACGCGACCTGCGCATCGCGAACGACGCCGACATCGCCGACGTCATCGCGCTCGGCACGCGGTCGGTGATCGCGGCGCCGATCGGGATGCGCGGACAGGTCGTGGGCGCTCTCGCGGTGAGCCAGACCGACCGCGAGCGCACCTGGACCGCCGACGAGGTCCGGCTCGTCGAGGCGGTCGCGAACGAGCTGCGAACGTCGATGGAGGCGGCGAGGCTGTTCCAGTCGCGCCAGCGCGAGAACGAGCGGATGCTGTCGCTCCACCACGCGAGCGCCGTGCTCGCGGGCCAGACGGACCCGAGCGTGATCCTCGAGGAGGTCCTCAAGAACGCGGTGCGCCTGCTCGGCCAGGGCAGCGCGTCGCTGTTCGTGTGGGTGCCGGAGGCGAAGGTGCTCCGGAACGTCCGCGACTACCAGGTCCGCGGCGCGCTGCGCGTGCTGCGGCCCGGCGAGGGCGTCGCGGGGCGCGCGTTCGAGCGCATGGCGCCGGTCATCGTGAGCGACTACCAGAACTGGGAGGGCGCGAACGACATCGCGCGCGAGGCGGGCCAGCGGGCGGCGATCGCGGTCCCCCTCATCCGCCAGGGCGACCCGATCGGCGCGATCGTCGTGCGCTCGTACGACCCGGCGGTGCGCTTCACCGACGAGGACGGGCACCTGCTCACCCTCTTCGCCGACCAGGCGGTCGCGGCGCTGTCCGCGGCGGAGGCGTTCGAGCAGCAGCGCGGCGCGATCGAGGAGGCCGAGCGGCTCTCGAAGGCGAAGAGCGACTTCATCTCGATCGTGAGCCACGAGTTCCGCACACCGCTCACGGGGATCATGGGGTTCAGCGAGATGATGCGCGACGAGGACCTGTCGCGGGACGAGATCCGCGAGTACGCCTCGGACATCCACAAGGACGCGCACCGGCTGAATCGCATGATCACCGACATGCTCGACCTCGACCGAATGGAGTCGGGCCGGATGCGCCTCTATCGCGAGTCGACGTCGCTCAACGCCATCGTCCGCGACGCCGCAGACCGCTTCGTCCCGACGGCGGATACCCACCCGATCGACCTCCGGCTCGACCCGCGCCTGCCCGACATGTGGGTCGACCGCGACAAGATCACTCAGGTGCTCGCCAACCTGCTGTCGAACGCGGTGAAGTACTCGCCCGAGGGCGGCACGATCGTCGTCAGCACACGCCGGACGGACGACGGCGCGCACGTCTCGGTCCGCGACCGGGGCATCGGGATCCCGGCGGAGGCCCTCGAGTCCGTCTTCGAGCGGTACGCGCGGGTCGAGTCGGGCCGCACGCGATACATCCAGGGCACCGGCCTCGGGCTGCCGATCGTGCGGCAGATCGTGGACATGCACGGCGGACGCGTCTGGGTCGAGAGCGCGGTCGGCGAGGGGTCGGACTTCCAGTTCACCCTGCCGCTTGCCTCCCCGCCGGAACCCGTGTGACGATCGCTCGCGTGCGGCGGTCGAAGGTGGTGTTCTGCGAGGATGACCCGATGATCCAGAAGGTCATCCGCGCGGCCCTGCGCACCACGGACCACGAGGTGCACGTCGCCTCGGACGGCGCCGAGGGCCTCGCGCTCATCAAGCGCGTGCGCCCGGACGTCGTCTTCACCGACGTCGCGATGCCCGGCCTGGACGGCTACGCCCTCGCGAAGGCGCTCAAGGCCGACCCCGAGACGCGCGACATCCCGATCGTGTTCATGACCGCGTCGGTGCAGCGAGCACAGCTGGACCGCGCCGCGGCGTACGGCGTCACGAGCGTCCTCGCGAAGCCGTTCACGATGGCCGACCTCCGCGCGCGCGTGGACGAGCTCGTGGCCCGAGGACGCTAGTGGCCGGCGAGAAGATCGTCTTCGCGGACGACGAGGAGCAGATCCGGAAGCTCGTCACTGCGTTCCTCCAGCGCCGCGGCTACGTCGTCCAGGTCGCCGCGGACGGCATGGAGGCGCTCCGCCTCGTGCGCGAGGACCTCCCTCATCTCGTGATCACCGACGTGAACATGCCGTACATGAACGGACTCGAGCTCACGCGCCGGCTCCGCGAGAACCACAAGACCTCGCGCGTACCGATCGTGATGCTCTCCGCCCGGAAGCAGGCCGAGGACATCCTCTCCGGATACCAGGTCGGCGCGGACGACTACGTGCCGAAGCCCGTGGAGATGGCGGTCCTGGCGGCGAAGGTGGAGACCCTCCTCCGGCGCACGCAGGCGCTCGCGGCCGCGCAGACGCCGGCGCGGCAGGGCAACGTCGTGGTCTTCCTCCACGGGAAAGGCGGCGTCGGCGCGACGACCCTCGGCGCGAACCTCGCCGTCGCCCTGCGCTCTGGCGGCACGTACAGGTCGGCGGTCGTCGATCTCAACACCGAGTTCCCGAACGCCGCCATGCTCTTCGACCTCAAGCCGGAGCGGACGCTCGCGGACGTGAGCGAGGGCGGCATCGCCGACCTGGACGAGGCGACGTTCGGCCGGCTCGTCGCGACGCACCAGGCGAGCGGTGTCGAGCTGATCACGGCGTCGGACCGTCCGGAGACCTCGGAGCTCGTGAGCCTCACCGTCATGCAGCAGGCCCTGGACCGGATGCGGTCGCGCGCCGACTACGTCGTCATCGACACGCCACCTTCCTTCACCCAGATGACGCTCGCGGCCGTGGACGCGTCGGACCTCGCGGTCGTCGTGACCTCGGCGCACCTCCCGTCGCTCAAGGCGGCGCTCGATTGCTTCTTCGTGCTGGCGAAGCTGCAGTACCCGCGTGAGCGCACGCTCCTCGTGCTCAACCGGACGAGCGGAAGGGGCCTCGACTTCGACCAGGTGCAGCAGTTCTTCGGGCGGAAGCCGGACATCGTCGTGGCGAACACGCCCCTCTTCGACGACGCGGCGGACCAGGGCAAGCCGCTCGTCCAGGCGGCGCCCGACAGCGCCGGGGCGCAGAGCGTCCGAGAGCTCGCCGGAAGGGTCACGGCCGCCGCCCCGATCGCATAGCGGAACGCGTGAACTGACCGGGGCGCGCGCCCGTACCGTCCGTACCAAGACGGGAGGTGCGCTCCGTGGCTGACCGCGAGTGGACCGATCTCGAGCTGTACGTGCTCCAGGAGCACATCGAGGACTTCCAGGACGGGATCATCTCGAGGCGCGAGCTCCTTCGCCGCGTGACCTACATGACCGGCAGCCTGGCCGCGACGATGGCGCTCCTGCCGGCGCTCGGGTGCAACGTGGACCAGCCGCGCGGCGGGGCGCCCTCGACGGCGACGGCCGCGCCGAGCCCCGCCGCGCTCGCGACGGCCGCGGCGACGCCGTACGCGACCCCGCCCGCCGCCCGCTCGGCCGACGGCGTGACCGTGCGGCCGGACGACCCGCGCATCGCTCTCGTCCAGGTGGACGTGAAGGGCCCGGACGGCGCGAGCCTCGGCGGCTACCTCGCGCGGCCGAAGGCCGAGGGCCGCTACCCGGGCGTGCTCGTGGTCCAGGAGAACCGCGGCGTGACGCCGCACATCCAGGACGTCGTCCGGCGTGCCGCGACCGCCGGCTTCGCCGCGATCACGATCGATCTCCTCGCGCGGGACGGCGGCGTGGACAAGGTCGATCCGTCGCAGTACTCGGCGAAGCTGAGCGCGCGGCAGCCCGACGCGCTCGGGGCCGATCTGCGCGCCGCGCTCGACACGCTGCGCGCGCAGTCGTTCGTCCGTGCCGACTCCCTCGGCGCCGTGGGGTTCTGCTTCGGCGGGGGCCTCGTGTGGAACCTCGTCACGGCCGGCGCGCCGCTCAAGGCGGCCGCGCCGTTCTACGGTCCGGCGCCGCAGAACGCGCCCGCGCTCGCGGCGACGAAGATCGCGGTGCACGCGGTCTACGCCGAGCTCGACACCCGCATCACAGGATCGAAGGACGCGCTCGAGGCGGAGCTCAAGAAGAGCGGCACGCCGTACCAGATCACGGTCTACCCGGGCGTGAACCACGCCTTCCACAACGACACGGGCGAGCGCTACAACGCGGACCAGTCACAGAAGGCGTGGATCTCGACCGTGGAGTGGTTCAGGAAGCACCTGGCCTAGATCGGGAGAACGGCCGCGAGCACGCGAGCGCTCGCCGGTCTTCACTTCTTCTGGAGGAGGCTCCTGATCGCCTCGCGGCTGTCCTCGGTGTGCTCCGGCGCGGACTCGGGGACGACGAGCTGCGGCTCCGCCGGCTCGTCCGTCCCGCCCGCCTTCCTGATCGCCTCGCGCTCTGCGTCCGGCGTGTCGAGGCCGATGAGCTTGTCCACGACCTTGCGATTGCGGATCGAACGCGCGAGCGAGGCGAGCACGACCGGGTCGCGGAGCGCGCGCGCGTCCTGCTGCGCGAGCGGCATCGCGCCGACCTCCTGCGCGAGCTCCGCCCCGCTCACGGTCACGTTCTCCTTCTTCGCGACGGCGTCGAGCACGAGGAGCGCCTTCGCCCGGCGGAGCGCGGCCTCGCGCCACTCCCCGCGGATGTCGTCCTCGGTCTTCCGCGCCTGCAGCAGGAACTGCTCGTAGCTCATCCCCTGCTGGGAGATGCGGTCCTTGAGCTGCGCGAGCATGTGGCCGAGCTCGTCCTGCACGAGGATCTCGGGCACGTCGACGTCGGCCACCGACAGCAGGTGGTCCATCACCTTCTCGGCGGCCTCGTCGCGGGCCTCGTGGAAGGAGCCGTGCGCGAGCTCGTTCCGGACGGCGCGGCGCAGCTCGGCCAGCGTGCCGACGCCGACCGTCTTCGCGAACGAGTCGTCGAGGTCCGGAAGGATCTTCTCGGAGACCTGCGACACCTTCGTCGTGAACACGCCCTTCTTCCCGCGCAGCTGCTCGTCCGGGTGGTCGTCGGGGAAGGTGACCTCGAGCTTCCGCTCCTCGCCCCCCGTGACGCCGACGAGGCTGTCGGCGAGGCCCGGGACCGCGTAGTCGCGGCCGAGCTCGAGGTGGCCCTGCCGCGCCATCGTCACCGTGCGGCCGTCGAGGTCCGCATCGATGTCGAGGGTGAGGACGTCGCCCTTCGCCGCGGCGCGGTCCACGGGGCGGAGCTCGGCGTGATGCTCGCGCATCCCCGCGATCGTCCGCTCCACGTCCTCGTCCGTGACCGCGCGGGGCTCGAGGACGACGCCGTGCGCCGCCGTGTCGCCGAGGGCGACCTCGGGACGCACCGGCACGGTGAGCGTGTACGAGAACGGCCGCTCCGGCTCGACGTCCGTGTGATCGACGGTCGGCGTGCCGATCGGATGGAGGTCCTCGCGCTGGACGATCTCACGGTAGGTCTCCTCGATGACGTCCTCCGCGCCCTCGTGCCAGAGCGGCTCGCGGCCGTACGTGCGCTCGTAGAGCGCGCGCGGCGCCTTGCCGGGACGGAACCCGGGGATCTTCGCCTCACGCACACGGCGCCCGAACACGCGGTCGGCCGCCGCCGCGAGCCGGTCGCGGTCGACCTCGACCTTGAGCGTGACCGTCGAGCCTGTCCCGCGGTCGACGGAATACGTGAAGCCCGCGGGCGCGGGCGCGCCCGTCTGTTCGGTCATGGGAGTAACGTCGAGTCTATTCGATGTACTTCTACGAGATCCACGAGGGGGACGACGAACTCGGGACGGCGGTGCTCGTGGCCCACGCGCAGCGCTTCGAGCCCGCGGAGTTCTTCGCCCTCGTGAAGAAGGCACGCGTCCTCATCAAGGACGCGTATGAGGAGGAGAGCCTCGCCGAGGCGATCGCGAACGAGCTCGAGCGCTCGAGCGGATTCGTGCACGTCAGCGACGAGCGGCTCGTCGCGTCGGTGAACGTGGACGAGCGCGAGGACCAGACCTACCTCGTGCAGCAGAGCGAGGGCGCGCGGACCGTCTTCCTCGAGCGCGACGCCGACGAGGACGACTAGGGGCTCGCCGCTACCCTAGAGAGCGGGCGAGTGATGGAACGGTAGACATTCGAGATTTAGGGTCTCGTGCTCGCAAGAGCGTGAGGGTTCGAATCCCTCCTCGCCCACACGCCCAAAGGTCCCGCTACTCTCGCTCCGACCAGCGCACCTCCTCCGGCCGCTTGTCGTCGCGCAGCCCGAGGAACGCCGGCTGGCGCAGCTTCCCATCCGCGGTCCACTCGGCGAAGGCGACCTGCGCGACGAGCCGCGGCCGCACCCAGTGCGCGTCCTTCACCCTGGGCGGCGGGTCGAAGGGGGTCCGCGCCGTCTCGAGCCGCGCGAGCTTCGCGCCGAGCGCGGCGAGCGTGAGCCCCGTGAAGCCGGTCCCGACCTTCCCGACGTAGCGGAGCCGCGGGCCGCCGAACATCCCCACGAGGAGCGCGCCGAACTGGGCGCGCGATCCTTCGGGAGGCGTCCAGCCGCCGATCACGAACTCGCTCTCGCGCCGGACCTTCACCTTGAGCCAGGCGCGCGAGCGGATCCCGGGCTCGTACGGCGACCGCTCGTCCTTCGCGATGATCCCCTCCCACTCCTTCCGGCGGGCGGTCTCGAGCGCCTTCGCGCCGCCCCCTGACAGGCGCCGAGAGAGCATGAGCGGCGCGCGCGCTCCCTCGAGGAGCGTCTCGCAGAGCGCGCGCCGCTCGGAGAGCGGGCGGCGCATGACCGAGCGCCCGTCGAGCGCGAGCACGTCGAACACGGCGAACGTCGGCCGGCCGCGCTGCTGGAGGAGCTGGAACCGCGAGACGCGCATCCGGTCGTACGCGAACACCTCGCCGTCGACCGTCAGGTCGCCGTCGGGCAGCGAGGCGATCGCCTCCGCCACGTCGGGCCACGACGCCGTGCGGTCGATGAGGTTGCGCGAGAAGAGGCGGACGCGGCCCTTCCGCCGGTCCGCGATGAGCCGGATCCCGTCGTACTTCTCCTCGAAGACCCACTCGGGTCCGGCCGGGACGCCCTTCGCGAGCGTGGCGAGCATCGGCTTCGGCGGGAGCGTCACGGGCGAGGAGCGGGGTCGCCGGTCGCGGCCTTCTCGACGTCGCCGCCGTGCGCCTTCGCGATCCCGGCGAGGAGGCGGCGGCTCACGACCGATCGCGGCTTCGCGAGCGTGATGTCGTCGGTCGAGGCGTACCGGTCGCCCTTCGACTTGTGGAGGAGCCACTGCCGGCCGCGCATGCGCGCGAGCGACCAGGTCCCCTTGAGCTTCTTGCCGTTGAGCGTGAAGCGGATCCGCCCCGTCCGGTAGGCGGACCGCCACTCCGTCCCGTCCTCGAGCTCGTACGTCCCCGTGTCCCAGAGCATCACCGTGCCGCCGCCGTACTCGCCTTCGGGGATCGTCCCCTCGAACGACCCGTACTCGACCGGGTGGTCCTCGACCTCCATCGCGAGGCGGCGCACCGCGGGATCCGTGCTCGGCCCCTTCGGGACCGACCACGACCTGAGCACGCCCTCCGCCTCGAGCCGGAAGTCGTAGTGGAGGTGGCTCGCGCGGTGCTTCTGGATGACGTACAGGCCGCCGTGCCGCTTGCGCTCCCGGCCGCGCGGCTCCGGCGTCACGTCGAAGCGGCGCTTCCGGACGTAGTCGCGGAGCGACATCAGCGCGGTCTCCGGCGCCAGCGGCGGAGCTCGTCGGTCGTCATGCAGTTGAGGATGCGCTCCGGCGGGATGCCCGCGTCGATCGCGGCCGCGACGCCGATGTCGAGGTACCGGAGCTCCTCCTCGTTGTGGGCGTCCGTGCCGATCGAGACGCGGCCGCCGGCCACGGCGACGTGCGCGAGCAGCCCGAGGTCGAGATCCTGCCGGTCGGGATACGCGTCGATCTCGAGCGCGACGTCGCGCTCGGCCGCGCGCTCGGCGACCCGGCGCCAGTCCGCGGAGAGGCCGAGGCGGAAGTTCCAGATCCTGCCGCGTGGATGCGCGAGAACGTCGATCGTGGGGTTCGCGAGGGCGCCGAGGTAGCGCTCCGTCTGGTCCTCCTTCTTCCGCAGCTGGCCGTGGAACGCACCGAGCACGAGGTCGAGCTCCGCGAGCGCGCCGTCGTCCATGTCGCCACGGCCGTCCGGCGTGAGGTTCATCTCGATCCCGCGCAGCACGAGCGGCGCCCGGCCGCGCGCCTCGTTGAGCGCGTCGATCTCGCGGCCCTGCGCCGCCAGGCGCGCCTCGTCCATCCCGTTCGTGATGACGAGGGCCTTGCTGTGGTCCGTGATGACGACGCGCTCGTAGCCGTACGCCGCCGCCGCGTCGACCATGTCGGCGAGGGGCGCCGCGCCGTCGGTCTCGCTCGTGTGCATCTGATGATCGCCGCGGACCCTGGCCTTCGCGTCCGGGTGCTCCCCGACGATCGCGCGGCACTCGGCGAAGGACCGGAACCCCGCGCGGATCGCGGGCGGGTCGGGCACCGGCGGCGGGTCGCGCAGCCACTCGAGGACGTGCCGCGCGATCCAGGGGCCGACGCCGTCGAGCTCGGTGAGCGAGCGGCCCTCGGCGACGAGCCGCCACGCCTCCTCCGGCCACATGAGCGCGCGTCGCGCGGCGCGGCGGAGCGCGCGCTGGCGCTGCTCCTTCTCCGCGGCCGCGGCGACCGCGAGGAGCTCGGCGAGGTCGCGGTTGGCGAGGGGCCTACCGGACAACGACCTCGTCCCGGTCGGAGAGCGCGTCCTCGAGGTACGAGCGCCCGAAGCGCGTGAGGCGTGGCAGCGCCGCGGGATCGTGCCAGGCCCACGCCGCGTCGGCCGCGTCGCCGCCGGGGTCGATCTCGCCGCGCGCGAGGCGGCAGGTGAAGACGAGCGTGACGAAGTGCGTGCACTGGCCGTCCGGCGTCCGCATGACCTGATGGCGAGGATCCGAATGCACCGCGACGAGCCGGACGCGCTCGACGGCGAGCCCGGTCTCCTCCAGGATCTCGCGCTCGAGCGTCGCGCCGAGCGCCTCGCCGCCGCGCAGCGTGCCGCTCGGCGGCGACCAGCCGTCCTCCTCCGGCCGGAGATGCAGCAGCACGCGGCCGCGGTCGTCGCGGACCACGAACGCGACGCCCGCCTCGAGGACCGGCTCGTCGCCCACCGCGCGCGTCTTCGGCACGCGCGGTGCCAGTGACGCGCTAGCGGCGCTTCGCGAGCGTCTTCACGATCGAGCGAAGCACGAAGAGGGCGACGATCCCGACGAGCTGGCCGCGGAGCGCGACCGCGCTCACGTCCATCGCCGGCCTCCAGAGCGCGTCGCCGTCCTTCAGCACGTAGAGCCCGACCGGCTTCGCGCTGACGCCGAAGCCGACGCCGCTGCCGCGCCCCGCGGCATCGCCGCCGCCCCCGCCTCCGCCGCCGCCGCCCGTGACCTTCGCGACGGGCAGGTACGTGACGCCGTCCTTCTCGAACGGCTCGCCGAACACGCGCCGCACGGTGAGCGTGTCCTGCGCGCCGCCGAGGACCTTCTGCACGTCGGGCGAGGCACCCTTCACCTTCTGCGCGAGGTCGAGACCGCCGCCGTCGCCGCGCTGCTTCGTCTCCATTCCGCACCTCCCCTTACGGCGGAGTGTGCGCCGCCGCGGAAGAGGCTAGCGGCCGCTCACGCGGTAGAGCGTCACCGGCTCGCGGATCCCCGCGAGCGCGCGCTCGCCGAGCGCCCGGAGGGCGGCGCGCGTGCCGCCCGCGCGGAGCGCGTCGCGCGTGGCGGCCGTGAGAACGATCTGCCCGCCCGCGCCGGTCGAGCAGACGCGCGCGGCCGTATGGACGGCGATCCCGACGTAGCCGGCGTCCGTGACCGCGGAACGCCCCGTGTGGAGGCCGGCGCGCACGCGCACGCGCGCGCCGCGCGGCCAGGGCTCCGCCCGGAGCGCGCGCTGGATCTCGAGCGCCGCCTCGAGCGCGCGGCTCGCGTCCGCGAAAGCGGCGAAGTACTCGTCTGCGCGGGCATCCACCTCGTGGCCGCCCGCGCGGCGGACGCTCGCGCGGTGGAGCGCCCGCACCCGGCGCAGGAGCGCCGTGTACGCGTCGCCGAGCCGTTCGAGGAGGCGGGTCGAGCCCTCGATGTCGGTGAGGAGGAACGTCACCGTGCCGCGTGGCCAGCGGACCATCCGCCGCGCGCGGGCGTCGGCCTCCCCCTCGACGCGCTCCTCCCGCAGCTGCCGGGTCACGAAGCCCACCGGCGCGACGCCGAAGCGCGCGGCCGCGCGGATGAGCCGCCGCCGCGCACGCTCGCGCGCCGCGGCGTCCTCGAAGGCGACCTGGCCGAAGCGCGCGAGCGCGTTCCGCACGTGGGCCGCGTCGTGGATCGGCAGGCGCCGGCCCCCGCGCGAGTCCACGTAGGCGAATGCGCTGTCCGGGAGGAGCGCGCGATCGCGCTCGCTCAGCGGCACGCCCGCGTCACTCCTCGGAGGCGACGGCGGCCACGAGCGCGAGGTCGGACGCGCGGACCTTGTCGGGGTCGAACTTGCGCACGTTCGCCGCGGTCCTCGTGAGCGCCTCGGCGATGGACATCGGCGGCTTCGCCTCGCCGCGCTTCACCGGGATCCAGCGCACGGGGTTGATCCGCGCGACGACGAGCGTGCGCAGGTACGGGCTCTTGAAGCCCTTCTCCTGGAGGCTCTTCACGTGCGCGGACACGCGCTCGTCGATGTCCATGAGGCGCTGGGCCCATTGCTCGCGCTGGCGAAGCGCCTTCGGCAGGGGGTCGCCGAGGAAGCGGTCGACGCGGCGCAAGAGCGGCTGGTACGACGAGCCCGAGAAGCGCCCCTTCTCCTCGTACGCGACGCCGAGCGTGAGCAGGAACGGCGACTCGAATGCCGCCTCGTGGTCGGTCTCCTTCGATCTCGGCTGCCCCTTCGCGAGCGCACGCGCCATGCGGATGACCTCGAGGGAGCGGTCGCGCAGGTTGTGCGCCTTCTCGGTGTTGAGCGGGAGGATCCGGTACACGAGCTCCTCCTGCGGGACGACGAGCGCCGTGACCGACCGGAGTCCGAGCTGCTTGGCCGCGGCGAGCCGGTGGCGGCCGTTCGGCGAGCGGAAGCCGTCGCGCATGAGGACGGCGACGATCGGATCGAGGAAGACGCCGGCGTCGCCGATCGCCTTCGAGAGCCGGTCGGCGTGCGTGCGCGACAGGTCGCGCTGGAACTCCGTGGGCTCGACCGCCTTGAGCGGGAGGCTCGCGAGGAGCAACGGATGCCCGGCGAACGGGTCGCGGTAGGCGCCGAGCACCTCGCCGCCTTCCTTCCTGATCCGCTCCGCCAGCGGCGCGACGGCCAGGTCGTCGACCGCGACCGGCGACTCGGCGGGCGACGGGCCGACGGAGCCCGCGGGGACGCGCTTCTTGCGCGTGCGCTTGACGGCGGTCGTCTTCGCCGGGCTCAAACTTCGAGCTCGAGCCCCTCGCTCGCGGCGATGACCTCGAGGCCCGGCGCGAGCGCCTCCGCCCGCTCCTGCGCCTCGTGCTCGATCGTGTCGAGCGCCTCATCGCTCCGGTCGGGGTCATGGTGGTAGAGGACGAGCCGCTTCACGCGCGCCTCGATGGCGACCTCGAGCGCCTTCGCCACCGTCGAGTGGCCCCACGAGCGCTTGAAGTCGTGGTCGAGGAACTGCGCATCGTGGATGAGCGTGTCCGCGCCCTTGGCGAGCGCGATCACCGGGTTCACCTCGCCGGAGAACGGGTCCTCCGTGTCGGTCGCGTAGACGAGGACCTTGTTCTCCGAGGCGATCCGGTACGCGAGAGCCGGCGCGGGATGGAAGATCCGCGCAGTGCGGACGTCGAACTTGCCGATCTTCTGCTTCGCGCCGCTCGGCACGTCGTGGATCGAGAGCTGCACCGGCAGCGCGTCGAGGTCGACAGGAAAGAACGGGTCGTCCATCCCGAGGCCGAGGAGGTCGCGCAGCGGCTTCTGCTGCTTCGGCCCGTGGATCCGCAGCTTGTTGCGCGGGTCGTACGCCGGACGGAAGAACGGGATGCCCTGGATGTGGTCCCAGTGGAGGTGCGAGAGCACGAGGTCCATCTCCACGGAGGTCGACCCGTTCATCGAGAGGCCGAGCTCGCGGAGGCCGGTGCCCGCGTCGAGGATCAGGAGAGAGCCGTCGTCGGCGCGCACCTCGACGCACGCGGTGTTGCCGCCGTAGCGCACGGTGCGCTGCCCGGGCGTGGGGATCGACCCACGCGTGCCCCAGAACCGGATCCTCACGTGCTCTTCTGCCCTCCAGCAGCAACGCGGTCGCGCTCGGACAGCCCTCCGGAAGCATCCGACAGGCTGCCCATCCCTTCATCCCCCGGCGTCGGCCAAGTGGAGCGGAGCGCGTCCACTGTGACCTGGAGCACAGGGAGCGCGCGGTGCAGCGCCTCGACGACGGCCGCGTCAAGGTGCTGCCCCGCCATCGAGTCGATGATCTCGAGCGTCTTGTCGATCGCGTAGGCCGGCTTGTAGTAGCGGGGTGCCGTGAGCGCGTCGAACACGTCGGCGGCCGCGACGATGCGCGCGCCGAGGAGGATCGCCTCGCCCGGCAGCCCGTTGGGATAGCCCTTGCCATCCATTCGCTCGTGATGCTGCGAGGCGATGACGGGAACGTCGCGCATGTCGCGCGGGAACTCGAGATGCGCGAGGAACTCGCCCGTCTTCTCCGCGTGCGCCTTCATGTACGCGAACTCGTTGTCGTCGAGCTTGCCCGGCTTCTTCAGCACGCCGTCGCGCACGGCGATCTTGCCGTAGTCGTGGAGGAGCGCCGCGGCGCGGAGCTTCTCGAGGTCGGCGCCCGAGAGACCCATCTCGCGCCCGATGACCTCGGCGTAGCGGGTGACCCGCTGGCTGTGGCCGGCCGTCTGCTGGTCCCTCGCGTCGATCGTGACCGCGAGGGTCTCGATGAGCGTCCGCCACAGGCGCCTCTGCTCCGCGACGAGCGTGGCGTTCTCGAGGGCGACCGCGGCGGACGCCGCGAGCGACGACAGCGTCTCCTCGTCGTCCGGCCCGAAGTGCCCCGCCTCCTTGTTCACGGCCTGGAAGACGCCGAGCACGCGCCCGTCGTGCGCCTTCATCGGGAACGTGAGGAGGCTTCGCGTGCGGTAGCCGGTGCGCTTGTCCGGCTCCGGATTGAAGCGCGGGTCCTCGTACGCATCCTCGATGTTGATCGTCGTGCCGGTCGCGGCCACCTGCCCGGCGATACCGACGCCGATCGGGAAGCGGATCTCGCCGACGCCGTCGCCGGTCGCGACCTTCGACCACAGCTCGCCGCGGTCCTGGTCGACGAGGAAGATCGTCGCGCGGTCCGCACCGAGAAGGTCCGTCGTCGACTCCGCGATCAGACGGAGGAGCGCGTCGAGATCGGTGACGGCCATGAGCCGCCGCGTGATGTCGAGGATGATGTCGAGCCGCTCGGACATCAGGAGGACGAGGGCGCGAGATGCTCGACGGTCGGCGCGATCTGCTCGGAGATCCGCTCGAGCAGCATCTGATCGCGCCGCTCGAACGAGTTCGCGCTCCGCTTGTTCAGGACCTGGATGACGCCGACGACCGTGCGCCCGTCGCGGCCCCACACGGGCACGCAAAGCATGTTCATCGTGCGGTAGCCGCTCCGCAGGTCGGCGCTCCGGTCGAAGCGCGGATCGGCGTAGGCGTCGGGCACGTTGATCGTCTCGCCCGTCTGCGCGGCCGCGCCCGCGAGCCCGTAGCCGATCGGCAGGCGCAGGTCCAGCGTCGTGCGCTGGGCGAGCCGCGCCCAGAGCTCCCGGCGCTCCTGATCCACCACCCAGATCGTGCACCGCTCGGCGTCCACCGCCTGCGAGCAAAGCTCGACCAGGCCACGGAGCCACTGATCCCGGTCCTTCAGGACCGCGAGGTGACCCAGCTTGACCTGGACCAGGGCGACCTTGTCGTCGAGCACCACCGCTAGTGCTCCGTACTGGCCGCGCTCGTCAGCCCGTGTCCGAAAGCGTCCACCGTCTGCCTCACCTGCTAGTGATACCCCGCGACGGCGGCGACGGTCACCGGCCGCTCGGGGGGCGGAGCGGGGTTCGGGTTCGAGAGGGCGCCGACGCGGTCGACCTGGAAGCAGGCGACAGGCTCGGCGCGCCCCTTCACCGCGACCCTGCCGAGGTCGATGTAGGACACGTCGTCGCCGAGCTCGGCGAGCGTCGCCGCGCTCACCGCGACCTGGTCGCGGCGCGCGATGTCGCTCGAGGTGAGGCGCGACGCGACGTTGGCGGTGTCGCCGATGACCGTGTACTCCATGCGCCCGCGGGCGCCGAGGAAGCCGGCGACGACCGAGCCCGTGTTGATGCCGAAGCCGAACGAGACGTCCGGCCCGCCCTTCGCGCGCTCCGACTGGATGAACTTCTGGAGCTCGAGCGCGCACGCGACCGCCTTCCGCGCCTGGTCCTGCACCTCGAGAGGCGCGCCCCAGATGACCATGATGTTGTCGCCGTTGTACTTGTTCACGGTCCCCTCGTACCGCTCGACGATCGTGACCATGCCGTCGAAGTAGCGGTTGAGCGTGTCGAGGAGCGCCTCGGGCGCCATGCCCTCGGCGAGCGTCGTGAACCCGCGGATGTCGCCAAAGAGGACGGTGACCCGCTTGTGCTCTCCGCCGAGCGCGAGGCGCCCGGACTCCTCGCGCTCGAGGATCGTGCGCGCGACGGACGGCGCGACGAAGCGGCCGAACGTCGACCTCGTCGTGCTGAGCGCCATCTGCTCCTCGACGAGGAGGTAGCCGAGCGTCGCGACCCACCAGACGACCGAGGGCACCAGGTAGCCGATGGACGGCACCTCGGTGATCCCACGGCCGACGCGGTCGGTCGCGGCGGCGACGAAGAACAGATACTGCCCGAGCGACACGACCGTCCCGAGCGCGAGCGCCGCGAGGAAGCCGGCGACGCGGTAGCGGAACACGAGAAGGATGCCCGCCGTCGCGAGGACGGCCATCGCGAGGAGCGTGACGGGCGCGCTCTGCTTCGTGACCGCGAAGCGGTTCGCGTAGATCGACTGGGCGGCGTTCGCCCAGATCTCGACGCCGAACATCTTCCGGCCCTCGCCGTTCGGCACGGCGTAGTCGTCGGCCAGGCCGGATGCGCTGTGCGCTCCCACGAAGACGGGCTTCCCGACGAACTCCTTCGCGTCGACGGCGCCCGACGTGACGTCCGCGAGCGACAGCACGCAGAACGCCTTCGACGGCGCGCAGGCCGTCGGGCGCCCGCGCTCGGCGAGCGGCTCCGTGGGCGGCGCCGCGAAGTAGATCGGCATCCCGCCGCCTCGGTCGAGCGGGACGACGCGGGGTGCGAGCGCGGCGGGGAACGACAGCCGGCCGTCGCGCACCTCTGCCTTGCCGAGGTCGCCGCGCAGGTGGCGCGCCGCCGCGACGAGCGGGAGCCCGTAGAACCGCTCGATCCGCGTCCCGTCCGGACCTTCGATGATCAGCTGCGCGGTGCGGATCTTCCCGTCGTCGTCGGGGTTGACGTTCACCGACGCGAGCCCCGCGGCGCCCTGGCGGAACATCGGGAGCGGGAGGTCCAGGCGCGTGTAGGTCTGGACGCCGTTCTGGTACTGGCCGGTCCCCGTGCCGTTCACCGCGAGGATGACGTTGCCGGCACGCGCGATCGCCGCCGCGAGCGCGTCGTCGTCGGCGGGCCGGTCCGACGGCTCGTAGAAGCCGACGTCGAACGCGATGACGCTCGGCTTGGACGGCGACAGCCTGTCGAGCAGGTCGGAGTAGGCGCGGCGCGGCAGAGGCCAGCGGCCATACGTGCGGATGGTGTGGTCGTCGAGGGCGACGATGACGGTCTGGTTGTTGATCGGCGCCGCGGCGTTCGTGATGACGACGTCGTACACGTAGCGCTGGAGCGTGCCGTCGAACCAGCCGCCCGTCGCGACCACCGCGCTGAAGATGAGGGCGAGCGCGCTGAGCGCGCCGATGACCGCGCGCTGCCGCTCGCGACGCGTGCGGAACACCGCCTTCTGCCCTTCCTCCACGCCCGCGCGGGCGGGCGCGGTCATGGTATGCGCTCGGCTCCCGCGCGAAGTGCCCCGCGCAGCACAACGATCGCTTTCCGGTACTCATCCAGGTCGAGGCGCTCGACGGGCGTGTGGTCGTACGCCGAGTCGCCGGGCCCGTACGCGAGGATCGGGCAGCGCCAGGCGGGCGCGAGCACGTTCATGTCGCTCGTCCCGCTCTTCACCTTGAACGAGGGCTCGCCGCCGGCGGCAACGACGGCGCGGGCGAACGCGCGCGCGAGCGGGTCGGCGCGCGAGGTCCGCACCGGCTCCTCCGCCGCGCCTGCCTCGACGCGGACGACCGCGTCGCCGCCGTGCTCAGCCGCGAGCCGCGCGATCTCGCCGGCGACCTCGGCCGTGGCGAGGCCCGGCGGGACGCGGTAGCCGACGCGGAGCGAGGCACGCTCGACGAGCCCGTCGCTCTCGCCCGCGCGCACGCCCTCGAGCCGGCAGTCGAGGCGGTCGAACGCGCGCGCCCCGCCCCGCGCCTCAGCGGCCGCGCGTAGCCGCGCCCACACGTCGAGGGCCTCGTCCGCGACGGTCGCGCCCGGGGCCGCGCCGTGCCGCGCCGGCCGCTCGAGCTCGAGGCTCACGACGAGCCGGCCCTTGTACGCGACGGTGATGCCGTCCCACCCCGAGGGCTCGCCCACGACGCACCAGTCCGGCGCCGGGAGCGTGGCGCGGAAGCGCGCGCCCTTGCTCGTGGGCGACTCCTCCTCGACCGCGCCGACCACGGTCACGCGGAGGCCGGGGACCGGATCCGTCGCCGCGGCGACGAACGCGGCGAGCGGCCCCTTCGCGTCCACCGCCCCGCGGCCGACGAGGTGGCCGTCCTCGACGTGGACCGGGATGTCGCCGGGGACCGTGTCGATGTGGCCGAGGAGCACGACGTGCCGGGGGCCGTCGCCGATCTCGCCGACCGCATTGCCAGCGGCGTCGATCTCCGCGCGGAAGCCCCGCTCGGCCATCCGCGCGACGAGGAACTCGACCGCGGCACGCTCATCGCCCGACACGCTCGGGATGCCCACGAGGCCGCGGACGAGGTCGACGTCGCTCGTGCGCGGCGTCGTCACGCGAGCGCGTCGGCGGTCGCCGCGATCACGCGGTCGACCTCCTCGGCCGAGATCACGAGCGGGGGAAGGTAGCGGACGACCGTGGGTCCCGCCCCGAGGGCGAGGACGCCTCCGTCCTGGAGGCGCCGGAGGGTCGCGCCCGCGTTCTCCTTGAGCTCCACGCCCACGAGGAGCCCGAGGCCGCGCACCTCGCGCACCTTCGGCGACGCGATCTTCCGCAGGCCGTCCATCAGCTGCGTCCCGCGCGCCGCGGCGTTCTCCGCGAGGTGGAGGCGCTCCATCTCGCCGATGGCGGCGATCGCCGCCGCGCACGCGAGCGGGTTCCCGCCGAACGTCGTCGAGTGCGAGCGCTTCGGGAGGTCGCCGACGGCGCGGGACGAGAAGCAGATCGCCCCCATCGGCACGCCGCCCGCGATCGACTTGGCGAGGCAGAGGACGTCCGGTGTGACCCCGTAGCGCTCGATCGCGAACATCGACCCCGTGCGGCAGAAGCCCGTCTGCACCTCATCGATGACGAGGAGCACGCCGCGCTCGCGGCAGAGCCGCTCTGCCTCCTTCACGAACGCGGGCGAGGCCGGGCGAACGCCGCCTTCCCCCTGCACGAGCTCGACGAGGAACGCCGCGGTGTCCTCCGTGATCGCCGCGTCGAGCGCCTCCGCCTTGTCGAACGGGACGTGCGAGAAGCCCTCCACGAGCGGGCCGAAGAGCTCGCGGTACTCAGGCCCCCACGTCGCGGAGAGCGCGCCCATCGTCTTCCCGTGGAAGCCGCGCATCGTCGCGACGACGCCGCGCCGCTTCGTCGCGGCGCGCGCGAACTTGATCGCGCCCTCGATCGCCTCGGTGCCGCTGCTGCAGAGGAACGTGCGGTCGAGCGACGGCGGCAGGAGACGGCCGAGGACGTCGTAGAGCTCCGCCCGCCGGTCGTTGTAGAAGAGCTCGGTGCACGCCTCGAGCACGAGCGCCTGGTCGCGGAGCGCGTTCGCGACCCGCTCGTTGCCGTGGCCGATGTTGGCGACGCCCTGCGCGCCGACGCAGTCGATGTACTCGCGGCCGTCCTCGTCCCAGACGCGCGCGCCCTTCCCGTGCACGAGCGCGATCTCGCGCTTCTGGTAGAGGCCGCTCGTCCGCGCGTTCTCGCGGTCGAGGATCCGGCTCACGCGACGACCTCCGTGCCGGCGCCCGCCACGACGCCGCGGATCCGCACGCTGGCCACGCCGGCCGAGAGCGCCTCCTTCGCGGCGAGCACCTTCTTCTTCATCCGGCCGGCGGCGAGCTGTTCAGCCTCGGCAACGGTCGCGCGCGCGACGACCGATGCCCGGTCCGACACGTCGCGCAGGAGGCCGGGCACGTTCGTCAGGATCACGAGCTCGGCCGCACCGAGGGCAGCCGCGACGCGGGCGGCGACGCGGTCGCCGTCCACGTTGAGCGCCGCGCCCTCCGTCGAGAGCGCGACCGGCGCGACGACGGGCACGCGCCGCGCGTCGAGCTGCTGGCGCAGGAGCGTCGCGTTCACCTCGTCGACCGTGCCGGTGTGGTCGTCGCGCAGGATCAGCGTCTTCCCGCCGACCAGGGCGCGCACGTCCTTGCGCCTCCCGACGAGCAGCCGGCCCGACAGCCCCGAGAGGCCGATCGCGTCGACGCCGCGAGCCTGCAGCTTCTCGACGTAGAGGAAGTTCTCGACGCCGAGCGCGGCCATCGCGAAGAGCTCGAGCGTGCGACGGTCCGTGCGGCGCGAGACGTGGCCCGACGGCGACGTGATCGTCTCCGGCGGGTGCCCGAGCGCGGCCGAGAGCCGGTCCGTCTCGGCCGATGCCCCGTGCACCAGGACGACGGCACCGTCCTTCGCGAGCGACGCGACGAGGTCGGCGACGGCGTCGCGGTCGACGCCCGCCGAGCCGCCGGCCTTCACGACGCGCAGCGTCACGGGTGCAGCCCCACGAAGCCGAGTCCTGCGGTCTCGTCGAGGCCGAGTGCCACGTTCATCGCCTGCACGCCGTTGCCCGCGGCGCCCTTCACGAGGTTGTCGATGGCGCAGAGCGCGACGACGCGGTCGCCGCGCGGATCGAGCGCGAAGCCCACGTCGGCGAAGTTCGTGCCCGCGACGAGCTTCGGCTCGGGGTACCGCCAGATACCGGTGCGCTCCTTCACGATGCGGACGAACGGCTCGCCCGCGTAGGCGGCGCGGTAGGCGCGCCAGAGGTCCTTCTCCTCGAGACCCGCTCTCACGGGCACGTGCGCCGTCGCGAGGACGCCGCGCACGAGCTCGACCGAGGTGACGGAGAGCTGGAGGCGCACGCCCGGGAGCTCCTGCTCGACCTCGGCCGTGTGGCGGTGGCCGACCGGCCGGAACGAGCGCACGACGCCGGAGCGCTCGGGATGGTGGCTGTCCTCGCTCGCCTCGCGCCCTCCCTCGCTCGACCCGACCTTGCACTCGACGACGACGGGGCGCGCGTTGTCGATGAGCCCGGCGCGGTGGAGCGGGAGCAGCGCGAGAAGCGTCGCGGTGGCGTTGCAGCCGGCGCCGGTGACGAGGCGCGCGCCCTTGATCCGCTCGCGGTGGAGCTCGGGGATCCCGTACACGGCCGCCGCGAGGCGCTCGGGCGCGGGGTGCGCGGACCCGTACCAGCGCACGTAGGCCTCAGGGTCGCGCAGGCGGTGGTCGCTCGAGAGGTCGACGACGAGCGGCGCGCTGCCCTCGAACTCGGCGAAGCGGTGCGCGCCGTTCGGAAGCGACAGGAAGAGGACGTCGCAGCCCGACGCCTCGTCGTACGGGACGAACGCGAGATCGGTCCGCTTGCGGAGGTTCGGATGCGCCGCGGTCACCGGCTTGCCCGCGAGCGACGAGGATGCCGCGACGATCCCGCGGACGTCGGGGTGGCCGAGGAGGAGCCGGAGGAGCTCGCCGCCCGCGTAGCCCGCGGCGCCGACGACCGCGACGCGCAGGGTCACGCGCGCGCGGCGGCGAGCGGCTCCGCCCTGCGGGCGACGTCGAGGACGAAGTCGACCATCTTCGCCGGGATGTTCACGCCGGTCGTGTCGATCGAGTTCCTGAACTCCATCGTGTAGTTGACCTCGATGACGAGCGGGCCGCGGTCGCTCTCCACGACGTCGACCGCGACGACCCCGCCGCCGACGGCGCGGGCGGCGCGGACGCACAGGTCGCCGAGCTCGGGCGTGACCGGGCAGTTCGTCGCCTTGCCGCCGCGCGCGGTGTTCGTGATCCAGTGGTCGCTGTAGCGGTAGATGGCGCAGATCGTCTCGTCCCCCACGACGAACGCGCGGATGTCCCGCCCGGGCTTCTTCACGTGCTCCTGCGCGTAGTAGATGGAGTGCATGTACGTCCCGAGCACGTCCTTGTGCTCGAGCAGGCTCTCCGCGGCGTCGCGGTCGTTCACCTTCGAGATGAGCCGGCCCCAGGAGCCCACGAGCGGCTTCAGCACGGCCGGGTAGCCGAGCTCCTCGACGGCCGAGAGCGCGGACTCCGGCGTGAAGGCGAGGCGCGTCAGCGGCGTGGGAACGCCGGCGCGGATGAGGCGGAGCGACGTGAGCAGCTTGTTGCCGCAGATGTCCGCGACCTCGAACGTGTTCACGGTCGGGATCCCGTAGGTCTCGAACACCGCGAGCGCGTAGAGGGCGCGGCTGTGCTGGATGCAGCGCTCGAGCACGACGTCGACGCCGAGCGCCGGCGGCCTCTCGAGCGCGAGGATGAGCTCGCGGTCGTCGATCACCTTCGTCGCGACCCGCCGCCGCTCGAGCTCCTCGAGCAGGAGCTTCTCCTCCACGCGCACGCGCGAGAGGAGCACGCCGACCGTCGTCACTCTCCCCAGTCCTCCTCGGCCTGCGGGGCGAGCGCCAGCTCGACCGGAGCCGTGCCCTTCACCTCGAGCTCGGCGCCGCAATCGCCGCACGAGACGATCTCGCCCTTCACGGCGTCGGTGCCGACCGTCACGTCGGCGTCACACTCGGGACACTTCGGCATCGGTTCCCCCTCCCAGCGCAGACAACGATATGTGCTCGGGGGCGCGAAGGGCAGAGGCGGCGGGCCGCGGCGCGGTCCTACGCGTCCCCGAGGGACACGCTCGCGCCGCGGGCGCGCGACTTGTCCGCGTACATCCGGGCGTCCGCCGCCGCGATGAGCTGCTCGATCGTGAGCCCGTCGTCCGGGAACGCCGCGATCCCGATCGAGACGCGCGGCAGCGGCTGCGCGCGGCCGCCCCAGATGTAGGTCACGTCGCGCAGCCGCGAGCCGATCCGCGCAACGAGCGCCTGGCCCTGGAGGAGGGAGGTCCGCGGCAGCAGCAGGACGAACTCGTCGCCGCCGAAGCGGGCCACGAGATCCTCGGCGCGGGCGGACGTGCGGAGGCCGTCGGCGAGGCGGCGCAGTACCTCGTCGCCCACGAGGTGCCCGGCGCTGTCGTTGATCTCCTTGAGGCCGTCGAGGTCGCACATGACGACGCAGAGCGCGTCCCCGTGCCGCCGCGCCTCGGCGATCTCCGCCTCGAGCCGCTCCACCAGGCTGCGGCGGTTGAGCGTGCCGGTGAGCGCGTCCTGCCGCGCGAGCACTCGCGACTCCTCGAGGAGCCGCGCCGTCGAGATCGCGTTCGCCGCCTGGGCCGCGTACAGCCGGAACAGCCGCTGCGTGCCTTCGCTGAACGACCGCCGCCGCGACGCGTACACGGTGAGGACGCCGATCACCTCCCCGCGCACGATGAGCGGTGCGCTCATGGCCGAAGCGATGTCCCCGTGCAGCAGCGGGTTGCTCTGCGGGTGTCCCGCGTACTCGCGCGCGGCGACGAGCTCGCGCGCCTCCACCGCCGCGCGGCCGATGCCGACGAGCGGCTCGCCGACGCTGTCGCGGAGGGCGCGGATCGGCTTGCGCAGCGCGCGCACGACGTAGCCCCGGCCGGGCTCCGCGAGCGCGAGAAGGCTCCCGTCCGTCCGCGTCAGGTCCGTGACGCGGTCAACGACCAGCTGAACGAGCTCGTCGACCGAGCGTTCGTTCGACGTCTCGAGGCCGACGTCATACAGCGCCTCGTACTGCCTCGCGCGCCGGCGCTCTTCCTCGCCGACGCGGTAGTTCGTGTACAGCGCGAGCCCCGCGCGGGTCGCGAGGAGGACGATCGTCGCGGCGATGGCGAGCGCGATCGCGGCGTCAGCGCCGGTGCTGCGGTCGAGCTGGCTCGCGACGAGGACGAACGCGGCGGCGACCGAGAGGACGGCCGGAAGGATGAGGCGTGACTGGTGGATCATCTCGCGCGAGAGCGCGCTCGTGACGCTGTCGTCGCGGTCCTCGATCGCCCGCACCGCGCCGGCCGCGAGCAGGAGCTTGCCGAGCATGATGCCGAGGTCAAGCGGCGACCCCGCGGCCTGCGTGCCCGCGACGTACTGCGGCAGCCACAGCGTGAACACGACCGTGTCGAGCGACATCGCGGACGCGAGCAGCACGAAGGCGGCCCGCGGGCGCGCCGTCGGCATGCCCCAGAGCGTCGACAGCGCGGCGCCCGTCGCGCCTACGTAGAGGACCGGGTAGAGCAGCGCGATCGTCGTGGTGAGCGGCTCCCGCGCCATCTCGCCGAAGACCCGCGAGACGGACAGCGCGACGACCGCGAGCAGCGTGAGCACGACCGTGCCGACGTCGATGAGGAGCGCGTACACCGCCAGCCGCTGGCCGGCGCGCACGAGGAAGGTGACGAAGCCGAGCGCGAACAGCGGCGCCGCGAGCAGGAAGCACAGATCCGAGGGCGCGGGTGTGACCAGGCCCACGCCGAGGAGGTCGTAGATGTCCCAGAAGAGCTGGCCGAGGAGCCAGACCCCCGCGCCGGCCGCGAGCCACAGCCACGCCAAGCGCTCGTCGGCGCGTGCCCGCCGCGACGCGAGCGCGCAGGCGACGAGCGCGATCAGCCCGAAGCCGGTGAACGTCGCGTCCGCGACGAGGCTGCCTGCGGCCGGGTCCACTCTCCGCTCGAGGAGCCATGCGGCGACCGCGACGGCGGAGCCGACGAGGAGCGCGCGCGACGACCGGCGCTCCCACCAGCCGTCCAGAGGCCCCTTCCTCACGCGCGTGAGGCTAGCGGTGGATGCCCGCGTGCTCCCAGTCGCGCGAACGTACTCCCTCGCTGTGGTGAGGTGGTGCAGCCGCACTCGACCCGAAGACAGCGAGTACACGCGCGACGAGCCCGTCGATGTCGAAGGGCTTGAGGATGACCTCGTCCGCGCCGATGCGCTCCGCGCCGTCACGCGCCGCCGCGCCGTGCGCGGTCAGCAGGATCACCGGCACGCCGAACTGTGCTCGGAGGAGATCGCAGTACGCGCGCGCCGCGGCGAGGTCGTAGACCTTGACCGGGACGAGATCCGTGATCACGCCGTCGACGCCTCCAGCGGGCACCGTGCGCGTCACGTCCATCCCGGCATCCGAGAGCACGTCCGCGATCAGGTCCGCGAGCACGTCGTCGTCCTCGATGATCAGCACGCGCACTGGCAGCGAGTGTCCGGTCGCCTGCGAGGTCGCGGCAGGTACCGCTTTGGGAACGACCGCCCGCCTGCCTGTGACAGCGGACTGACAGCAGGGAGACGCAACCTGGCCGCGCGATGGCACGCTATGTGGGGTATCTCTCGCGCCCATGGTGGAAGTGACCGGCCGCGGCGACCTGACGCCTCGGCAGCGCGAGCTCGTCGAGCTCGTGTCGCGAGGCCTTGCGACGAAGCAGATCGCCGCCCGGCTGCGCGTGTCGGAGCGCGCGATCACGGCGCGGCTCACGCGCCTCTACCAGCGCTTCGGCGTGGGCAATCGCGCGGGCCTCATCGCTCGGGTCCTCGCGAGCGAGCCCGGCGACGACGAGCGCTTCCGCGCCTACCGGTCAGCGCCGTTCATGGCCGCGGTCACGCGCGGCCCCGAGCATCGCTACGTGTCCGTGAACGAGGTCGCCGCGCGCGTCGCGGGACGCAACGCATCCGACCTCGTCGGCCGCACCCTCCGCGAGATCTACCCGGACCTGCAGCCGGAGTTCGAGCAGGCGCTCGATGACGTGTACCGCACCGGTCGCTCCCGCGCAATGGCCGACGCGCCGGCGCGCTTTCCGGGTGCGGACGGCTCGTACCGGGACACGAAGCTCAACCTGATCTTCCAGCCGCTGCGCGATACGGCCGGCACCGTCGTCGGCATCCTGCATATCGGGACCGAGACGCCGGATTAGGTCGGCGGCGCGCCTCGGTCCCGCGCCCATGCGCCGCGCCTGCAGGGCCGCGCTGATCGCGGCTGGCGAAGCCCGTCACGAGGTCGGCGCGTCGTGGGACCTGCGAGAGGTGCGGCCGTGATCCGTTACGGGCCGTGAGGGCATCGGGCGGGGCCGCGTTGCTACATCTGCCGCCGCGCGGGGAGCGCCGAGCCGCAAGGTTCGGCGCTTTCCTGTGAGCCAGGAGGGATTCGAACCCACGACCAAGGGATTAAGAGTCCCCTGCTCTACCGCTGAGCTACTGGCCCGCTGATGAGTTTATCGGTGGGGCCGGACCCGCGGTAGCGGACCCGGCCCCACACGCGGGCCGATCGCGCCGCTATCCGCGCGCGTGCGACGCGCGGCCGCTCGTCGGCTCGCTGATCTCCTTGAGCGCCTCGCCGGCGTCCTCGTCGTCCTTGCGCGCGACCTGTCCGATCACGAGGATCCCGACGAGCTTGCCGTCCTCGCAGACGGGCAGGCGCCGCACCTGGCGCTTCGCCATGATGTCGGACGCCTCGTCGACGCTCGTTTCCGGCCGGATCGTCACCGGGTCGGCGGTCATCGCATCGGAGATGCGCGTCGTCCGGGGATCCTTCCCCGCGGCGACGACGCGAATGACGATGTCGCGGTCGGTGACGATCCCCACGAGGCGGCTGCCCTCGACGATGGGGATCGAGCCGCAGTCCTCCTGCTTCATCAGGGTCGCGGCCTCGGCGATCGTGGACTGGGGCGTGAGCGTGGCCGGCTCGCGGGTCATCAGATCCTTGGCCTTCATCGCTGCCTCCTCTGTTATCCGCTGCACAGGTCAGAGCAGTCGACGCGCCAGCCTGGGGCGGCCGGGCGGGGGGTGGCCGGGCGCTAGGACGAGGCGCCGATCTTGAAGATCTTCGTGCCGCAGACGGGGCAGACGCCCTGGGTCGCCGGCCGGCCGTTCTTCATCGTGATCTGCTTCGCGTCCTTGATCTCACGCGAGGTCTTGCACTTCACGCAGTAGCCGTTCGCCAAGAGGCACCTCCCGCATCGGCGTGGGGTCGCGGAGGCCGCCTATCGTATGTGCTCCGCCGGCCCGCGGCCGCTGGCCCATTAGGACCACAAAACCCCGCCGTTTATGGGGCGGGGCTTCGTGGTGAGGAAGGGAAGGGTTGGGAATTCGTTCTTTCGGGAGGCGGCCGGTGCAACTTCGGTGCCATGCGCGCTGAGCTCCTCTCCGTCGGGACGGAGCTCCTCCTCGGGCAGATCGTCGACACCAACTCGGCCTACCTGGCGGGCCGGCTTGCGGCCCTCGGCATCGACCTCCTGCACATGTCGACCGTCGGCGACAACCTCGAACGCGCGGCCGAGGACGTCCGGCGAGGCCTCTCGCGCTCCGAGCTCCTGATCATCACGGGCGGCCTCGGCCCGACCGAGGACGACCTGACGCGCGAAGCCATCGCCGCGGCCGTCGGAGAGACGCCGGCCGTGGACCCCGCGCTCGAGCGCGACCTCCGCGAGTGGTTCGCCGGACGCGGCTTCCCCATGCCGGAGCGCAACCGGAAGCAGGCCTGGCTCATCCCGTCCGCGCGCGCCCTCCCGAACCCGCTCGGGACCGCGCCCGGCTGGCTCGTCACCGGCACCGGCGGGCGACGGATCGTCGCGATGCCGGGCGTGCCGCGCGAGATGACGCGGATGTGGGAGCACGAGGTCGAGCCCGTGCTCTGGAGCGGCTCGGCGCTACGGTCGCGGACCCTGAAGCTTCTCGGCATCGGAGAGTCCGCCGTCGAAGAGGCGCTCGACGAGCTCGTGCGCTCGCGCGCGCCGACCGTCGCGACGTACGCGAAGGCGGACGGCGTGCATGTGCGGATCACCGACAAGGACGCCGACGGGGGGGCGGCCGAGGCACGCGTGGCGGCGATGGAGGCGCGCGTGCGCGAGCGCCTCGGCCGGTACGTCTGGGGCGCCGACCTGGACACACTGCCGCGGGTCATCGGGGCGGGCCTCGCGGCCCGCGGGTGGACGCTCGCGACCGCCGAGGCGCTCACCGGCGGCGATCTCGCGCGGATCCTCGTCGACGACGGCATCGGCGAGCGGTACGCCGGGGGGATCGTGCGCCCGGGCCTCGGCTCGGCGGAGCTCCTCGGTGCCGCGCCCGCCGCCGACGTCGCGGTGGCCGTCGCCGGCGACGCGGAGGCCGCGCGCGTCGTCGCGCGCGTGCGGGGGGCGGACCGCGCCGTCGAGATCCGCGCTCGCGGGCTCGCGGAGGCGAGGCGCCGCGGCGTCCTGGGCGCGCTCGACGTGCTGCGGCGCGCGGTCGCGCCCGACTAGAAGGAGGGCGTCCTGGTCGGCGTCGGCGAAGGGCGCCGCGTGGGCGTCGGCTTCGGCGTCCCGCGGCCCGAGGGCGGCGTGCGCTTCGCGGCCTCGCGGGCCCTCTCGAGCGCCTGCTTCGCGAGGTCCGCGGCGTAGCGCGC
>DASSSF010000076.1:0-29496 GCA_035708565.1 Candidatus Limnocylindria bacterium
GCCCGACGCGCGCCATCCGCGTGAGGTCGAGCGCGTGAGCGAGCGCGGCGTGCTCACGCGGTACACGGCCACCATCACCTTCGACCGCTACGAGGACATCCGCGCGGCGCTGTCCGATCCGCACCTCTCGCGGACGTTCGATCGCCGCTCGTACGCCGAGGGGAACATCCGCGACGGCATCGTGAGCACGTCGCACGGGCCCGTGCACCAGGCGCGGCGCGTCGTCGAGAACGCGCAGTTCCGCGCCGACGTGCTCCGGCTCTACGAGCGCGAACTCTTCCCGCGCGTGATGAACGACCTGCTCGACGTGCTCATCGACGCCGAGCGCGTCGATCTCTTCACGATCGGCGAGACGCTCTCGGTCGTGCTCGCGGCGCGGCGCGCGGGCATCGACCACGACGGCTCGCTCGAGCAGCTCCGCACGCTCGTGCGGTACGTCGACGCGTTCTCGCAGGGCGCCGCGATCCTCGACGCGCGCGATCCGGACGCGGTCCGCGCGCTCGTCCGCGCGAAGTACGCCGAGTTCGAGGAGCGCTTCGTGCGGCCCTCGTGGAGGACCCGGGCCGCGCTCGTCGAGCGCCACCGTCGCGGCGAGCTCGGCGGGGAGGATCTGCCGCACGACATCCTCACGGTGCTCCTCCTCCACCGCGACGACCCCGCGCTCGCCCTCTCCGACGACGGCCGCGTGGTCCGCGAGGTCGCGACGTACCTCCAGGGCGGCACGCACACGAGCGCGCAGACGCTCGTGAACGCGCTCGACCTCACGTTCGCGAGCGAGCGCCGCGACGGGATCCTCGAGCGCCTCGCGTCGGACACGCTGTTCGCGCAGCGGGTCATCCAGGAGACGCTCCGCCTCCGCCCGACGACGCCGAAGATGAAGCGCCGCGCCGAGGCGGACACGGAGATCGCCGGGACGCGCATCCCGAAGGACGCGCTCGTCGTGCTCGACATCGCGCGCGCGAACCGCGACCCGCGGCTCTTCGGTCCCGACCCCGATGGGTTCGACGCGGACCGCGCCGTGCACGGGGGTGTGGCGCGCTGGGGCCTCTCCTTCGGCGCGGGCGCCCACCAGTGTCCGGGCCGCGCGGTCGGCGGCGGCTTCCCGGTGCCGGCGTCGTTCACGGTCGGCGACGAGCACGTGTACGGGCTCGTCGCGCTCGAGCTCCAGGCCGTCGCGCGCCGCGGGGTGCGGCCGGATCCCGAGCACCGCCCCGAGCGCGACGAGCGCACCGAGCGCACGACGCGCTGGCTCCACTTCTGGGTGCGGTTCGCAGGGCGGGGCGCCGCGACGCGGTAGGGCCGGGCGCTACCCGACGGCGAGCAGCTGCCGCGCGCCCTCGATGCCCTTCAGCTGGTGCGCGCCGCGGTCGATGAACGAGAGGCCCGAACCCGCCACGAGGTCGCGCACCGTGCTCGAGACGAGGACCTCGTTCGGGCTCGCGACCGACGCGATGCGTGCCGCGGTGTGCACGGCGATGCCGCGCAGCGCGCCAAGGTCGCGCTCGACCTCGCCCGTGTGCACGCCGGCGCGCGCCTCGAGCCCGAGCTCGCGTGCGGATCGCTCGATCGCACCGGCGCACCGGATCGCGCGGCCGGGCCCGTCGAAGTGCGCGAGCAGGCCATCGCCGGCGGTGTCGACCTCGCGCCCGCCGTAGATCGCGAGCTCGCGACGCGCCTCCGTGTAGTAGCGCGCAAGGAGGTCGCGCCACGACGCGTCACCGATCTCCGCGACGCGCTCCGTCGAGCGCACGAGGTCCACGAACAGGATCGTCGCGAGGAAGCGCTCGCTCGGCGCGGCCTCCGTGACCTCGGTGACCCACTCCTTGAAGATCTTCTGGAGCTCCGGCCCGTTCTGACCGATGAGGTGACCAATGCCCTCGATCTCGACGAGCCGGGCGCCTGGGATCCGCGACGCGAGGTCCTGCGCGCACCCCGGCGGCAACAGCGGATCGCCGGTCTTGCCGACGACGAGCGTCGGCACGCGGATGCTCCCGAGGATGCCTCGTACGTCGATGAGCAGGTTCATCCGCGCGAGAGCGATCCTCGCCGCCGGCGTCGCCGAGATCCGCAGCAGCCGGTCGAACTGCTCGAGGAAGGCCGGGTCGTCGGCAAGGCCCGGGCCGAGCCAGCGGCGGCCGTCCTCGCCGCTCCAGTCCGGCTTGAAGCCGGCGGCGATACGGCGCTGGAGGTTCGCCTCGGCCTCCTCGGGCGTGGGGCCCCAGGGGTAGTCGGGAGCGCGCGTCCACCGTGGCCGCGTGCCGTAGAGGAGCAGCGACCGCGTGCGGTCGGGATACGTGGCGGCGAAGAGGCAGGCCATCGAGCCGCCCTCGGACACGCCAAGGATGTGCGCCCGCTGGCTCTGTGCCGCATCCATGACCGCGCGGATGTCGTCGATCCGCTCCTCGAGCGTCGGGATCCCCGAGGGACGGTCCGACATGCCCGTTCCGCGCTTGTCGAAGAAGATCACGCGAGCGAACTGGCCGACCGCGTCGATGTGTCCCGCGAGCTCCGGGATCTGGGGTTGCACCTCCTGGTGCGACAGGCTGCCCGGACACCACACGAGGTCCGGGCCGCTCCCGCGCACCGTGTACGCGATGTGGATGTCGCCGCTCTTGGCGTAGAGGACGGGCGATGTCATCGCTCAGAGACCATAGCGCGCGGTCCACTCCAGGATCGCCCGGACCGTCTCCCCGGGCACCTGCCAGAAGTACCCGTGCGCGGCGCCGGGGATCACGCGGAGCTCCGCGTTCGGCAGGTGCTCCACGAGGTACATCGACTGCTCCCAGTGCGAGCCCGTCCCCATCCGCACGGTGTCGCGGTCGCCGACGAGCACGAGCGCCGGAACGGCGATGTCGCCCAGGCGGTCCGCGGTCTGGTGCTCCTGCCGCGCGACGACGTGCCGCAGGTACTCCTCGAGCGTGGGCCGGTGCTCCCAGAAGAGCCGGTGCAGCCGCTCGACGCGCTCGGGATGCGCCTCCGCGAACTCCGGGGTAAAGAACGTCTCGCGCACGTGGTCGTGCATGTACCGCTCGTAGCCGTGCTCGGCGATCTCGACGGCGACGCGCACGGGCACGCCGCGCGTCACGGGCTGGTCCTCGCGGAACTGGCCCGGCCCGGTCGCGGCGAGGATGAGCGAGCGGATGCGCTCCGGCCTGTCGAGCGCCATCCACTGCGCGACCCGGCCGCCCATCGAGTGCCCGAGCACGTGGGCCGGCGCGAGGTCGAGAGCGTCCATGAGGCCGAGCGCGTCGCGCGCGAAGAGGCGGGTCGAGTACCGGTCCGGGGTGGGGGCGCTCGCGCCTGTGCCGCGGTGGTCGAAGGTGACGACCGTGTGGCGCTCGGCGAGCGGGCCGACGAGGTCGTCGTCCCACGTCGCGCCCGGGTACCCGGTCCCCGCGACGAGGACGAGGGGCGGTCCGATCCCGCGCTTGTCAAAGGACATGGCGCGCCCGTCCACGTCGACTTGCATCGGATCCGGACCGGATCGTAGACGATCTCGCGCGGGTCGTCGTACGATCCGGCGGCAGCCCGAGGGTACGGGGTCAGGGAGGATGTCCATGTCCGGACGAGCTCGTCTATTCGCGTTCGCCGTCGCCGGAGCCTTGATCGTCGCCGCGTGCGGCGGCGGCGGCACGGGCGGGGGCACCACGACCGCGGCGCCCACCGCCGCCGGGACCCAGGCGCAGGGTCAGCTGCCGAAGCCCGAGGTCACGACGATCCGCATCGGCATCAGCACGCCGAACGAGCCGGTGCAGTTCGCGGAGAAGCTCGCGGACTCGCTCGGCATCTACCAGAAGTACGGGTTCACGAACGTCACCGTCACCGGCTTCGAAGGCGACGGCAAGACGCTCCAGGCGCTCGTCGCGGGCCAGCTCGACTTCATGGTCGGCGGCGCGTCGACGGCGGTCACGTCGGTCATCTCGGACACGCCGCTCAAGCTCATCGCGATGAACAGCACGGTCCTCACCGACGGGCTCTACTGCACGTCGGCGATCAAGACCCCCGCGGACGTGAAGGGCAAGTCCGTCGCGATCAGCACGTTCGGCGGCACCTCGCACGGCGCGGCGCTCCTCATGGTCCAGGGCGTGGGCCTGACGCCGCGCGACGTCGAGATCCGGCAGGTCGGCAACCAGGGCACGCGCATCGCGGCGCTCAAGGGCGGCTCCGTCGGCTGCGCGGTGGTCGACAAGTCGCAGGACAAGGCGATGAAGGACCAGGGATTCAACCTCGTGTTCGACCTCTCGACCGCGAAGCTCCAGTGGGGCCGCTCGGGCCTCCAAGGCAAGGCCGACTTCATCGCGAAGAACCCGAACACGACGCTCGTCGTCGTGGCCGCGACGCTCGAGGCGCAGAACTCGATCTGGAAGGATCCCGCGACCGCCGCGACGAAGTTCGCGGAGTTCGCCCAGATCAAGCCCGAGGACGCGCGCAAGGCGATCGACGACTTCCAGGGCTACGGCTCGCGCTCGATGCAGTTCACCGAGGACGCGCTCAAGGCGCCCAAGGAGGTCCTCTCGACGCAGAACCCGGCCCTCGCGGGCGTCGACCTCTCGAAGGCGTACGACCTGAGCTTCCTCAAGAAGCTCGTGGAGATCGGCTTCAACGCGAAGATCGGGGCACCGACGAACTGATCGGACCCCGCTAGCGCGAGGGGCGCCCCCGCACCGCATCGGCCGCGGGGGCGCCCCGACCAGATCGAGAAGGAGACCGCCACATGACCCGCTTCGGCCTGCTCGTGCCTCACTTCGGCCTCGAGGCCGATCAGGACCTCTTGATCGAGGGCGCGCGGCTCGCCGAGCGGCACGGCTTCGACTCGCTCTGGGTGCGCGACCATCTCGTGTTCCATCCGCACGGCATGGAGGGCACGGACCGGACCTTCATCGAGCCGTTCGTCACGCTCACGTTCCTCGCGGGGAAGACGGAGAAGATCGCGCTCGGGGCGGCGACGATCATCCCGTTCCGCCACCCGATCCTCATGGCGTACAGCGTCGCGTCGATGTCGTGGATCACGCGACGGAAGTTCGACCTCGGCATCGGCGCGGGGACGTTCGACCACGAGTTCGAGGTCATCGGACAGGGACACGAGGACCGCGTCCAGATGATGAAGGAGCAGGTGCTCGTCGCCCGGCGCCTGTGGAGCGGCGAGACCATCGAGTGGGACAGCGAGCGGTACAGGTTCAGCGACGTCGACCTCAAGCCCCAGCCGCTCCACCCGGTGCCGGTGTGGTGGGGCGGCGCGACGCCCGCCGCCGCGCGGCTCGCGGTCGACTTCTGCGAGGGATGGCTGCCGGGACGGATCACGTTCCCGACCTACGAGGCGCGGATCAAGAAGATCCGCCAGATGTGCCGCGAGCAGGGCAAGCCGATGATCATGACAGGCGCCGTGCCGGTCACGAGCATCGACACGACGACGAAGGCCGCGATCGACCGCATGAACGTGCCCGGCCTCATCAAGAACGCGAACGCGCAGAAGTTCTGGGTGAAGCCGCCGTCGGGCGAGTTCACGCGGATCGAGGAGCTCGAGGGCTCGATCCTCGCCGGCACGCCGGACGACATCGTGGAAGGCGTGCGGCGCTACCAGGAGCACGGCTGTGACCTGCTCATCTTCGACTTCCGGATGCGCTTCCCGGACTACCTCCAGCAGATCGAGATCCTCGCGAAGGAGGTCCTGCCCCGGGTGGCGCAGCCCGTGGGGGCCGCGCGGTGAAGACGACCACCACGACGCAGGTCACGCACTACGAGGTCCAGAAGAAGCGGCGGAACGCGCTCCTCGAGGAGTGGAAGGGCTACCACAAGACCGTCCTCCGGCGCGCGGACGTGAAGATGTACGACGACCCCGCGCGGCGCATGCGCCGCGGCGTGTACGCGGGGCACGACGGCGACCGTCCGACGAAGAACCTGGACGCGACGGTCCACGAGATCCCCGCGCGCACGACGTCGACGGTGCACCGGCACTCCTGGGACGCGATCCAGTTCATCGAGTCGGGGACCGGCTGGACCGAGATCGACGGCCAGCGGATCGAGTGGCGGCCGTGGGACACGCTCCACCTGCCCGCGTGGGCCTGGCACCGCCACGGGAACGACCGCGACGATCCCGCCGTCTTCCACACCTGGAGCGTCGAGCCGATGCTCGAGCAGTTCGGCGTAGCGCTCCTCGAGGAGGGCGGCGACACGCCGGTGAAGGACCTGCCGCCGCGCCCGACGCAGGTGCGGCCGCGGACCGGCAGCGACCCGTACGCGCGGCGCACGCAGCGCCTCGCGACCCAGTGGGCCGGGTCCGACACCGCGCGCCTCATGACGCGCTTCGACGACGTGCGCGGCCTCGTGACGAAGCGCGGCGCGCGCAGCCTCTTCCTCGTCGACAAGAGCATCGGCTACCACACCGCGGGACTCTCCGCGGTCATGCACGAGCTCGCGCCGGGTCTCTACCAGTCGCGCCACCGCCACGGCGGCGAGGCCTGGCTCTACGTCGTCTCGGGACGCGGGCACAGCGACATCGACGAGCAGAGCTTCACCTGGGAAGCCGGCGACCTCATCGTCGTGGACCACTGGGCGTGGCACCAGCACTTCAACGACGACAAGACGCGCACGGCGCGCCTGATCCGCGTGCACAACTTCGACGCGCTCTACGACATGATGCGGATCCTCCTCGACCCGCTCGACATCTTCGAGGAGCTGCCGGAGCTCGACGCGCCGGACCTCACGGGCGTGGTCTGGCCGGACCACTTCGAGGGACGCCCCCAGGCTTGAGCGCCTCCTAGCACGTGCCCGAGGTCCACGTCCCGCCCGGGGTCGAGGGCATCGTCGCGATCTTCGAGCTGCCCGACCCGGAGTGGGAGCCGCGCTGGACGCGCATCGTCGCGCCGGCCGGCCTCAAGGACCGGCTCCTCGACCACGTCCTGTTCTCCCTGCGCCACCGCGGCCGCATCGATCCGGTCGGCCTGCCCGTGCACGGGCTCGTCGTGCTGTCCGGGCCGCCGGGCACCGGCAAGACGACGCTCGCGGCGGGGCTCGCCGACCGGGCCGCCCGGGAGCTCGGCGGCGGTCCGCTCCTCTTCGTCGACGTCGACCCGCACGCGTTCCCGAGCCAGATGCTCGGCGAGAGCCAGCGGAGCGTCGCGCGGCTCTTCGAGCGGACGCTGCCCGACATCGCGCGCCGCGGCGCACCGACGGTCGTCCTCCTCGACGAGGTCGAGGCGCTCGCCGTCGCGCGCTCCGGCGCGTCGCTCGAGACGAACCCGGTGGACGTGCACCGCGCGACCGACGCCGTGCTCGCCGGGATCGACCACGTCGCGCGCGCCTGCCCCAACGTGACCTTCGTCGCCACCACGAACCACGCCGTGGGCGTCGACGCGGCGTTCATGTCGCGCGCGGACCTCGTGGAGGAGCTGGGCCTCCCGGGTCCGGAGGCCGCCCTGGAGATCCTGCGCGACACGCTCTGCGAGGTCGCGCCAGACGCGGCGGTCGACGGGAAGGCGCTCCGCGCGCTCGCGGCCGAGGTCGCGGAGGTCGGGCTCGATGCCCGGCAGGTCCGGAAGCTCGTCCTGCGCGCGGTCACGTCCCGGCGCGAGCTCGCGCTCGAGCCGTCCCGCCTCCGGCTCGACGACGTGGCCGCGGCGCTCCGCGCGTCACGCCGGTGACCGAGGCGCGCCCGCGCATCCCGCGCGAGTCGTACCTCACCGCCGCGTCGGTGTTCCTCGTGATCGCGGCGACGAACATCCTCACGCCGCTCCTGCCGGACGTGCGGGACGACTTCGGCGTGAGCATCACGACGGCGGGCATCGTGGTGGGCGCGTTCGGCCTCGCGCGGCTCGTCACGGACATGCCCGCGGCGTTCATCATCGACGCGATCGGCCACCGGACCGTCACCGTGGCGGGCGCGGTGCTGCTCGTGGCTTCGTCGATCCTCGGCCTGAACGCCGCGACCGTCGAGATGCTCATCGCCGCGCGCGCGGGATCCGGCGTCGCGGTCGCGCTCATCACGACCGTCGCGCTCGCGACCATCGCCGCCACGGCGACGAACGCGAACCGCGGGAAGGTGATGAGCCTCTTCCACGTCGCGAACAACACCGGCATCGCGTTCTACCCGATGGTCGGCGGCCTCGTCGGCGCGGCCTTCGGCTGGCGGGCGACGTTCGCCGTCACGGTCGCGCTCGCGGTCGTCGCGGCGGCGATCCTCGTGCCGCTCCTCCTTCGCGTGCACCCGCGGGACGGCGGAGCGGGGAAGGCGGTGCAGTCCGACGAGCGCGTGCTCCACGGCCGCGAGCGCGCCGTGGCGATCGCCGCGATCGACTACGGCGTCGTGGCGAACATGGTCAACCGCCACGGCTTCCGCAACACGGTGCTCCCGCTCTACGCGGCGGCCTCGCTCGGGCTCGGCGGCGTCTCCATCGCCACGGCGATCGCGCTCATGTCGGTGACGGGGCTGTTCGTGGCGACACCGGGCGGGATGCTCGGCGACCGGCTCGGCCGGAGGCGCGTCATCATGTCCGGTCTCCTCGCGGTCGCCGCCGGCGACCTCGCGTTCCTCCTCACGAACGACCTCCTGTCGTTCCTGTTCTTCGCCGCCCTCATCGGGTTCGGCGACTTCTTCTCGAGCTCGCAGACCGCGCTCCTCTCGGAGGTCGTGCCCGCGCAGCACCGGACGAAGGTCCTCGCGGGCTACCGCTTCTCCGCGGACCTCGGGGCGTTCGTCGGTCCCGTGCTCCTCGCGGCGGTCATGGACCTCGCGAACGCGCAGGCGTCGATCGTCCTCGCCGCCGGGATCCTCGTGAGCGCCTCGCTCGCGGCGCGCCTCGCCGTCCCGCCGAGCGTGGACCGCCGGCCGCCGCGCGCGCCGCGGCCCTCACCAGCGCTGGAGGGAGCAACGCATGCGGATCGATGACGTCCTCGCCCTGATCGACCCGAAGGAGGTCGTGGACCTCGCGCTCGCGCTCGGCAACATCGACAGCCCGACCGGCAGCGAAGGCGCGGCCGGGCAGTTCGTCCACGACTGGCTCACGGAGAACGGCTTCGCGCCGAAGAAGTACGCGCTCGTGCCGGAGCGCTTCAGCGTCGCGGCGTGGATCCACGGCACGGGCGGCGGGTACAGCCTCATCTACAACGCGCACCTCGACACGACGCTCATGCCTGACGCCGTCTGGTCCGCGCGCGACCCGAAGGAGCCGCTGTACCACTCCGCCTGGGTCGACGGGGACTCGATCTACGGCGACGGCGTAGTGAACGACAAGGGCCCGATGGCGGCGTTCCTCGTCGCCGCGAAGGCGATCAGGAGGGCGAAGTACCCGCTCAAGGGCGACCTCATCGTGAGCGCGGTGCCCGGCGAGATCTCGCGCGAGCCGGTCGAGGAGTGGCAGGGCCCCGCGTACCTCTCGAAGGACCTCGGCGCGCGGTTCATGGCGACGCACGGCGTCGTGGCGGACTACGCGATCGTCGCCGAGGGCACTGGGTTCGGGATCGTCGGCATCGAGCCGGGGAAGGCGCACTTCAAGGTGACGGTGCGCACGGACGGGCCGCGCTACTACACGCCGTACCTGCCGCGCCCGACCGAGCTCGCGCGGTCGCCCAACGCGATCGTCCTCGCGAGCGCCGCGATCGCCGCGTTCGAGAAGTGGGCGTACGAGTACCAGCGGCGGCACACGTACAAGGGCGAGAGCGGCACGATCGTGCCGAAGGCCAGCGTGAACGCGATCCGCTCGGGGTACCCGTACAACGTGACGAGCGCGCCGCAGGTCGCCGCGTTCTACGTCGACACGCGGATCCTGCCGGGCGCGAACCCGATGGACGTGCGCGACGAGCTGCGCGGCGTCCTCGAGGAGACCGGGATCGCGGGCGACGTCGAGCTCTACCTGTACCGCCCGGGCTTCGAGGCGAAGGGCGCCGAGCGGCTCATCGAGACGGTGAAGCGCCAGCACGCGAAGACGTTCCCGACGCCGCCGGCGATCGTCGCGGACGCGGTGACGAGCATGTGGCGCGACACGAACGCGTTCAACGAGCTCGGCATCCCCGCGATCTCGTACGCGCCGCGGGCCGCGAGCCACGCCGCGACGAAGTCGTTCAAGATCAAGGACCTGACCGACGCCGCGCTCGTCTACGCGCGGATCGCGATGGACCTCTGCTGCCAGGACCGTCCCGCGAAGGTCCCCCTCGGGGCGCACATCAACCGCGAGATCGCGGCGTCCGTCGTGGACCGCTAGCGCCTGCGGGTGCCTTAGCCGAACGCGACGCGCGGGCTTCGCACGAGGAGGAGGAGGGCGACCGCGACGGCGAGCGCCGCGATCGCGCTGAGCCCGAGGGACGCGTGGATCCCGATCGCGGCGCCGGCGAGCCCCACGGTCACGCCGCTGCCGATGCGCATCCCGCTCGCCGCCATGGAGAAGAGCCCGACGAACCGGCCGCGCCGCTCGGGCGGCGCCTCGAGCTGCACGATCGTCTGCGCCTGCGAGCCGTAGCCGAGCGCGAGGAACCCGACGGCGAAGAGCGCGGCGAGCGCTACCGCGTACGTGCTCGTCAGGGAGAAGACGACCACCGCGAGCGCCCACGCGATCCCCATCCCGATCGCGCGCCGGACGGTCGGCTGGCGGAGCGGACGCCAGACCTCGAGGAGGAACGCGCCGACGATCGAGCCGGCAGCGCTCGCCGCGAGGAGGAGGCCATAGCCGAGCGGGCCCGCGGGCGCGCGCAGGTCCTCGGCGAACGCCGGCATCTGCGCCTGGAAGGCGTTCCCCACGAGGAACGCCATCGCGCCGACGAGCACGACCATCGAGAGGATGACCGGGTGGCGCGCGACCTCGCCGAACGTGCGGTACGCATCGGCGAGCGAGAGGCTCGGCGCCGCGCGGGCGGCGCCGTGGTGCACGTGCCCGGTGTACGGCGTGCGGAAGAGCCACACGATGAGCGGCAGGGACAGGAGGCAGTTCGCGAGGAGGCCGTATGCAGGCCCGAGGCCGAGGAGGAGCGCGCTCCCGACGCCCGGGCCGAAGAGGATCGCGAGGTTGCGCGCGGTCGCGTTGAGCCGCACCGCGCTGTGGAGGTCGTCGCGGCCGACGACGTCGTACAGGAACAGCTGGCTCGCGGGCGCGGAGAGCGCGCCCGCCGTCCCGTGGAGGATCAGGAGGACGACCGCGTGCCACGTCTCGAGCGTGTCCGTCATGAACAGGATCGCCCACGCGAACGACACGACCATCAGGAGCCCGTGGCCGGCCTGCATGATCCGCCGGCAGTCGTAGCGGTCGGCGAGCGCGCCGAAGCCCACGCCGAGGATGAGGAACGGCGCCCAGTGGCTGATCACCGCGAATCCCGCGAGGGCGGGGGAGTGGAAGCGCTCGTAGATGAGCCAGTAGGTGATGACGTGCTCGACGTTGTCCGCGATCATCGCGACGAGCGCCGTCCCGAAGTACGCGCGGAACTCCGGATGGCCGAGCGCGGCGAAGGCCTCGCGGCGCGGCGCCGCGACCGTCGTCGTGCTCAGCGCCGCTTCTGCTGGAGGAGGCGCCACACGCGCTCGGGCGTGGCCGGGAGCTCGTGCGGGAAGATCCCGACCGCGCGGCCGATCGCGGACGCCACGGACGAGCCGATGGTGTTGCCGGCGCCCTCGCCCGCGCCCTTCGCGCCGTACGGACCGGCGCCGTCGCGGCGCTCGGCGAGGATGTGGTCCATCCGGCGAGGCATGTCGGAGAAGCGTGGCACGCGGTAGTCCACGACGTTCGGGTTCGCGAGCTGGCCGCCCTCGTACACGAGCTCCTCGTGGAGCGCGGCGCCCATGCCCATCGTTGCGGCGCCGGCGTCCTGGCCCCTCACGAGGGCGGGGTTGATCGCGAAGCCCACGTCGCCGATCGTGACGAGGTGCTCGACGCGCACGACCCCGGTCTCCTCGTCGATCGAGACCGAGAGGCCGCTGCAGCCGATCTCCCAGAACGGCGGGAGCTTGGCGAGGTCGCCGGCCTTGCGCACCGAGCCGTGCCCGAGCACCTCGCCGCCCGCGCCGAACCACCGCTCGATGACCTCGCCGTACGACAGTCGATCGTCCTCCACGCTCACTCCGGAGGGGATGTCCTGCACGTCCGTCACGGGAACGTCGAAGACCTGCGCGGCGAGCGCGCGCACCCGCGCGCGGGCGTCGCGGCAGGCCTCCTGGATCGCGCGCCCCGTCACCGTGGTCGTGCGGCTCGCGCCGGTGGTCCGCTCGTACGTCGACACGCCCGTGTCGCCGCCGACGATCGTCACCTTGTGGAGCGGGAGGCCGAGGTCCTCGGCGACGATCTGCCGCAGCACGGTCCGCGAGCCCTGTCCGAGCTCGGTCGAGCCGGTGAAGAGCGTCGCGGAGTCGTCCGCGTGGATGCGGACCGCCGCGGTCGAGGTCGGGTAGGCGCCAGCGTCGGACGCGGACACGCCGAGCCCGATCGAGTACCTGCCCTCGCCCATCGGCCAGCCGAGCGCGTCGGCGAGGCAGCGGAGGTCCGCCGCCAGGTCGGCGTCGAGCGGCCGCTTCCCCGGGATGATCTCCTCGCCGGGGCCGACGAGGTTCCGGAGGCGCAGGTCCACGGCGCCGATCCCGAGGCGCTGCGCGGCCTCGTCCATCTGGAGCTCGCCCGCGATGTTCCCCTGCGGGGCGCCGAATCCGCGGAGCGACGACGCCGGCACGGTGTTCGTGAACATCGAGCGCGACCGCACGCGCAGCGCCGGGATCCGGTACGGGCCGAAGCAGCGGTTCGCGGTCTTCGCGTTCACGAGGGGGCTGTTGTCGGTGTACGCGCCGGAGTTCATGACGATGTCGAAGTCGCGCGCGAGGAGCGTCCCGTCCTTCGCGAACGCCGACCGCGCGCGGATGTGCGCCGCGTCCGACCGCGTCGTGAGGATCGCCTCCTCGATCGAGCAGTCGAGCTTCACCGCGCGGCCGGTGAAGTGCGCGGCCATCGCGGTCATGCCCTCGACCTTCGTGTACGACTTCGTGCCGTAGCCGCCGCCGACGTACGGCGAGATCACGCGGACGCGCGCGAGCGGCAGGTCGAACATGCGCGCGAGGTCGCGCCGGACCATGAACACGTGCTGGGCGCTCGAGTGCACGACGAGGTCGCCCTGCTCGAAGTACGCGAGCGCGTTGTAGGGCTCCATCGCGTAGCCGTAGAGCATCGGGTAGCGGTACTCGCCCTCCACGACGAGGTGCGCCTTCTCGATCGCGGCCTCGACGTCCCCCCAGCCGAGCTCGGCGACCGAGCAGATGTTGCCGGTGAGGTCGTCGCCGCCGCGGTCGAAGCCCTCGTCGCCCACGATCTCGCCCCGCCGCTCGTGGAGGATCGGCGCGTCGGGCGCGAGCGCCTCGTCCGCGTCGATGACCGCCGGCAGGTCCTCGTACTCGACCTCGACGAGATCGGCGGCTTCCGCGGCCTCGAGCCGCGACTCCGCGACGACGAGCACGACCGGCTCGCCGACGAAGCGCACCTTCTCGATCGCGAGCACGGGATGGTCGAGGACGACGTGGCCGTAGTACGGCGTCAGGCCGGCCTTGACGAGGTCGTCCCCGGTCAGGACCCGAAGGACGCCCGGGGCCGCCGCCGCGGCGTCGCGCTCGATCCGGACGATCCGGGCGTGCGGGCGCGTCGACCGCACGACGATCGCGTGCGCCATGCCCGGGACCGAGAGGTCGATCGCGTAGCGCGCCGCGCCGGTGACCTTGGCGACGCCGTCGGTGCGCGGGGCCTCCGTCCCGGCGACCTTCGTCATGCCCGCGCCGCCGCGTCGAGGACCGCCTCGACGATCGACTCGTAGCCGGTGCAGCGGCAGATGTTCCCTTCCATCCACCGCTTCACGCGCTCCGCGTCGGGCTTCGGGTGCTCGTCGAGGAGCGCCTTCGCCGACATGATCATCCCCGGCGTGCAGTAGCCGCACTGGAGCGCGAACTTGTCGATGAACGCCATCTGGAGCGGATGGAGGCGGTCGCCCTTCGCGAGGCCCTCGACCGTCTCGACCGATCGGCCCTCGGCCTCGAGCGCGAGCGTCGTGCACGACGAGACCGGGCGGCCGTCGAGGAGGACGGTGCACGCCCCGCACACCTGGGCGTCGCAGGAGAGCTTCGTCCCGATCAGGCCGAGGCCGCGCACGAGCTCGATGAGGAGCACGTGATCCTCGATCTCGGTCTCCTGCTCGAGGCCGTTGAGGCGGAAGCGGAGCGGCCGCTTGGTCATGCGGCCACCGCGGCGAGCGCGCGCTTCGCGAAGACGCCCACGACGTGGCGCTTGTACTCGGCGCTCCCGGCGAGGTCGCCCACCGGGTCGACCGCGCGGCGCGCCGCGTCGGCGACCCCGTCCGCGAGGTCCGGGTCGCGCGGGTCCGCGCCCGCGGCCACGTCCGTCGCGACGAGGCGCGGCACCTCGTCCGCCGCGCCCACGACGACGCGCGGCGCGCCGGCGAGCCGCCCGTCGCGCATGGGCGCGACCACGGCGACGCCCACGGTCGGCCGTTCGAGGACCTGGAACTTCACGTACGCGGCCCTCACGCCCGCCGCCGGCACCGGGACCTCGATCGCGACGAGGATCTCGTCCGGCGCGAGCGAGGTCTCGTACATCCCGGTCAGGAACTCGCCGATCGGGAGCGCCCGCGCGCCGTTCGGGCCTTCGAGGAGGACGCGCGCGCCGAGCGCGAGGAGGAGCGCGGGCGGGTCAGCGTGCGGCTCCGCGAACGCGAGGTTGCCCGCGAGCGTGCCGGCGGCGCGCACGCGGACGTTCGCGACGTTCCGCTCGAGCGCCGCGAGCGCGGGGACCGCGCGCTCGAGCCCGGCGTCGCGCTCGAGCTCCCAGTGCGTGACCGCGGCGCCGATGCGCACGACGCCGCCGCTCACCGTGACGCCGCGGAGGCGCTCGATCGGCTTCACGTCGATGAGGTGGCGCCAGCGCGCGACGCCCATCTTCATCGCGAGGAGGAGCTCGGTGCCGCCGGCGTAGACGGCGCCGTCCTCGCCGAACCGCCGCCTGAGGTCGATCGCCTCCTCCACGGACCGCGCGCGATGGACCTGGAGACGTCGCAGCATCGGTGGGCCGATCGTATCCAAAGTCGCGTGAACTGGATGAGGGGCGGGGCCGCGCGTATCCTCCCTACTACACCTTGGTAGGAGGACGTCGATGATCCGCACGCGTTCCGCGGCGCCGCCGACGCGTCGCGCCGTCCTCCGCGCCGGGCTGTTCGGCCTCGCGGCCCTCGCGACGGCCGAGGTCGCGGCGGCCGTCGCGCCGTTCCTGCGCGTGAACAAGATCGTCGGCCTCGGCGAGGTCGTCGCGACCGGCCTGACGCCGGCCGACGCGCTCGCGCGCTTCGCGGCGACGAACGACGCGCCGATCCTCTACGCGCAGCACCGCTTCTTCCTCTTGCACGCACCGGGCGGCATCGTCGCCGCGTACCGCAAGTGCACGCACCTCGGCTGCGCCGTCCCGTTCGACCCGGCGAAGGACCAGTTCAATTGCCCCTGCCACGGCTCGATCTATGACAAGCGCACGGCCGTCGTCATCCGCGACCCCGCGCCGCGGCCGCTCGACCTCTTCCACGTGAGCGAGCGCGAGGGGAAGCTCTTCGTGGACACGAACCCGCTCACGGCGATCGTGCGCGCGGAGAACCGCTGGGATCCCGCGGTGGTCGAGGTTCGCGACTAGCGCAGGTCTCGCGGCCGGATGTCGACGCCGCGCGGCCACGCGAGGAGCTCCCGGTGGCCGAAGCCTTCGAGGATCCGGTGGAGCGCCGTCGCCGCGTCGACGGCCGACGCGGGCCTGCGCGCGGGGTCGCGCGCGAGGCACGACATCACGAACGCGTCGAGCGGCGCGGGCACCGCGGGCATGAGCTCGCGGAGCGGGACCGGCTCCTCGACCAGCTGCGGGTAGCGGTCCTCGCGCGCCTCCGCGCCGTCGACCCCGGGCCGGAAGGGCGCCATGCCGGTGAGGGCCTCGTACAGGGTCGCGCCGAGGCCGAAGATGTCGGTCGCGGGCGTGACGTGCGCGTGCTCGCACTGCTCCGGTGCCATGTACTGCGGCGTCCCGATCGGGTGCCGCAGCTTCAGCGCGCCCGGCGCGAAGCGCGCGACGCTGAGGTCGAGGAGCCGCGGCGGCTCGCCCGTGCTCACGTTGCTCGGCTTCACATCCAGGTGGAGCAGCGACCGGCGGTGCAGATAGTGGAGCGCTGCCAGCATGCGCACGGCGAGGAGGCAGATCTCGGGGACGCTGATCGCTCCCTCCTCCTCGAGGACCGTCGAGAGCATCGGCGCGCTGATCAGCTCGAGGACGATGTACGGCCGCGGCAGCGCCGGGCTCCATCTCAGCAGGCGGACGAGGTTCGGGTGGCGAAGCCCCTCGGCCATCATCGCCTCGCGCTCGAAGCTCGCGAGCGAGCGCTCGCTGTCGATCCGGTCCGCCCGGAGCACCTTCACCGCGACCTTGCAGAAGAGCTCGCGGTCCCACGCTTCGAAGACCTCGTAGCGCGACCCGCCGCCGAGGGGCTCGATCACGACGAGCGTCGGATCGATCTCGTGACCACGCGCGAGGCCCCAGGTGGCGTCGCGCGCCGGGCGCGCGCCTACGTTCGCGGCCATGCCGCGGTCCCGCTGCAATCCGGCAGCCACTGGCGGGCCGCCGCTCGCTCCCTCGCTCGCGGAAGGCGCCTCCTATCAGGCGTGCCCCCGCTCGCCTGCCGTGCACGCGTCGATACGCGATCGTGCATCGACCGACACACGGGCGCGGACCGCGACGCCCCGGCGCTCCGTACCGTTGGTGAGAACGCGAAAGGAGGGTGACAACGCCTATGCGCGAGCGGATCATCGGCGCGATCGTGCGCCTCTTCGCGACGTCGACCACGACGCTCGTGCTCCTCGCGGCGCAACCTGCGTACGTCGACGCCGCGGCCACCGCCAACGGGCAGGACGGCGAGCAGCCGGCCCAGCTCCCGGGCAGCGGTGACCGCCCGGTCATCGACGCGCGCGGCGGCACGCGTGGTGGCACGCGCGGCAACACGAGGGGCGGAGGCGGAACCGCGGGGACGGCGGCAACGGCCGAGACCCCCGCCACGCCCGAGACCGTCACCGACCAGGCGAACACGCCGACGAACACCGAGGAGACCGCAACGCCCACGGTGAACACGCCGACGGAAGCGACCGTCGACACGATCACCGAGGACGACGAGGAGCCCGCGGCGGTGCCTCTGCAGGAGGCCATCGCCGGGGTCCAGCAAGCGCCGGCGGCCGCGACGAACGCGGCCGCTCCGATCGCAGCGGTCGCTGCGATGGGCGGTGCCCTGCACTGGCTCCTGCGCAGGGGCCGCTAGGCGATCCGCCTCAGGGGGCGGGCCGGAAGGCCTGCCCCCTGACTCTCACGTGGCCGCGCCGGTCCGGGCGATCGCGCGGCGCAGCCGCTCGAGGCGGCGAGCGCGGCCGCGACGTCGCCCGCTACATCCGGAAGCGGTCCAGCTTCCTCCGGTCGACCCCTAGGCCGATCCCCGGCGCGGACGGCACCGTGAGCACGCCGTCACGCGACCGCGGGAAATCCTCGACGAAGACGTTCGTGATCGGGTTGTCGATCCACATCTCCTCGAGCCTCCACAGGTTCGGCGCGGCGGCCGCGAGGTGGATCGAATGGAGCTGCGCGAGCCCGCACGAGAAGCCGGTGTGCGGGGCGTACCTCACGTTGTGCGCGTGCACGAGCGCGCCGAGCCGCTTCGCCGCGGTGTGGCCGCCGATCCGCGCGACGTCCGGCTGCACGATGTCGATCGCGCGCCGCGCGAGGAGCTCCCGGAAGCCGAAGATGCCGAACTCGCTCTCGCCCGCGGCGAGCGGAACGGGGGAGGAGCGGCGGATCAGCTCGTAGCCGTCGATGTCGTCCGGGTACACCGGCTCCTCGAGGAACGCGAGGTCGTACTTCGCGATCTCGTGGCACACCTTGATCGCGGTCGCGGCGTCGTACGCGCTGTTCACGTCGGCGCCGATGTCGATCGCGGGCCCGACGGCCGCGCGGATCGCCTTCGTCACCTCGATGTCCGAGCGGTAGCCGCCGCGCTCGGGTGACCGGCCGAGCTGGATCTTGATCGCGCGATGTCCACGGCCGACCCACTCGCTCGCCTGCTCGACCATGGCGCCGATCTCGGCCGTGTAGACCTTCGAGCCGTACACGGGCACCTTCGCGCGGCCCGCGCCGCCGAGCGCCTTGTAGAGGGGGACCTGCTGGCTCTGGGCGAGGATGTCCCAGACGGCGCAGTCGATCCCGCTCATCCCCTCCTGGACGAACCCGCGGTAGTGGCCCCACGGCCGGAGCGTGCGGAACATGTCGTCCCAGAGGCCCTCGACGTCGCGCGGGTCCCGGCCCTTCGCGACCGGCCAGAGGAGGTCCCGGACGACCGAGTCGAGCACCTTCGGCGCCCGCCGGGCGATGCACTCGCCCCAGCCGGTGACGCCGTCGTCCGTCGTGACCGCCACGACCATCGCCTTGTAGGCCGAATACGCCCCGGCGCCGAACTCGATCGCCTGCCCCTCGGCCTCGAGGACCCAGGTCTCGAGCTTCTCGAGCCTCACGGCGGGCAGGCTAGCGGGCCCGGCGCAGGCGTGCCCCGGCCCCCCGGCGCTGGCCCCGGCTTGACGGCTCGACCGACCGCTCGTAGTGTCATTAGCAGTCCCACAGCGCGAGTGCTAACGCGCTTCCCGGGCGGTTCCGCCTCGCCTCGCGCTGTCAGGAAGACGCAGGAAACACAGGAGGGAGTCCGCATGGCTGTCGCTACGAAGCTCCGTCTCAAGCCTCTCGGCTCCCGCGTGGTCGTCAAGGCCCTCGAGCGCGAGGAGATGACCAAGAGCGGGATCGTCCTTCCGGACACGGCGAAGGAGAAGCCCCAGGAGGGCAAGGTCCTCGCGGTCGGCCCGGGCGGGCTCGACAAGAACGGCAACAAGGTGACGATGACCCTGAAGGAGGGCGACCGCGTCCTCTTCCAGAAGTACTCGGGCACCGAGTTCAAGCTCGACGACGAGGAGCTCATCGTCCTCAACCAGGACGACGTCCTCGCGCTCGTCGAGGCATAGGGAGGGGAAACATGCCGAAGCAGCTCGTCTTCACCGACGACGCGCGCAAGTCGCTCAAGCGCGGCGTCGACACCATGGCGAACGCCGTCAAGACCACGCTCGGCCCGAAGGGCCGCAACGTCGCCGTCGACAAGAAGTTCGGTGCACCGACCGTCACGCACGACGGGGTCACCGTCGCCCGCGAGATCGAGCTCGAGGACCCGTTCGAGAACATGGGCGCGCAGCTCCTCAAGGAGGCCGCGACCAAGACGAACGACGCGGCCGGTGACGGCACCACCACCTCGGTCGTCATCGCCCAGGCGATCGTCCACGAGGGTCTCCGCAACATCGCCGCGGGCGCGAACCCGATGCTCCTCAAGCGGGGCCTCGAGAAGGGCGTCACCGCGGTGGTCGCCGAGCTCAAGAAGCAGGCGAAGGAGATCAAGAGCAAGGACGAGATCGCGCACATCGCGGAGGTCTCCGCCGCCGACCGCGAGATCGGCGAGCTCATCGCCGAGGTGCACGACAAGGTCGGCCGCGACGGCGTCATCACCGTCGAGGAGTCGAAGGGTCTCGAGTTCGAGAAGGAATACGTCGAGGGCATGCAGATCGACCGCGGTTACATCTCGGCGTACTTCGTGACGAACGCCGAGCGCATGGAGGCCGTGATCGAGGACCCGTACATCCTCATCACCGACAAGAAGATCTCGGCGATCACCGACATCCTGCCGGTGCTCGAGAAGCTCGTGCAGGTCTCGAAGAACCTGGTCATCGTCGCGGAGGACGTGGACGGCGAGGCCCTCGCCACGCTCGTCGTGAACAAGCTCCGCGGCACGCTCAACGTCCTCGCGGTGAAGGCGCCGGGCTTCGGCGACCGCCGCAAGGCGATGCTCGAGGACATCGCGATCCTCACCGGCGGCAAGGTCATCAGCGAGGAGACCGGCCGCAAGCTCGACGCGGTCACGGTCCAGGACCTCGGCCGCGCGCGGCGCGTCACTTCCAACAAGGACGAGACGACGTTCGTCGAGGGCCACGGCTCGCAGGAGCAGATCATGGCCCGCGTCAAGCAGATCAAGGCGCAGATCGAGGAGACCACGAGCGACTTCGACAAGGAGAAGCTCAACGAGCGTCTCGCGAAGCTCGCCGGCGGCGTCGCGGTCATCCGCGTCGGCGCGGCGACCGAGGTCGAGCTCAAGGAGAAGAAGCACCGCGTCGAGGACGCCTTGTCCGCAGCGCGCGCGGCCGTCGAGGAGGGCATCCTCCCCGGCGGTGAGGTCGCGCTCATCAACGCGATCTCCTCGCTTGACGGCGTCAAGGCCGAGGGCGACGAGCTCACCGGCGTGAACATCCTCCGCCGCGCGCTCGAGGAGCCCTTCAAGCAGCTCGTGCAGAACGCCGGGCGCGACGGCTCCGTCCTCCTCGAGGAGGTCCGCCGCAAGCAGGCCGAGACGAAGGCCAGCTCGTACGGCTACCACGTCATCCAGAACGAGGTCGTGGACCTCGTGAAGACCGGCATCATCGACCCCGCGAAGGTGACCCGCTCCGCGCTCGAGAACGGCGCGTCGGTCGCGGCGATGATCCTCACCACCGAGGCCCTCATCACGGACCTTCCCGAGAAGGAGAAGGCTCCGGCGATGCCGCCCGGCGGCGGGATGGACTATTGACCCGGCGCTAGCCGGCGACGCCAGCGCGAAGACGAGAGGCCCCGGCCGAAAGGCCGGGCCTCCGCTATCTACCGCCCCCCTGGTAGATGCGGGACTGCATGACGACCGGGCCTTGGCGCTTGCCCTCGCGCCGCGTCTCGAGCGTCACCGCGCACTGTTCGAAGCCCGCGATCGGGACGCCGACGTCCACCATCTGCACGCGCGAGACCCGGTCGAAGGACGTCCCGCGGACCCAGCGGCCCTCCTCGTCGATCAGCCAGACCGTGTACGAGTAGCCGGCCGGCGGCTCGGGGAGGTCGCGGAAGACGACGAACGCGGGCGCGGTCGCGGGCGCGTAGAGCATCGCGCGCGCGTCGCGGTAGGGGTCGGTGCCCTGCATCGACCAGGTCCGGCCGCCCTGCGCGACGCGGAGGGCGATCTCGCGGGTCGCCGCGAGCTCGGCCTCCATCGCCTGCCGCGTCGCCGCCGCCTGGACGTTCATCACCACGAGGACCATCACCGCCGCGGCGAGGAGCCCGCTCGCGACGAACGGGACCGTCGGGCGCCACGCCCGGCGGCGGCGCTCGCGGACCGTGTCGCGGCGCGCGGAGGCGAGGATGCGCTCGCGAAGCCCTTCGGGGAGGTCGCGCTCCGGGAGCGAGCCGGCGAGCGCGTCGGCCACGCCCGCGTACGCCTCGGCGTCCGCCCGGCAGGCCTCGCACCCGGCGAGGTGCGCGGCGACGCGCTCGTGCTCGGCGGCGGCGAGCGCGCCCAGCGCGTAGAGCTCGAGGTCGTCGCGGACGTGCCCGGTCACGACCGGCCTCCGTGCGCCGGGAGCGCGTCGAGCGCGCGGCGCAGCTTCTGGAGCCCGATGCGCATCCGCCCCTTCACGGTGCCGAGCGGCACGCCCATGAGCGACGCGAGCTCGGACTGCGTGTACCCGCCGAAGTAGGCGAGCTCGATCGTGCGGCGCTGGGCCTCGGGGAGCGACGCCAGGGCCTGCCGCACCGACGCGTGCTCGACGTTGCGCTCGGCCTCCGCCGCCGTGTCCGCGTCCGCCGGCCGGTCCGCGGCGGCCTCGAGCGGGGCCGGCCGGAACGACGTCCGGCGGCGGAGCACGTCGACGGCACGGTGGTGGACGATCGAGAGCAGCCAGCCGCGCACGTTGCCGCGCTCGCGGCGGTAGGTCGCCGCGCCGCGCCAGACGAGGAGGTAGGCGTCGTGGAGGACGTCCTGCGCCGCTTCCGACTCGCCGAGGATCCGGTAGGCGAGGGCGTACGCAAGCCGGCCGTACCGGTCGTAGAGCGCGGCGAGCGCGGACAGCTCTTGCCGCGCGAGCGCGGCGATGAGGTCCTCGTCGGAGGTGTCGGGGCCGATCACGCCGTGAACTGTACGAATTGCGTGCGAGGGTGGATCAGGCCGGGTCGGGGGAGCGGAATGAGAACGACCCGAGCGGCCTGCCTACGTGCTCTGCCGCAGCTTCGAAGCCCTGCGACCTAGCCGTGGAGCCGATCCTCGATCTCCTCTTGGACCGCCTTTGATGCTATCTCCGGTTGCGCTCCGGGGGCTCGAGACCGTTGATGGAATCTCGGGTCTCGCTCCCTTTGACAGACCCCTCGGGTCGAGAGGAACTATCTCCGTCGGAGGGTCGCCGGGCAACGGCCTTATCCACAGCCCTCGGCTCGGCGCGGTCGTTCCTGTCCACGAACTTTCGCGGTCGTCCACAGCGATCCCACACGCTCGTCCCTACAGGACGTGGTCGCCTCGCGACAGCGCGTCGGCGGCGTCCGGCTTTGCCGGCGCCGCCGTGCCCCCAAAAAAAGCCCCGAGGCACGGACCACCAACGGAGCAACGCGCGGAGCGTGCTCCCCGGGTGACCGCCCCTCGAGGCGTAGGCGGGAGCATCGCGCGTCGCGCGCGGCGCGCCAAGCGCTCCGTCCACGGATCGCGGCGGGAGTTATCCACCGGATGCCGCATTCATCCACGATCGATGAACACCTGAGCGACCATATGTTCTGTCCATGGCCGATGCTCTCCTCGACCCGCTGAATCCGGAGCAGCGCGCCGCCGTCACACATGGCGACGGGCCGCTCCTGATCCTCGCCGGCGCGGGCTCGGGCAAGACGCGCGTGCTCACGCACCGCGTCGCCCACCTCGTGCGTGAGCGCGGCGTGCCGCCCGGCGCCATCCTCGCCGTCACCTTCACGAACAAGGCGGCGAAGGAGATGCGCGACCGCCTCGAGCGGCTGCTCGGGGCGGAGGCGACGAAGCAGCTTTGGCTCGGCACCTTCCACGGGTTCTGCGCTCGCTTGCTGCGGCGCGACGGCCCGCTCGTCGGCATCGACCGCTCCTTCGCGATCTACGACGAGGCCGACCAGCGCGCGCTCCTCCGTCGGGCGATGGAGGACACGGGCTTCTCCGAGCGGATCTTCGCGCCGGGCGCGACCCTGGCCGTCATCTCCGGCGCGAAGAACGAGCTCAAGGGGCCGGCCGACCTCGCCGGCACCGCGCGCGACCAGCTGGAGCGAGCCGCGGTGGCCATCTGGCGGCGGTACGACGAGCTGCTGCGCGAGAACAACGCGGTCGACTACGACGACCTCCTCGTGCTCGCGTGCCGGCTGTTCGAGACGAGCGACGCCGCGCTCGAGCGCTGGCAGGACCGCTTCCGCCACATCCTCGTCGACGAGTATCAGGACACGAACCGCGCGCAGTACGTCCTGCTGCGCTACCTCGCCGGGTCCCACCGCAACCTCGCGGTCGTCGGCGACGACGACCAGTCGGTGTTCTCGTGGCGCGGCGCGGACATCCGCAACATCCTCGACTTCGAGCGCGACTTCCCGAGCGCGACCGTCGTGAAGCTCGAGCAGAACTACCGCAGCACGCAGCGGATCCTCGACGCCGCGCACTCCGTCGTCCGCAACAACGCGAAGCGGAAGGAGAAGCGCCTCTGGACCGAGCGCGCCGGCGGCGCGCCGCTGACGGTCGTGGAAGCGTTCGACGAGCATCACGAGGCCGAGCGGATCGCGCGCGAGGTGCAGCGCCTCCAGCGCGAGGGCGAGGTGAGCGGCGCGCGCGACGTCGCGATCCTCTACCGCACGAACGCCCAGTCGCGCGCGATCGAGGACGTCTTCCGCCGCTTTGACATGGCGTACCAGGTCGTCGGCGGCGTGTCCTTCTATGAGCGGCGCGAGGTGAAGGACGTGCTCGCGTACCTGCGGCTCCTCCGGAACCCACAGGACGGCCAGGCGCTCGCGCGGATCCTCAACGTGCCGCCGCGCGGACTCGGCCCGCGGACGCAGGAGCGCCTCCTCGCGTTCGCGCGCGAGCAGGGCGTCCCGGCGTCGCTCGCGCTCGTCCGCGCTGAGGAGATCGTGGAGATCCCAAGGCGCCAGCAGGCCGCCCTCGTCGCGTTCGGCCGGCTCGTCGAGGGCCTTCGCGCGGAGGTGCCGGGGCGCGAGCTCCCGGACCTCCTCGACCACGTCGTCGCGGCGTCGGGCTACGGCACGTATCTGCAGGACGGGACCGACGAGGGCGAGGAGCGCTACGCGAACGTCATGGAGCTCCGGAGCGCGGCGCAGGAGTACCTCACGCTCCCGCGCGACGAGCAGCTGCCGGCGTTCCTCGAGGAGATCGCGCTCGTCTCCGACCAGGACGAGCTCGACGTCGAGCGGCCCGTCGTCACGCTCATCACGCTCCACGCGGTGAAGGGGCTCGAGTTCCCGGTCGTCTTCCTCTCCGGCATGGAGGAGGGGATCTTCCCGCACGCGCGCTCGCTCGACGACGAGAAGCAGCTCGAGGAGGAGCGGCGACTCTGCTATGTGGGGATCACGCGCGCGATGCGCCGCTGCTACCTCACGTACGCGCGCCGCCGCACGCTCTACGGGCGCACGAACGAGACCGCCCCGTCGCGGTTCCTCCTCGAGCTCCCGAGCGAGGGCGTCGCGTTCGACCGCGTCCCGACCGAGGAGCGCGACCCCTGGGACGACGACTGGTCGGGCGGGCGGGCGCGCTACGAGGAGCGCCGTCTCGCGCGGCGCGCCTCGGTGGTGGCGGGTCTCTCGCGCGCCTGGGGCGGGGACGCGGCGGCGCGCCCGGCGCCGCGCCGCTCGGGAACGGAGTTCCACGACGGCGACCGCGTGCGCCACGCCGCGTTCGGCGAAGGCGTCGTCGTGTCGAGCACCCCCTCCGGCGACGACGAGCAGGTCACCGTCGCGTTCCCGGGGAAGGGCGTGAAGAAGCTCATGGCGTCCTTCGCTCAGCTCGAGCGCGTCTAGCACCCTCAGAGCCGACCGTCTCGGGCTCCACGGCCTGCTCCCTCGCCCGCCCGAGGCACGACCGGCACGCTGCCTGCCGGCAGAGCGGCGTGGCCATCGCGAGGGGACGGAGGATGGCGCGCCGCGTCGAGGTGCGCCTCCCGCTGACGGGCTCCATCGACATCACGCTCGGGATCTCGCTCCGCGCGTCACGCCGTCGCGAGCGCACGTCGGACCGCCCGGCACGCTGGGGCGCGACGCTCCTGACCGCGTTCTCGTGCGTTACGGCGGCGTTCGTGCCGCTCGCGGTGGCCGCGGCCGGGGCCGACCTGGGCCGCCTCGGCGCCGTCATGTGGCCGGACAGCCCCTCCGAGGCGGTGGCGGCCGCGTCCGGCGCCGCGCCGCGGCCGGTGCTCGAGGCCCGGTCGGGGGTCGTGACGACGCTGCGCGCGGAGGCGCCGCCGATCCGGGCCCACGTGGTCGCCCCCGGCGAGACGCTGTTCACGATCGCCGCGCGCTACGGGATCACGCCGCAGACGCTCGCCTTCAACAACGGGCTCGCGGACACGGCGCTCGTTTCGCCCGGCCGGTCCCTCGTGGTGCCTCCGCTCGACGCGGCGGTCCACGTCGTGCGCGAGGGCGAGGAGCTCGCCGCGATCGCCGCGCGCTACGGGATCGGGGAGGACGAGGTGCGCCGTGTCAACGGCATCGCCTTCGACCCCGCCGACGTCTCGCCGGGCCGCGCGCTCCTCCTGCCGATCCCGGACGGCCGCTACCCGGGGTTCCGCCTCAAGGTGAGCGACCCGCCGCGGGTCCTCGCGCCGCGCGTCCGCTGGCCGGCGCAGGGCGTGATCACGCAGCTGTTCTACGGCGGCCACACCGGCGTCGACATCGCCGCGCCGTACGGCTCGCCGATCGTCGCGACGGACGCGGGTACGGTGACCGCGGTCGGCTGGCGGGGCTCGGGCGGGCTCAGCATCTGCGTCCACCACGACTGGGGCCTCGAGACGTGCGCCTATCACGCCGCGAGCGCGACGGTGGAGGTCGGCGAGCGCGTGGCCGCCGGCCAGACGATCGGGACCGTCGGCTCGAGCGGCGTGTCGTCGGGGCCGCACGTCCACTGGGAGGCGCGCACCAACGGCGTGCTCGTCGACCCGATGACGTACGCGCCCCCGGTGCAGGCCACCGTGGTCGGAGGGGCGACCGGCCGGCCGTAGCGATCGGCCTACGATCGACGCCGTGCCAAAGGGCTACGTCGTCCTGACGTGGGCGCGCCCCGACCTCTTCCTCATCGAGGGCTCAGCCGAGAGGTCGTGAGCGTCTCACGGGCAGAGCAGCGCATCGCCGAGCTGCGCGAGCGGATCGAGAAGGCGAACTACGAGTACCACGTGCTCGACGCGCCGACGATCTCCGACGAGGCGTACGACGCGCTCATGCGCGAGCTCACCGAGCTCGAGGCCGCGCACCCGGAGCTCGTCTCGCCTGACTCGCCGACGCAGCGCGTCGGCGCCGCGGCCTCGGGCCGGTTCGCGCCGGTCGAGCACGCCTCGCCGATGCTGTCGCTCTCGAACGCCTTCGACGAGGACGAGCTGCGCGCGTTCGACGCGCGCGTGCGGAAGCTGCTCGCGCGCGAGGACGTCGGCTACGTCTGCGAGCTCAAGATCGACGGGCTCGCGGTGAACCTGACGTACGAGGGCGGCCGCTTCGTGCAGGGCGCGACGCGCGGCGACGGCCTCGTGGGCGAGGACGTCACCGGGAACCTCCGCACGATCCGTTCGGTGCCGCTCACGCTGCGCGAGCGCGTAGCCGGGAGGCTCGACGTGCGCGGGGAGGTCTACCTGCCGACCGCGGCGTTCGAGGCGACGAACCGGGAGCGCTCGGAGAAGGGGCTGCCGCTCTTCGCGAACCCGCGCAACGCGGCCGCCGGCGCGGTGCGGCAGATCGACCCGAAGCTGACCGCGCGGCGGAACCTCGACCTCTGGTCGTACAGCGCGGCGGGCCTCGAGGTCCGGACCCAGCGCGAGCTCCTCGAGCGTCTCCGCGCGCTCGGCATCCGCACGAACCCGCACTGGCGCGAGGTGAAGGACGTCGACGGGGCGCTCGCGTTCATCGCGGAGTGGAAGGAGCGCCGCCATGCGCTCGAGTACGGGACCGACGGCGTCGTCGTGAAAGTGAACGACGTCGCCGACCAGGCGCGGATGGGCTTCGTGGCGCGCAGCCCGCGCTGGGCGATCGCGTACAAGTTCCCGGCGGAGCAGGCGACGACGACGGTCGAGGACGTCAAGGTGTACGTCGGCCGCACCGGCGTGCTCACGCCCGTCGCGTGGCTCGCGCCGGTCCTCGTGGGCGGGACGACCGTCCGGCGCGCGACGCTCCACAACCTCGACGAGGTCCGGCGGCTCGACGTGCGCGTCGGCGACACCGTCGTCATCCAGCGCGCGGGCGACGTCATCCCCGAGGTCGTGCGCGTCGAGGCCGCGAAGCGCGAGAAGGGGAAGCGCTACCCGGAGTTCGACATGCCCGAGCGCTGCCCCGTCTGCGGCGGTGCCGTCGAGCACGCCGAGGGCGAGGTCGCGTACCGCTGCGCGAACCCGGCGTGCCCCGCGAAGACCGGGCAGCGCATCGGGCACTTCGTGGGCCGCGGCGGCTTCGACATCGAGGGCATGGGCTGGGTCCTCATCACGCAGCTGCAGGAACGCGGGCTCGTGCGGACCCCCGCGGACGTCTTCTTCCTGAAGAAGGAGCAGCTCCTCCAGCTCGATCGCTTCGCGGAGAAGAGCGCGACGAACATCGCGGAGCGCATCGAAAGAGCCCGCCGGAGGCCGCTCGCGCGGATGCTCAACGCGCTCGGGATCCCGCAGGTCGGCGAGACGACGGCCGAGGAGCTCGCGCGCTGGCTCGCGCCGCGGCTCGGTACCGAGCCGACGTTCGGCGACGTCCTCCGGGTGCTGCGAGCCGCGTCGGCGGAGGAGCTCCAGGCCGTCCCGGGGATCGGCGAGGTCGTCGCGAGCGCGATCGTGGAGCATCTGAGCGATCCCGCGGAGCAGCCCTTCCTCGACCGCCTCGCCGAAGCGGATCTCCGGCCGATCCCGCCGGCGACGCGGGAAGCTCCCGAAGCGGGTCCGTTCGCGGGGAAGACCGTCGTGTTCACGGGAACGCTCGAACGCCGGTCGCGGGAAGAGGCCGAGGCCCTCGTGCGCTCGCTCGGCGGCAAGACCGCGGGATCCGTCTCCGCGCGCACCGACCTCGTCGTCGCCGGGGCGAAAGCGGGCACCAAGCTCGAAAAGGCGCGTGCTCTCGGTGTCAAAGTGGTCGATGAGGCCGGGTTCGACGACTTGCTGGTCAACCGCTAGATCGGTCGTTCGTTAGTCTCTGCAGCGATGCACCCACCGCAGGCACCCGCGCGCCCGGCGCCCGTCACGATGGGTACGGCGCCGCAGCCGGCGACGGCGCCCGTCGAGATCCCGCTGCCGCCCGAGCCGCAGTCGATCGAGCAGACCGGGCTGCACGTCGGCTTCCTCTCCGATCTCGCGCTCAAGACGCTCTACCTGCGCGGCCAGATGACGCTCTCGGAGATCGCGAGCGCGCTCGGCCTCCCGATCACGAACGTCACCGACAAGGTCATGGACTTCCTCAAGGGGGAGCGCCTCGTCGAGATCCGCGGCGGCACCGGGCTCTCGGCCGCCTCGTACCAGTTCGTCATCGTCGACCGCGGCGCCGAGAAGGCGCAGGAAGCCCTCGCGCGCAGCCAGTACGTCGGGAAGGCGCCCGTGCCGCTCGCCGCGTACGTGGCCGCCGTGCAGCGCCAGTCGATCGGCAACATCTCCGTCTCGCAGGAGGACGTCATCAAGGCGTTCTCGACCATGGTCATCCCGCGGCACACCCTCGCGCAGCTCGGGCCGGCGATCAACTCCGGCAAGTCGATCTTCCTGTTCGGTCCTCCGGGCAACGGCAAGACGACGATCGCGGAGATCATGGTCACGCTCCTGCGCGGCGAGGTCGTGCTTCCGTACGCCGTGGAGATCGACCAGCAGGTCATCAAGGTCTACGACCAGGTCTACCACCGGCCCGCGATCGACCCGACCGTCGCCGAGCGCCTGCGGTTCGACCACCGCTGGGTGATCTCGAAGCGGCCGGTGGTCATGACCGGCGGCGAGCTCACGCTCGAGACGCTCGACCTCATCTTCGACGAGACCTCGAAGATGTACGAGGCGCCGTTCCAGATGAAGGCGAACGGCGGCATCTTCATGGTCGACGACTTCGGCCGGCAGCGCGTGTCGCCGAAGGACCTCCTCAACCGCTGGATCGTCCCGCTCGAGAAGCGCGTCGACTACCTCACGCTCCACACGGGCAAGAAGATCGAGATCCCGTTCGACATGCTCATCGTGTTCTCGACGAACCTCGACCCCGCCGACCTCGTCGACGAGGCGTTCCTGCGGCGGATCCGCTACAAGATCGGGATCACCTCGCCGACCGTCGAGCAGTACGAGGAGATCCTCAAGCGGCTCTGCGCGCGCAAGCAGATCGAGTACAAGGCGGAGGCGCTCTCGCAGATCCTCGCCTTCTACCGCAAGAAGGGGCTCGA
>DASSSF010000077.1:0-29685 GCA_035708565.1 Candidatus Limnocylindria bacterium
GCGCTCGGCGGCGATCCTCGCTGACGGGTCGACGGTGGGGCTCGGGCGCCGGGTCGGCGTCGGCTTCACCGCGCGCTTCGGCGTCGCCGCGGGGAACGCGACGCTCCCGACGGCCGCCGCCCGCTGCGTCGAGGCCGGGGCGCGGGTCGGCGTCGCGAGCGTACGGGCCGTGGGCATGGCCGCGCGCGCCGGCGCGGGCGTGGGCGTCGGAGCGGCGGGCGCCGGCCCGTCGTCGGCCGCGGTCTCGTCGTCAGCGTCGCCGGCGGTCTCCTCCAGTGCCGCGAGCGAGCGCTCCGCCTCCTCGAACGCGTCCGTGAGCGGCTGGCCGCCCTCGGCGCGCTCCGCGGCGAGCTCGGCGAGCCTCGTCGCGATGGACGAGGCGCCCTCGGCGATGCGCTGCGCGCTGCCGCCCGTGCCGCCCGCGTCCCCCGCGGTCGCGACCTGCGCGAGCACGACGCCGGCGAGCGCGGTGCGGTCGTCCTCCATCAGGAGGCGCGCCCGGGCGGCGGCGCGGTCGCGCAGCTCCGCGAGGCGCGCTCCGAGCTGCTCGATGAGCGACGCGGCCCGCGGCGAGATGACGTCGGCCACCGCGAGCTCGGCGGCCGCGCGCGCGAGATGCGAGCCGTAGGCGCTCGCGGCGACGAGCGTCGCGGATTCGCGTCCGGCCTCGGCGAGTCGCTCGGCCTCGATGAGGCGATGCTCCGCGAGCGAGAGCTCGACCGCGGCGCGGTCCTCGTTCGTGGCGGCGAGGGCGAGTCGCAGGTCCTCGGCGGCCGTCTTCACGAAGTAGAGCGGCTCGTCGGGAAGGGCGTCCGCGCTCGTCACGGTCGTACCGGCGAGCAGCGCGCCCGCGACAAGGGCGACGGCGACCGCGCGGAGCAGGTACGGCGTGGGCACGGCGAGGAGGGCGAGGCCGGCGTAGAGACGATCGGAGGGGCGCGGGCCGCGCGGCGCGGCGTCGACGACCGCGCGCCGCATGCGCGCGCGAGACGAGCCGCGCAGGCCGGGGGTCCCCGAGCGAAGGCCGAGCGCCGCACGGACGGCGTCGCGCAGGACCGGGTCCTTGATGTCGTCGAGGCGCCGGACGCCTCGCGCGACGGCCTCGAGCTCCTCGGTGAAGTCGTGCCGATCCCCGTCCGCCACCGGTCCTCCGCAAGGCGCGCTACGGCCGCGCCTTGCTCACGTAACGGGGGTCACAGCGGCCTGTTGCGAGGCCGCGGCCGGGCCTAGGGAGCGGCGGGAGCCGGGGCCGCGGGACCGCCCCAGACGGGGGCGTAGCGGCTGAAGAAGACGTCCCGGTGGACGATCGTGCCGTTCTCAGCCACGGTCCGGATGACCGTCACGTCACGCCCGAGGACCTTCGAGCCCGGCGGAAAGTGCGGGTCGGCGGGCTGGTCCGGGGCGACGTCGCGCCAATTCGTCTGGTTCGGCGCACCGAACGTGACGACGCGGCCGCTCGGGACGGTGAAGAGCTCGAACTCGACCGCGATGTTCGACCACGACGAGCGGATGAGCACCGGGAACGGCGTGTCGTTCCGCCACTTCATGTCGAGGCCCGGGTCGAACACCGCGGCGTCGATCCCGAGCGGGTAGCGGTCGATGTAGTAGGAGTGCGACCCGCGCTCGACGATCTCGTACCCGGCGCGCGCGACCGCGTTGAAGAAGGTCGTCGCGACCTGGCAGAGCCCGCCGCCGATCACGTCGTCCTCCGAGCGGCCGTTGATGATCGCGCCGGAGAGCGCGTAGCCGCGGTCGAGCGTCACGGGCCCGAGGTACTTCCAGAAGGAGAAGGTCTCGCCGGGCCCGATGACGACGTTGTTGAACTGTGCCGAGCCGGTCGAGATGTTCCGCCAGCGGGCGGCGTCCCATGGGAAGAACGTCTCGAACGACGTCACGCGGGTCACGCGCGCGAGCGAGCCCTCGGCCTGCTCCGTCGTGAAGGCCGGCACGTCGGCGACGAACGCCGGTGTGATCGTGCGCGATGCCACGGCGCTCCGCGGCAGCGCCTCGAGCGCGGCGCGCACGAACGCACCTCTATCGACCTTCACGCCGACCTGCCCAGGGACGACGGCGAGCGAGCCGTCGGCCCGGAAGGTCCACCCCGCGTTCTTCGCGGGACGGTCAAGGATCGCACCAACGGCCGCGGCCCACGACGCGACCCGCGCCTCGTCGAGCCCCACGACGTACCGGTAGCGGGTCCGTGGCGCGACCGCGCCCTGCGGCAGCGCGGCGACCTCGCCGTCGCGCGCGGGCACGCGCTCCACCTTCAGGAGCGTCGCGAGCGCGGCCGGGTCCTCGTGCACGGTCTTGCCTTCGGCGGTGACGTCGAGGGCCGTCGTGACGGACCGCGCGAGGGCCGCGGCGGCGGCGTAACCCGACGCGTCGACGGCGGGGTACACGGGCCGTGCGTGCAGCGCGATCGTGCGGTCCCCGAGCGCGGAGGCGCCGAGGAACGCGGCGGCGGCGTGCTGGCGGTCGAGCTCGCGCCCGATGAGGGGATCCACGAAGGTCAGGCCCGTTGCGCCGAGCAGGATCTCGCCGTCGACCGGCACGATCCGGGCGTCGGACGCGAGCGCCACGATCCACCGCTCGAGCTCGTCGCCGGAGGCGCGCATCGAGAACGGGATGTCGGCGCGGCCGACGATCGCGGCCCACCACGCGGCGGCGCGCTCCGCGATCGAGCCGTCACGGCCGAACGCGAGAGCCGCAGCGGTCGCCACATCGAGGTCTGGCCGGATCCCGAGAGCGCCGTTCGTGGTCGTCCATGAACGGTCGTCGAGCGTCGCGGTCACCGTCGAGGCGGCCCACGGCTTCGCGACCTCGGCTGTGAGGCGGTCGCGGATCGCGGCTTCGTCGAGGGAGCCGACGTTCACGCCGGCGACGGTGACGTTCGGCAGCGCGCGGCCCGCGTACGCGGCGAGCGTCAGTGTCGCGGCCGCGAACGCGATGCACATGACGAACAGGAACCCGAGGATGGGCCTGGCGTCCCGGAGGGCGCGCGAACGCACGTCGGCGCGCGCGGTCGCCGGACGTGCGGTCACCGCCATCTAGCGCTCACTTGTGCGCACGTGGCGTGCCGAGGCGACGTTGGGGTCCCCACCTGCAATAGAACGATCGGCGAGGCCGCCTCGTTCCGCCGCGACGCGGCTCACGTTCCGAACGAATACGGCGCCACGGTCCTGTAGCGGAACGGCGCAGGGTCTGTACGCGTCGCGCACGGCTGCGTCGCGCGCGACACACCCGAACGGGGTGCGCGCGGCGTGTGCGTGCGTGCCCGCCCGCCCGATCCCCGTCGCGGCCCGGTCGGATCCCGTCCGACGCGCACGCGGCGGCCAGCCGGAGAAAAGACAGCCCCGGCAGCCCAGGGGAGCAGGGACTGCCGGGGCAGAAGGCGCGTCGGCCGACGGGCGGGTCGGCCGGGGCCTGACTAGGTCAACCGGGCGACCGCCCGGGCGTGGTCACGAGCACCCCGTCGTCTCGCCGCAGTTCTCGCACTTATGGCACGTGCCGTTGCGCACGGTCAGCCAGCCGCAGCGCGGGCATGGCGGCGCGTCGGGCGTGCTGTTGAGGCGTCGCGGCGCCGGCCCGGCCTCGGTGACCGGCGCCGCGGACACCACTTTCTGAAGGAGCTCGAGCTGCGGAGCGGGATCGGCGATCTCGCTCGTGCGGACGAGCCCCAGGAGCTGACGTTCTTCGGCCGAGAGGAAGCGGTAGCCGAGCCAGCGGAACACGTAGTCGACGATCGACTTCGCGAAGCCGATCTCGCTGTTGCCGGTCCAGCCGGCCGGCTCGAACCGCATGTGACCGAACTTCTCGACCAGGTGTTGGAGCGGCACGCCGTACTGGAAGAGGAGCGAGACGCTCGTCGCGAACGCGTCCATCATCCCGGAGAGCGTCGAGCCCTCCTTCGCCATCGTGACGAAGAGCTCGCCGGGGGTCCCGTCCTCGAACAGGCCGACGGTGATGTAGCCCTCGTGGCCCTCGATCGAGAACTTGTGGGTGAGCGACGCGCGGGTGTCGGGGAGCCGGCGCCGCTCCCGCGCGACGAGCACGGTCTCGCGGATCACCTCGGCGACCTTCTGGTTCGATGACGAATCCTTCGTCGAGAGCGGCTGCGTCTTCTTGCTGCCGTCCCGGTAGATCGCGATCGCCTTCACGCCGTGCTTCCACGCCTGGACGTAGGCGTCCATGACGTCCTCGACGCTCGCGGTCTCCGGCAGGTTGACCGTCTTGCTGATCGCGCCCGAGATGAACGGCTGGACCGCGCCCATCATCTTGATGTGGCCCATGTGCGAGATCGACCGCGTCCCGTTCTGGGCGACGAACGCGCAGTCGAAGATCGGGAGGTCCTCCGGGCGCAGGCCGGGCGCGCCCTCGATCGTGCCCTGCTGCTCGATGTACGTGGTGATCGCGCCGGCCTCGGAGCGCGTGTAGCCGAGCCGATCGAGCGCGGCGGGGACCGTACCGTTGACGAGCTTGAGCGTCCCGCCCCCGACGAGCTTCTTGTACTTCACGAGGGCGATGTCGGGCTCGACGCCCGTCGTGTCGCAGTCCATCATGAAAGAGATCGTCCCGGTCGGAGCGAGCACCGACGCCTGCGCGTTGCGGAAGCCGCTCTCGGCACCGAGGGCGATGACGTCGTCCCAGGCGCGGCGCGCGGCCTCCACCATCGGCGCGGGCGCGCCGATGATCCGATACGCGTGGTGGCGGTGCATCTTCATCACGCGGTCGTGCGCCTCGCGGTTCTTCCCGTAGTCCTCGTATGGACCGACCACCGCCGCGACCCGCGCCGACTGGGCGTACGCCTCGCCGGTCATGAGCGCGGTGATCGCGGCGGCGTAGGCGCGGCCCTCGTCGGAGTCGTACGCGAGGCCGCGCGACATGAGGAGCGCGCCGAGGTTCGCGTAGCCCAGGCCGAGCTGGCGCTGCGAGAGCGCGTTGCGGGTGATCTTCGGCGTCGGGTACTCGGTGAACCCGACGAGGATCTCTTGGGCGGTGAACACGACGTCGACGGCCCGGGCGAAGAGCTCGGTGTCGAACTCGCCGTCCTCGCCGACGAACTTCGTGAGGTTGAGGCTGGCGAGGTTGCAGGCGCTGTCGTCGGTCGACATGTACTCGGAGCAGTTCGCGACGAGAACACCGTCGACGATGTACGAGTGATGGACCGGCTCCGTGAGGTTGTAGACGACGGCCTGTCCGTCGTCCTCACGGGAAACGAGGCGCGTGTCGTCCTTCGTCCGATAGCGCGTGGCCTCGGCGATCAGGCTCCGGAGAGCCTCCTGCTTGTAGAGGTTCGAGAACCCGATGCGGTCGGCGAAGCGCTCGAGGTCGCTGCCGGCGATCCGAAGGTCGAAGGCGTCGGCCGACACGTAGCGGCGCTCCGTTCCGTCCTTCTTCGTGTAGGAGAAGCCGCGGGCGTTCTCCGCCTTCGGCGCGACGCGGTACAGCCGCGCACGGATGCCGAACGCGCTGAGGAGCTTCTGCACGCCGAGGAGGAGCCGCCGGCTGCTGCTGCCGAGGCGCACGTAGCGGCTGGCCTTGCCTTCCTCGACGCGCGAGACGCAGCCGTCCGCGGCGTAGAGCCCGCGGAGGTACGCCGACTGGACGTGCACCGGCGCGGTGAAGACGGCGTCCGGCACTCTCTTGGAGGGCGCGCGGTCGGTGGTCACGCCCACGCCGGCGAAGAGCTCGCGCACGGCTCCGCTGCCGCTGCGCAGCTGGTCCGTGTCGTTCGCCATCCGGCTGTGGGTCACGCCGCCGAACAGGTCGGTGAGGATCCCCTCGTGCCAGCCCATGAGGCCGTCGGCGATGTCGTCCTGCCCGTACACCCAGGTAGTGGTGTCGTCGGTCATGCAGCCATCGCCCGACAGGTAGCCGACGATCTCGGCGAACGGCTCGCTCCACCGTGTCGGGAGCGCGGTGTACGTCCTCGGCTCTCCGCGGTGCCCGGCGATCGCGAGACGCTCCACCGTGACCGGGAGATCCCACGTGGCCTCGGATGCGGGCGTCGCGACGTCGTTGAGCCGCACGCGGTCGCTCGGCGTCAGATCGCGCGCCTCGACCCAGCCGCGGTTCGACGTCCAGATGCGATGGTTCGGCGTGCACCGGAGCTCGCCGCCGTTCGTGAACCGGAGCCGCACGATCGGCGACGTGCCGTTCCGCATCACCGCGGCGGGGAGCGACGCGATGACGCCCTCGCCGCCACGGTGGCCCGTCGCACGGTGCGTGTAGACCCGGATGTCCTCGCCGCCCTTCGTCCGCTCGAAGAGCTCGGCGATGGGCACGAGGCCCTTCGTCGTGTGAACGCGCGCGTCTCCCGGGAAGCACGGGTTCGAGCCGTTGATCCGGCCGGAGTTCGGGATCGTGTGCCAGTCGTTGATCGTGGTGTCGAACTGCATGCCCGGGTCGCCGCACTGCCACGCGGCCTCGGAGATCTCGCGGAGGAGCTCATGGGCCTTCACCGTCTCCATCACCCGCGGCTCGCTCACGGCGCGCAGGCCCCAGGCCTCGTCCGCGAGCGCGGCGCGCATGAAGTCGTCGGTCGCGCGGACCGAGTTGTTCGCGTTCTGGAACTGGATCGACTGCCAGGCCTCGCCGTTCAGGCTCATGTCGTAGCCCTGCTCGCCGAGCGCCCAGGCCTTCTTCTCTTCCCTCGCCTTGCACCAGATGAACTCACGGACGTCGGGGTGGTCGGCATTGAGGACGACCATCTTCGCGGCGCGGCGCGTCGTCCCGCCGGACTTGATCGAGCCCGCGACGCTGTCGGCGCCGCGCATGAACGAGACGGGGCCCGACGCGAGCCCGCCGCCGGAGAGGTGCTCACGGCTCGAGCGAAGCGTCGAGACGTTGATCCCGGAGCCCGAGCCGCCCTTGAAGATGACGCCTTCGGTCTTGAACCAGTCGAGGATCGAGTCCATCGAGTCCTCGACCGAGAGGATGAAGCACGCCGACGCCTGCTGGCGGGCACCCGGGACGCCGATGTTGAACCACACGGGGGAGTTGAACGAGAGCCGCTGGTGCACGAGGAGCCAGCGGAGCTCGTCGGCGAAGACCGAGGCATCCTCGACGCTCGCGAAGTAGCCGCCCTCGACCCCCCAGCGGGAGATCGTGTCGACGACCCGGTCGATCATCTGGCGGACGCTGGTCTCGCGCGCCGGCGTCCCGAGCTTGCCGCGGAAGTACTTGGAGGCGACGACGTTCGTCGCCGTCATCGACCAGAACTTCGGGACCTCGACGCCCTTCTGCTCGAAGACGTTGCCGCCCTCCCCGCCGGGGATGACGGCGTCACGGAGCTCCCACTCGATCTCGTCGTACGGGTGCACGCCTTCGCGCGTGAAGACCCTCTCGAAGCGCAGCCCCGGGCGGGCCGGCTCCGGTGTCCGCGACGCGCGAGGAAGCTCGGCGATGGCCATGAGGACCCCCCTTAGACCGTGGTGGACTTCGCGGGCGCGACGATGGAACGGAGGGTCCGCAGAGGCTCGCGGGAGCATCCCACCACCGGCGTCGCAGCCCTCCTCGACTCGTTACCGGCCCCACATGTCGCGTCGGTCACGCCCACCGACACAAGATGTAGTGGCCGCAGGCGGCGAACGATCGCGCAATGGAGGAGCGCTGTCAAGTGGGAGAAATGCGGCCGCAGGCCCGGCGGACAGCGGACCGCCGCGCGGCTACGCCTGGGCGGTCCCCCGCACGATCCCGCATCCGGAGCGCAGGATCATCGCCTCCACCCGCATCGCGAGGCCCCAGGAAGCCGGATCCGACGCCTGCCTGAGCGCCGGCTCGACCTGGTCGCGGGGCAGCCCGCCGGTCTGGAGGTCGCGGACGGTGAACGCCAGGCGCCCACCGCTCACCTCGGGGACGAGCGTCGCCGTGATCGGGAAGCGGAAGAACGCGGCGGTCGCGGTCCCGCTGATGCGGATCCCTTCGGATCGGATGACGACGGCCGGGTCCTGGAGCTGCGGCCCGCCGGAGGCGACCATCTGCCTCCGGAGCGCGTCCGAGAGGACGGCGTCCGTGACGACGAGCGACACCGGCCGGCCCGCGGCGCCGCGCGCGTACGAGCGGAGGCCCGCGACCCGGTCGTCGAGCGTGCCCGAGGCGAAGGCCTCGCCGCGCACGTCCGACGCGCACGGGGCGGGCACGTCGGCGCGGCCAGGCGCGGTCGCCGTCGCGGTCGGGCCGGGCGAGGGCGACGCGGCGGGCGGCGTCGGCCGGGCGACGACGGCGATGACGATGAGGGCGGCGAGCAGCGCGATGCCGCCTGCGACGCCGAGGGTCCGCTGGACCAGAGGTGTCCTAGACCGCGACGGCGGCGCCGCGCGCGGCCTCGACGAACGCGCGCAGGCCTCTCCGCAGATCGTCCTCCCCGATGTTGAGGGGCGGGATGAAGCGCACGACCTGATCGTGCGCGCCGCAGGTGATGAGGAGGACGTCGCGGTCGAGCGCACCGAGCCGCGCGGCGGTCGCGGCTGGCTTGCCGTCGAACTCGACCGCCCCCATCGCGCCGGTCGCACGGACGTCGCGGACGCTCGCCGCGCGCCGGAGCGGCGCGAGCTCCTCGAGCATGATCGCGCCGAGCTCGTCGGCCCGCTCGACGAGGCGCTCGTCGCGGATCACGCCGAACGTCGCGAGCCCCGCCGCGCACGAGACCGGGTTGCCGCCGAAGGTGGATCCGTGCGTGCCGGTCCCCCACTGCTCGTGGAGGGCGCGCGGCGCGAGCACGGCGCCGAGCGGCATGCCGCCGCCGAGCGCCTTCGCGAGCGTCACGATGTCCGGCACGACGCCGGCGCGGGTGATGCCGAGCCACGCGCCGCTCCGGCCCATGCCGGTCTGCACCTCGTCGCTGATCATTAGCGCGCCGATGCGCGTCGCGAGCGCGCGCAGCTCGCGGAGGAAGGGCGCCGGGGCGGGCCAGTATCCGCCCTCGCCGAGGATCGGCTCGATGAGGAACGCGGCGACGTGCTCCGGCGGGACCTCGTGCTCGAGCATGGCGTCGAGCTCGTCCAGCGCGTGACGCGTGCAGGCCGCGTCGTCGTGCGCCGGCTGGATGCGGCAGGCGAGAGGATACGGATACGGGGCGATGTGCACCTCGGGGAGGAGGGCACCGTAGCCCTTCCGGTAGCCGGACTTCGACGAAGTGAGCGCCGCCGCGCCCGTCGTCCGCCCGTGGAACCCGCCGCGGAAGGCCACGATCGACTGCCGTCCGGTCACCTTCCGCGCGAGCTTCACGGCCGCCTCCACCGCCTCCGCGCCGGAGTTCTGGAAGAACACCATGTCGAGCCCCGGCGGCGTCACCGAGACGAGCGCCTCGGCCAGCGCGACGTTCGGCTCGTAGGCGGCGACGCCGGCCGAGATGTGGAGGAGCCGGGCGGCCTGCTCGGAGACGGCGCGTACCACTTTCGGGTGAGCGTGTCCGATCGGTGTCACCGCGATGCCGCAGGTGAGGTCGAGGACCCGCCGGCCGTCGCGCGTGATGAGGTACGAGCCCTCCCCGCGGTCGAGCTGGAGCCACGTGTAGCGGCCGAGGACGGGCGAGAGGACGGCCTTGTAGCGCCTCTCGAGGTCCCCGGTCGATCCGCCCATGCGCGGATTGTCGCACGGTGCGGTCGGTGGGACACTGCGCAGCCAGGAGAGAAGGGAGCCGAACGGTGGCCGTGGGTGTCGCGTCGATCCTCGGCAGCGTCTCGTTCTTCGCGGGGTTGCCGCCGGAGCAGCTCGAGGAGCTCTCCCGGTCGCTCCAGCGTCGCACTGTGCGCGCCGGAAAGGCGATCTTCCGCCAGGACGATCCCGGCTCGAGCCTGTTCATCATCGAGAGCGGGGTCGTGAAGGTGCAGCGCACCTCGCCCGACGGCAAGGAGGTCATCCTCGCGATCCTCGGCGCGGGCGACTTCTTCGGCGAGCTCGCGCTCCTCGACGGCGAGCCCCGCTCGGCGGACGCGATCGCGAAGGACGACTCGGTGCTGCTCACGCTCGAGCGCGATGACTTCCTGCGCTACATCGAGAAGGACATGCGCGTCGCGACCAAGCTCCTCGCCGCGCTGTCGCGGCGGCTCCGGCGCACCGACCAGCTCGTCCAGGACGCCGCGTTCCTCGACGTCCCCGCCCGCCTCGCGCGCGCGCTGCTCCAGCTCGAGGGCACCGAGGCGGCGCAGGGGCTGACCCAGTCGGAGCTCGCGGCAATGGTCGGCGCGTCGCGCGAGAGCGTGAACCGCTGGCTCCAGTTCTTCCGGCGGCGCGGGCTCGTCGAGTACAGCGGTGGAGCGATCCGGGTGCTGCAGCCAGACGAGCTGCGACGGCACATCTATTAGCGACATGGACCGGGTCAAGGTCCAGGTCGTCGACGACCACTTCCTCTTCGCGCAGTCCCTCGGCAGCGTCATCAAGGACATGGAGCGCTACGAGCTCGTCGGCATCGCGGTGACGGGACCGCAGGCGCTCGCGATGGCGGGCGAGGAGCGCCCCGACGTGATCCTCATGGACTACCACCTCCCGGGCTACAGCGCCGACATGCTCATCCCGCGACTGCTCACTGCCGCGCCGGGAACGCGCGTCGTCGTGCTCACGAGCGACACGACCGACACCGCGCTCGTGAACGCCGTGCGGGCCGGCGCGGCGGGGTTCCTGACGAAGGACAAGGCGATCGACGACGTCGTCGACGCGATCGGCGTCGTTGCTCGAGGCGGAACGCTCCTCACCGAGCGGCAGCGGGCCCTCGCGGAGATGACGCCGTCGCCGGCTGCGGCCCCCGCGGCTCCGGCGCGGCTCGCTCCGGCCGCCGCGCCGTCCTCCGCCGATCTGCGCACGCTCGTCGGTGAGGCGCGCCCGGCGAGCGAGCCGATCGAGGTGCGCCTCCTTGGGATCGGGTCCTTCGCGCAGGCGGTCCTGGTGGAGCACTTCATCGACCGCGTAGCGACCGTCGAGTCGGTCCACATCCGCGACGTCGACGCCGGCGGCGCGTCGCTCGGCGTCACCCTCGCGCAGGGCGGCAGTGCGGAAGGCCTCGCGCGGGCGCTCGTCGAAGGGTCGCAGCGGCTGCGCCTCGCGTCGCGCTCGCCGCGGCGCGTGGAGATCCAGGTGGAGGCGCCGCTCATCGATGGCTGACCAGCCGGCAGCGGAGCGCGACCGCGAGTTCTGGACGGCGCGCGCGCGGAACGTCGCGGCGCTCGCCGGAGCCGACGCGGTCGGCGTCGTGCTTCCCCTCCCCGACGGCCGCTACGTCGCGTATGCGGGACACAACCTCCCCGCCGAGGCCGCCTGGCTCGACGGCGCGCCGCAGTACCTGGTCTGGTCCGCGGTCCGGCAGCGCGCGCTCCAGCGCCGCGCGGAGACGGCCGTGACGCTCGCCGACGGCACGGTCGCGCGGTCGATGGTCGTCGCGCCGATCCCCTGGAGCGACCGGGTCATCGGCGCGCTCATCCTCCTCCGCGCCTCGGCGACGTACGACGAGGCGGCGGGCGCCGCGCCGGAAGAGCTCGCACGCCTCATGGGCCTCGAGCTCGCCGTCTCGAGCGTCCTCCAGCGCACCGACCAGAAGCGGCCCGAGGACGACAGCGTGCGGCGGGCGATCGAGGACCGCCGGCACGCGATCGCGCTCTACGAGCTCGGGCGGCTCGCGCTGCGCCTGGGCGACCGGTCGAGCGCCGCGGCGCTTCTCGCCGACTCCCTCGGCTACGCGGTCGTGGGCGTGTGGGGCCTCGACGGCGGGACGCTCCGGCTCGAGGACGCGCACGGGTACGGCACGACGCCGCCGGGGCCCGTCGCGGTCGACAGCGACCCGGCGCTGCCGCGCGTCGTGCGCGACGGCGTCGCGCAGCGCGTCCAGCGCGGCCCGAACGGCGCGCGGCCGTGGATGGGCCCGGCGGGCGAGGTCATCGCCGCTCCGCTCGGGGAGGGCTCGCGCGGCGTGCTCGTCGTGGGGGACCCGCCGCAGGGCTTCGGTCCGGCGGACGTGGCGCTCGCGCCGTCGCTTGGGGAGGCGGTCGGTCTCGTCCGCAGGGCCCGCGCGGTCCCCGCGATCCGCGAGGCGCAGCGCCCGGCGCCGGAGCCGGCGCCGACGATCGCGCGCCCGGAGATGCCACGCGCCGTCGCCGTCGCCGCGCCGTCCGAGGCGCCGGCGCCGTCGCGCACGAGGCGCGGCTGGGTCGTGCCGCTCTTCCTGCTGGCCCTCGTCGCCTCGGGCATCGGAGCGTTCCTCACCGAGCCGCTCGTGTTCGTGCTCGCCGGGCTTCTCCTCCTCGTGGCGCTGTGGGGGTGGCTCGCCTGAGCGACGCGGCCGTCGAGCTCTCCGTCGTCATTCCCTGCCTGAACGAAGCAAAGACGATCGAAGCGTGCGTCCTGGCCGCCCGCGACGGCGTCGCGCGGTACGCGGAGAGCGGCGAGGTGATCGTGGCGGACAACGGCAGCACCGATGGATCGCGCGAGCTCGCGCGAGCCGCCGGCGCGACGGTCGTCGAGGTGCCGGTGCGCGGCTACGGGAGCGCGCTCCTCGCCGGCATCGGGGCGGCGCGCGGGCGTTTCGTGGTGATGGGCGACGCCGACGACACCTACGATCTCCGCGAGCTGGGCGGGTTCCTCGACAAGCTCCGGAGCGGCGTGGACCTCGTCATGGGCGACCGCTTCCGCGGCGGGATCGAGCCCGGCGCGATGCCGCCGCTCCACAAGTACGTTGGCAACCCCCTGCTGTCGCTCCTCGGTCGCGTCTTCTTCCGCACGGACGTGCGCGATTTCCACAGCGGCATCCGCGCGTTCCGGCGCGACAGCATCCTCGCGCTCGATCTGCGCACGACCGGGATGGAGTTCGCGTCGGAGATGGTGGTCAAGTCCGCCCTCCGGGGCCTGCGGATCGACCAGGTCCCGGTCACGCTCCGCCGGGACCGGCGCGGGCGCCCGCCGCACCTTCGGACGTGGCGCGATGGCTGGCGGCACCTCCGCTTCCTTCTTCTCTATAGCCCGCGGTGGCTGTTCCTGTACCCGGGCGCGCTCCTCATGCTCGGCGGCGGCCTCGTGACCGCGCTGCTCTTGCCGGGCCCGAAGGCCGCGGGCGCGATCGGCTTCGACGTGCATACGCTCATCTACTCCGCGATCGCGATCGTGATCGGCTTCCAGGCGGTCGCCTTCGCGATCCTCACGAAGGTGTTCGCGGTCGGCGAGGGACTGCTGCCGCGCGACCCGCGCCTCGACCGCGCGTTCCAGTACGTGACGCTCGAGACCGGCCTCATCGTCGGCGCTGCGCTGCTCGCGGTGGGGGGCGCCGGGGCCGTGTGGGCCGTGACGACCTGGCAGGCCGCGGGATTCGGCGCGCTCGACGACACATCGGTGACGCTGCGCATCGTCATCGCGTCGAGCACGGCGCTCGCGCTCGGCGTCCAGGTCGTGCTCGCGTCGTTCTTCTTGAGCATCCTCGGATTGCGCCGGCGCTAGGCGCCATGCGCATCGTGCTCGTGACGCACTACATGCCACCGCACGTCGGCGGCGTCGAGCAGGTCGCCGCCACGCTGGCCGGCGCGTACGGGCGCGCGGGACACGACGTGACCTGGCTGTCGACCGCCGTCCCGCGCCGCGCGACCGGCCTGCCAGCCGTCCACGCGGTGCGGGTCGCCGCCTGGAACATCCTCGAGCGCCGCCGGTCGATGCCGTTCCCGCTCGTCTCGCCGACCGCCTACCCGACGGTCGCGCGCACGATCCGCGGCGCCGACGTCGTGCACATCCACGACTGCATCTACCTCACGAGCGTGCTCGCCGCGGTCGCGTCGGCGCGCGCGAGCATCCCGTACGTCGTGACCCAGCACGTCGCGATGGTCCCCTTCGGGCGGCCGGTGGACGCCGCGCTCCGCGCCACGTACCGCACGGTCGGTCGAGCCGTGCTCCGCCGCGCCGCGCGCGTCGTGTACGTGAGCGCCGCGGTACGGCACTGGTTCACAGAGCGCGTGGGGCCGGACGTGGACGGGGCGGTGATCGAGAACGCCGTCGACACCGAGCGCTTCCGCCCGCCGGCCGCCGGCGAGCGGGAGACAGCGCGCGACCGGCTGGGCGTGCCGCGCTCCGCCCGCGTCGTCCTCTTCACCGGCCGGCTCGTACCCAAGAAGAACGTTGGGGTCGTCGCCGCCGCCGCCTCGTCCGCACGCGTGCACCTCCTGGTCGTGGGCGACGGGCCGGAGCGCTCGGCCCTCGCGCGCACGGCCGCGCTCACGCACGTCCCGAACCTGCCGCATGACCGGATGACCGACGCGTACTGGGCCGCCGACGTGTTCGTCCTCCCGTCGGTCGGAGAAGGGCTTCCCGTGTCCGCCGTCGAGGCCGCGGCGTGCGGGCTGCCGCTCGTCGTCAGCACCGATCCGGCGTTCGACGCGCTCGAGGACGCCGGCGCCGTGCGCGTCGTGCCGGTCGCCACCGAGCTCGCGCAGACGCTCGCTTCGGCGGACGCGGCGCGCGGTGCGACGGCCCGGGCGTGGGCCGAGCGGTCGCACGGGGCGCGCGCCTTCGCCGAGGCCTACCTCGCGATGCTGACCGCCGCCCGGCGCTAGTCGCGCGGCGCGGTCGGGGACGCGAGCGCGCGGTGCAGTGCCGTCACGACGGCGACGCCGTCGTCCGCGGAGATCCCCTCGAGGGACGCGCCCTCGCGCACGGCCGCCGCGAAGCGGCGGAACACCTCGTTGTTCCCGTAGTCAAGCCGACCGGACGCGAACCGCAGGCCGGAGCTCACGACACCACCCCAGTGGCCGAGCGACGCGAGCATGGAGGTGCGCATGATCTGGCCCGGACGGTGGAGGCCGTCGTCGGGCACGACCGTGAGGACGTCGCGGAAGATGTCGCACGCGAGGGTCGCCTCGGCACAGAGCACGAGCAGCTGCCACTCGGAGAGCGACGCCGCGAAGTTCATGTACAGCGAGCCGAACGGCCGCTCCGGGTCCGCACCGCCGAGCTCGACCGCGATCGCGCGCGGCGTGTTCCCGCCCGTCGTGCCCGGCGAGGTCACGATCGATCGCAACGCGGGCTCGTCGCCGATGAACGCCCGCACGAGGTAGAGAAGGTGCGGCGCCTCGTCGTAGAAGAGGCCGCCGGGCAGCGAGCCGTACCACGTCGGTAGCCGGCGTCGCTCGTTGGAGAGCTGCAAACCGACGACGCCTCGAAGCCGTCCGTAGCGGCCCGAGCGCACGAGCTCGCGCGCGCGCCGGACGCTCCGCGCGAACTGGAAGTTGTGGACCACCGCGAGCACCCGGCCGGCGGCCCGCGCGGCGTCCCTCATCTCCCGAGCCTCGCCGGTCGACATGGCGAACGGCTTCTCCACGATCGCGTGCTTGCCCGAGCGGACGGCCTCGAGCACGAGGTCGTGGTGCGTGAAGGGTGCCGTACCGATGCTCACGGCGTCGTGGTCGGGCACCGCTGCATCGGCCAGCGAGGTGAACGCCGGCACGCGGGCGCGGCGGCCCGCCGCATCCGCGCGGTCGCGATCGCGGTCGACGACGGCGACGAGCTCGAGGCCGGGGGTCGCGCGGATCGCCGGGATGTGCCGATGCGTCGTGACCCATCCGCATCCGACCGCGACCATGCGCGTTGCCGGCATCTTCCGCGCGAGGCTACACGCTATCTTGCGGCGATGGAGGCGCCGTCCCGCGACGCGTTGATGCGCGCGCTCGCGCCATCGCACGTGTTCCAGCCGGCGACGCTCCTCTGGCGCGTGTTCGAGATCGAAGCGATCCTCCGCCACGCTCGCCTCCGCGGCCAGGGCGTGGACGTCGGCTGCGGCGACGGCGAGCTCGCGCGTGTCGTCTTCGACGCGATGGCGACGCGGCCCGTTGCCATCGGCGTCGACCCGGACGCGTCGGACCATGCGCTTGCGGAGCGATCGGCGACCTACGTCCGCGTGCACCGGACGACGGGCGACGCGATCCCGGAGCCGTCGGCGAGCATGGATTTCGTCTTCTCCAACAGCACGCTCGAGCACATCCCGGACGTGGACGCCGTGCTCGTCGAAGCGGCGCGGCTCCTGAAGCCCGGCGGCCAATTCCTCTTCACCGTCCCGAGCGAGGAGTTCCACGCCTGCCTCCGGGGGAGCCTGCTCCTCGGCGCGATCGCGCGTGCGCGCGGACGGACCTACCGGGAGCGGATCGACGAGCGCGTCGCGCACCTGACGTACCGCTCGCCCGGCGCATGGGCGGCCGCGCTCGGACCGCTCGGCCTCGAGGTCACCTCGAGCGTGCGGTACTTCCCGCGCGTCGCTGTACGCGCCTGGGAGCGCATCAGCAACGCGACCTCGGGTCTGCTCTACGAGGCCTTCGACGGCCGGCGCTCGACCCGGACCATCCAGTCCGGTCTCGGCCTGTCGCGCCGCCGCGACGGTCCGGCGGCCGCGCTGGTCCTGCGGCTGCTCCGCCTCCTCGCCCGCGACGCGCTTCGGGCCGAGGTGCGCGGGGGCGAGCCGAGCGGTGGCCTCCTCGTGCTGGCGCGGCGCGCGCCGGCGTGAGGTACCGGCTGCGGACCGGGCCCGAGCGCGCCGTCGCGCTCGCGCTCGTGACGGCGCCGATGGCCCTCCTCGCGGTGTGGCTCTGGCCCGAGCTCACGGTGCGAGTGCCATCGACGAACGACCAGGCGTTCCACCATGCGTTCGTGCGCCGCGCCGCGGAGGCGCTGGCCGGCGACGGATCGCCGCTCGATCTCTGGGTGCCGCAGTTCGCGATCGGGTTCCCGGAGTTCCTCTATTACCAGAACCTTCCGCACGTCGGCGCGGCCGCTGTCGCGCGCCTCACCCAGGGAGCGCTCGACGCCTACGCCGCGCTGGCGCTCGTCCGGTACGCGCTGCTCGTATCGCTTCCGCTCACGGTCTTCTGGTCGCTCCGGACGGTGGGTGCGTCGGCGCCCGGATCGGCGCTCGCCGCCGCCGCGGCCGCGCTCCTCTCCACGGACCACCTGTACGGGTTCGACCTCGGGAGCTACGTCTGGCGCGGGTACGGCATGTACACGCAGCTCTGGGCGATGCACCTCACGTTCATCGCGCTCGCGGGCGTCTGGCGCCTCCTCGAGCGGGGCCGCGGGTACGCGGTCGCGATCGCATCGGTCGCGGCCCTCGCGCTGTCGCACCAGCTCTACGCGTACATGGCGGCGATCACGTCCGCGGTCGCGGTGCTGGTCGCCCCGGGCGTACGCGCGATCCCGATCAGGGCCGCGCGCCTCGGCGTCGTCGGCATCGCGGCGGCGCTCGTCGCGAGCTACTTCCTCGTGCCGTCGCTCCTCACCGCGCGGACGTACCTCGAGATCAGCGGGTATCTCCAGCCGGAGAAGTACGACTCCTTCGGCGCGCCGCAGGTGCTCACCTGGCTCGTGCAGGGAGCGCTCTTCGACCACGGCCGGCTGCCCGTGGTCACGGCGCTCGTCGCGGGTGGCGCCGCCGTCGCGCTCGTGCGCCGCCGCCGCTGGCACATCTTCGCCCTCGCCCTCTTCGCTCTCTGGCTCGTGCTCTACTTCGGCCGCCCGACGCTCGGACCGCTCACGAGGCTGCTACCCCTCGCTGACGAGCTCTACTTCCACCGCTTCATCTCGGGCGTCCACGTCGCGGGCGTCCTCCTCGTCGCCGCGCTCGGCGATGAGGTCGCCGCGCGGGCGCGCGTCGTCTCGTGGTCACGCGCCGCGATCGCTGCGGCCGTGCTCGCGCTCGTGCTGTCGCCCGCGGTCTCCGAGCGCCGGGCCTACCTCGCGCTCAACGACCGGTGGATGCGCCAGACCAGCGCCGCCGTCTCCGCGGACGCCGACGCGGAGCGCGTTCTCGCGCGGATCGAGCGGCTCGGCCCGGGTCGCGCGCACGCCGGCCTCCGCGACAACTGGGGCGCGACGATGGACTTCGGCATCCCGTTCCGGTCCGTGAAGATGACCCATCTCCTCGCGTTCCGCGGCATCCCCGAGGTCGCGCCGCCGTACGCCGGACCGTCCCTCAACGCGGACCTCATGTTCCACTTCGACTTCCGGAACGCCGCGCACTACGACCTCTTCAACGCCCGCTACGTCGTCGCGCCGACGGGCCAGGCGATGCCGGACTTCCTGCGCCGGCTGGACGTCACGTCCCGCTACGCGCTGTACGAGGCGCCCACGAGCGGCTACGGGGGGTACGTCGGCATCGCCGCGCGCCGCGCGGCCGCGGACCAGCGCCGCCTCTTCGAGGCGAACCGCGAGTGGCTGCTCTCGCCAGGCCCGGCCGCCCGCGGCTTCATCCGATGGGACTACCCGGCCGAGCGGCCGGCCGCGGTCGACGGCCGGCCCGCCTGCGCGGACGGCACGGTGGGTCCCGAGCGCATCGCCGCGGAGTGGCTCGAGGTGCGCGCGTCGTGCCCGACGGCGTCGCCGTTCGTCCTCAAGATCACGTACCACCCGAACTGGCGGGTCTGGGTCGATGGCGTCCCGACCCCGACGTACATGCTCAGCCCGAGCCTGATCGGCATCGACCTACCCCCGGGCGAGCACCTGATCTTCGCGCGCTACGAGCCGACCGCGATGAAGCTCCCGCTGCTCGCGCTCGGCCTCGTCGTCCTCGCGTCGGCGGTCGTCGGCCGCCGCGCCCTCGAGCGCGCCGACGCGCGGATCGCCGCGGGCTAGCGTCCCGTAGGCGAAGGACGAAGGGTCGGCGTAGGGGACGCCGGGATCTGCAGGCTCGCGTCGAGCTGCTTCGCGACCCCGAACTCGCGCTGCGCCTCGGCCTCCTGGCCGAGCGCGCGTAGCGCGAGCGCGAGGTTGAAGTGCGCGGCCGCGTTGTTCGGCTCCTTCGCGATCACTCTCCGGTTCGCGTCCGCCGCCTCCTGCCAGGCCCCGACGGAGAGCCGCGTGTACCCGAAGCCGAAGAGCGCCGGCGTGTACTCGGGATCGATCTCGAGCGACTGGCGGTAGTACCCCTCGGCGATGGCGTTCTTTCTCTGCAGTCGGTAGATCTGGCCGAGGTTGTAGAAGGCGATCTTGTTCTTCGGCTCACGGGACAGCGTCTCGAAGTACGCCACCAGCGCCTCCTCGGTCTTGCCCGAGTTCTGCGCCTGCACGCCCCGCTCGAGCGCCTCGGCGGCGAGCTGCGCGGACGTCTTCGGCGCGCCTGTGGGCTGGCAGGCCACCAGCGACAGCGCGATCAGCGCTCCGACGCCGAGCGCGAGAAGGCGCCACGCCTTCCGTGACCCCATGCGTTCCTCCAGCGGCGAGCGTTCCGAGCCGGATGTTATGCGGCGCCACATGCCGGCGGTTCGCCCGATCGGGTGTCTAGGGCCCGACCGCGACCACGATGCCGAACGCCTTCTCGCCCGGGCGGGGGTGCTTCCGGCCGGGCTCGACTCTGAGCACCGCATACCCGACGACGTTGCCTGCGATCGTCGCGCCCCGCTTCGAGATGCGGTCCGTGACGAGGACGGTGATGTACGAGCCGAGGCGGAGCTCGCGGACCTTGTCGTCGTCGTCCCACTGGCCGCTGCCTGCCTTCGCGGTCCAGGCCGTGCCCGCGACCGACTCCGCGAAGCCCTTGAACGAGCCGGCCGCCCGGTAGGAGGGGTCGCGCTCGCTCGCGATCTGCTTCTCCCAGTCGCCGCCCCAGAACTGGACGCGCGACCCAAGGGCTACGCCACCCGTGTTCCCGCCCCAGATCGCGAAGCTCGTCGCCTGCGCGGCGACGGCGCCGGGCTGCGACGCCGCGCTCGTGAGATACGGCAGCTGCTGCGGGAACGACGCCGTGGCGGTGTACAGGCCGGGGTCACGCTCGAGGACGCCGGTCGCGACGCCGCCCGCGACGGTCGTGCCGGTCACGGCCGCTCCGGCCGCCGTCGTGCCGAACACGACCTGCTTGCCCGCGGGCACCGCGATCGCCGGAGAGAAGAGGTAGCGGACCTTCGCGGTCACCTCGATCTTGCCGTCCGCGCGCGTGCGTACCTGCGCGATGAGCGTCTCCGTCGCGATGACGTGGACGACGGTGATCTCGCGGGTGTCCGTGAACGCGTTACCGGCACGGTCGGTGACGCGGATCTCGAACGTCGTGCGGCCCTCGGGCGTCCACGTGAACGTGGTCGTTGCCCCGTGCACGAGCGTCCACGCGCTCCACGGCCCCGCGGGTCCGAGCGTGGTCTTGCCGGGGTCGGCGTACGGCTCGGTCCTGCTTCGCCGCTCGACGGTCCGGACGCCGGAGAGCGCGTCGGCCCCGGTGATCGTCACGACGGCCTGGAGCGCGAAGCGGCCGCCGTCGGCCGGATCGCCGGTCGCGACGAACGAGCCGAGGCTCGGGGTGACCGTGTCGATGTCCAGCGTGATGGACGCGGTCTCCTCGTTGCCGGCCTTGTCGCGCGCGGTGCCGGACACGACCTGCGCGCCGCCGTGGCCGCGCGTCGCCGGACCCGGGCAGACGTCGATCCCCGAGAGCGCGTCGCCGCACGTGAACGTCACCGTGACGCTCGCGCCATACCAGCCGTCCGCGTTCGGCGCCCGGTCGGGCGTCGCGGCGACATGTGGCCGCGTGAGGTCCACGTCGATGCCCGTCGCGGTCACGCTGGTGGTGTTGCCCGCCCGGTCGGTCGCGGTGCCGGACGCCGTCTGGTCCGCACCTTCGCCGAGCGTGGCCGGCGCGGTGCAGTCGGCGATGCCGGACAGCGGATCGGCACACGTGAACGTGACCACTGCCTGCTGGTTGCGCCAGCCGAACGCCGTCGCGGGCGGCGACACCGTGAAGGCGATCGTCGGGTCCCCCTGGTCGATGTTGATGCCGGGGTACGTGGCCGAGGCCGTGTTGCCGGCGTCGTCGACGGCCGTGCCGGTCGCGGTCTGGCCCGCACCGTCGGCCGAGAGCACGGCGTCCGGCGGGCAGACCGCGACGTCGGGAAGGCCGCGGTGCGTCCCGGCGCAGGAGAAGTCCACCGTCACGGGCGCGTCGTACCAGCCGAAGGAGTTCGGCGCGCGGTCCGCGTCCGCCGTGATGGTCGGCGCGGTCTGGTCGATGTCCGTCGGTCCGAACGCCGCCGGAAGGCTCTCGTTGCCGGCGTTGTCGAAGACCGTCACGGGCGCGGTCGTGAAGGCGTCCGCCGTCACGGTGACGGGCGAGGGGCACGGCGCCGAAAGCCCCGATCCGCCGGTGTCGCCGCAGGCGTAGCTCACGACGACCGGGAACCGCGTGAGCGTGCCCGGAACGTACGGCGCGCCGTTCGCCGTTGCGCTCGCGACGATCGTCGGGCGCGTCTTGTCGAGCCGCACGGTGAGCGCGCCCGTGCCGACGTTGCCGACGCCGTCGGTCGCCGTCTTCGAGAGTGCGCTCACGCCCTCCGCTGTGACCGTCTGCGCCGCCGGCGCGGCGACCGCGCAGCCGGTCGTCACCGGGCCGGCCCCATCGACGCACGTCCACGACACGCCGACGTCGGCGTTGTGCCAGCCGGCGGCGTTCGGGGCCGTCGCGGCCGCACCGGTCACGACGGGCGCGGTCTTGTCGATGCGGACCGCGCCGAAGGTCGCGGCGTCCGACCGCCCGGCCGGGTCCGACACCGAGCCGGTCACGGTGAAGACGCCGTCGGTCGTGAAGGTGCGGGTCGCCGTCACGGCCACGTGCGGGACCGGGAGCGGAACGGAGACCGCGGGCCCGTACGTCGCGCCCGGGACGTCGCAGGTCATGAACGGCGGTCCGTACGAGGCCTTGCAGAGGAACGTGACCGTCACATCGCGGCGCGTTGCGGTCCCGGGGATGTACGCGCCGTCGACGGTGAACGCCGTCGCCGTGATCTCGGGCTCGACGAGCGCGACCTGGAGCACGAGCGTCTTATCCGTGCTCCCGCCTTGGCTCGTCGCGCTGCACGTGACGGGCTGGCCCGCCGGCGACGCCGGGAAGTCCACCGTGAACGGCGGGCAGCCGATCGGCGCAGTGTCGAGGAACGGCGACTCGAGGTCCACGACCTGCCACGTCACAGTCGGCGGCGACGTGTAGAAGCCGCACGTGGTCGGCGACGCGAAGTCGACGAACGACGTGCCGACCACGCACGGCGAGGTGGGCGGCGACGCGCTCGTGATCTTGGCGCGGACGACCGGCGGTGTCGCGTCGGGAGGTGGCCGCCAGGAGACCGTGACCGGGTTCGACGTGAGCGCGCTCCCGTAGGTCATCGTCGCGACGACCGTATCGAGGCCGACGCTCGTTCCCGTGTACGTGTACGCCCACTTGGCCTGCCCGCCACCGGACGACACGAGCGCTCCGGTGCCGCTCCGCGGGTTGACGCCGCTGACGGTGAAGGTCGGGCCGGTCGTGCCGGGGTCTGTCGTCACGCCGACGAGCGTCGCCGTCACCGTCGTCGCGGTGCCGATGTTGGGGGTGGCGCCGGACGGGAAGAGCGACAGAGACGCGGTGCTCTCGCCGGCGGTGACGAGGTCGCACGAGAGGTCAGCCTTCGCGAGACGCAGGATGTCGGAGCCGTGCGTCGCGTACAGGCAGCCGTCCGGGCCGAGGGTCATGTACCAGCCCGCGTCGCCGCCGGTCACGGCGGTCAGCGTCGCGCCGCTCTCGGTGTTGCGCTTGACGATCGCGCCCGACGCCGTATTCGCGAAGATGAACTTCGGGTGCCCGGTCGACGGCACGGCTGGGCCGAGGACCGTCAGACCCGTCGTGCCCGCGATGTTCGCGACCGTCGCTGCGCTCGACGGGTGCAGCTCCCAGATCTGCTGGCGGTCGGCCGAGCAGATCGGCATGCACGGGTTCGTCGCGTCGGTGCGGCCGTTCGCGAACGCGCGCCCGTCCGCCGCGACCTGGATCGCGTCGATGTCGTACGCACCCACGTGGAACGGATCCACTGGCGTCGTCGCGAGGTTGACGATGCGGCGAACGTAGCCGCACGTCGTGAGGAGGAGGCCTCCGGTCCCGGGGTCGTAGGCGAGGCCCTTCGCGCAGTCACGGTCCACCACCGTGCGGAGGATCGCGCCCGTCGCCGGATCCGCCTCGATCACCTTCCCGCCGGTCCCGCCGCTGCCCGTGCCGTAGATCGCGACGAACAGACCGCCGCTCGGCGTGAACGCGATCCCGCGCGGCTTGCTGCCGATGTTGCCGAGATCCGCAGCTCCGCCGCCGGCGGCGGGGACGCGCCACAGGTGGCCGTTCTCGGTCGTCACGAACAGCTCGCCGGTCGCGGGGCGGAACGCGACGCCGATGGCCGCGCTCGAGAGGCCGCTCGACCAGGTGGTCAGCGCGAAGCCGGCGCCCGCCGTCGCGCCGTTCGCCGCGGCCGGCACCGCGCCGAGCTGCAGGGCGGACGCGACGAACGCGAGCGTGATGAGCGTGGACATGGCTCCGCGAAGTGCGACCAGCGCCTAACTCCCGACCCACCGCATGTGTCGCGAACGCTGTTCGAAGCCTAGCGGCCGAGCGGCCTGAGGTCCTAGTACCTGATCGACGGAACGCACGATCGACACGTCATCGTGCCCGCCTTCTCCCCTATCTGGGGGACGGAGACGGCGACACGGTGCGCGCGGGCGAGGCCGGCGCAGCCGTCGGGCCGACCGTGCGCGGCGCCTGGGTGCCCGCCGCCGGCGGCGCGCTCCGAAGCTGGACGATCGCGGCGAGGAGCGGCGAGTCGGGCCGCAGGCGCTCGATGAACAGGATCTGCGTCTTCGCGATGCGCATCTCGTTCGTGGGCCCGTGGATCTCGCTCCCGAGACGCTGCAGCGTGAGCTGTGTGCCCTGCTGCTGGTTCGGATCCTGCGACTGGAGCTGCGTCGCGAGGACGTAGTGCACGTCGCGCAAGATCACGTACTCGCCGGGCGCGCCGTAGAAGTGGCCGAAGTACGCCTGCCCGTTCGTGAGGAACACGCCCGACCACTCGTCGTCGCGCGGCCCGAACGGCACGAGGCCCTCCGCGTACGCGTAGGAGCCGTAGCCCACGATCGCGACCGCGAGCACGATCGAGAGCGCGAGCACGAGCGAGCGCAGGTTGAGCGTGATCACGGCGCGATCTTAGCGGCCCGGCGACGGGCTCGGTGCGATCGTCATCGCCTCCGTCCCCTTGTCCGCGGTGTCCTGCGCGAGCTGGTCGAAGCGGAGGACGATCGCGTAGAGGCGCGGCGCGAGGAGCGCGCTTCCCGTATCGGAGCCCAGCCGCTCGATGCGCGCCTCCGCCTGCGCGACGTACGCGGGGATGTCCGCCTGGCCGAGCCCGTATGCCTCGCCGACGGCGCCGAGCGCCTCGCGGCGCAGCGACCCGAGCTGCGCGACCGACGATCGGAAGATCCGGTCCGCCTCAGCTTCCGGGATCGGGAGGCGCAGGCGACGCGCCGTGCTCAGCTGGTCGAGCGCCTTCTTGTAGCCGCGCGCGATCGACCGTTCCGTGTGATCGCGCTGCTCGGCGAGCTCCGCCGCGCTCGCCACGGTGCGGGGGGCGAACCCGCTCACGATCCGGTCGCGCGTCGCGGGGATCGCGAACACGGCCACGACGAGGAGCACCGCCGCGGCGGCGACGACCACGCGGCCGGAGATGCGGATCTGCCGGTCCATCAGCGGGCCCGCTCGAGCGCGCGCTCCGCCGCGACGGCGCGCGAGACGACAGAGGTCTGGCTGATGCGCTCGATGCCAAGCACCTTGTCACGGCGGATGCGCATCGTGTCGACCGGCTGGTGGATCTCGCGGCCGCGCTTCACGAGCGCGACCGGCATGCCGGTGCTCGCCTTCCGCGCGTCCTCGAAGTAGTACACGTCGCGGAGGACGAGCGTGTCCGACCACGGAAGGTCCTCGAGGTGCCCGAAGTACGCCTGGCCGTCGAGGAGGAACACGGCAGCGAGGCGCTCCACCCCGCTGAACGGAAGCGCGCCGACGTCGGTGTTCGCGGACACGATCGCGCCGGCGAGGAATGGGACGAGGACCCAGCGGCCGAGCTCCTTGACGGTCACGGCTGCGCGTCCATGAACCGGCCGATCCGCGAGCCGGGCTGGAGGTCCTCGACGAACAGCACGCTGCTCTTCGGGATGAGCACGCGCGGGAGCGGCTGGTGGGGCTCCTGGCCTCGGCGCACGATCCGCTGGTCCGGCGGCGCGTCCGGATCCTTCTCGCTCCGCGTCTGCTGGATGTAGTAGGCGTTCTCCACCTCGGCGTACGGCCCGAGCCGGTCGGTGTAGCGCCCGAAGTACGTCTGGCCGTTCGCGAGGAACACCGCCTGGTAGCGAGACGCGAACGGCGCGGGCACGGTGAAGTCCCACCACTGGATGAGCGCGAACGCAGCGACGAATGCGACGAGCGCGAGCCCGGCGAGCCGCGCGCGGCGCATGGTCAGCGGGTCGGGCTCGGGCGGGGCGTCGGCGCCGGCGCCGGCGTCTCGCCACGCTGGAAGCGCCGGATCGCGTTCATGACCTCGGAGTCGGGCCGTACGTTCTCGATGAACAGCACCTTGTCCGCCGGGATGATCATCGGCTCGCGCGGGCCGTGCAGCTCGCCGCCGCGCTTCAGGAGCTGTCCGGCCTGCTCCCCCTGCGGGGGCGTGTTCAGGTAGTAGACATCGGACATGAGGTAGAACTCGCTCCCGGCGACGCGCAGCCTGCCGAAGAACACTTGCGAGCTCGTGAGGAACACCGCCTGGTAGCCGGCCTCGTCGATGTAGGACGCCGCGCCGGAGGCGAGGAGCGGGAAGCGCTCCCGCTGCTGGTAGACGACGAACAGGAGCCCGGCGATGAGCGGTACCGCGAGGATCGCGAGGAGAACTCGGCGAAGCGCGCCGGTCGAGATGACGATCGTGTTGTCGCTCACGCCGCTATTCCAGCATGAGGCTAGCGGTAGAGCTCGGTCATCACGTACATCCGTGCGAAGTCCTGGGTGTCGTTGTTCGAGTTCGACTGGACGGTGATCTCGAGCGTCTGGGCGACCGTCGAGTCGACGGCGCCGCTGCCCACCACGAGCGGACCGAGCACCGGCCCGGCGCTAGCGAAGTCGCCCGTGCCGGCGACGCTCGCGGCCTGGTTCGCCGAGAGCTGGAAGACGAGGCTCGCCGTCTGCGCGCTCGTCGTGCCGTTCGCCGACAGCCAGACCTCGAGCATCGCGGCGCGCGGGGTCGCGTTCGACGCGACGTTGGGCGTGATCTCGCCGATGAGCGTCGTCGCACCGTACTTCACGCGGATGACGTACGTGCGGTTGCCGCCCGAGCTGTTGGTCCAGGTGCCGTACATGCGCGTACGGATCTGGTTGTCGGTACCGAGGTAGCCCGCCGGGATCGTCGTGCTGTAGATGGTGACCTCGGTGGTGAAGCTGATGTCGATCGTGCTCGTGGCGGCCTGCTGGTCGATGACCTGGACGGAGGGCGCCTGGCTCACCCAGGTCGTGCCGTTCGACGTCAGGAGGTTGCCCGACGAGCCCGGCGCGACCGCCGCGACGCTGCCCGACGCGTTCGAGACGAGCACGCCGCCCTGGAGCGTCGCCGCGCCCAGCGTGAGCGGACCGTTGAGCGTCGTGGTCTGGCCGGTCGAGACCGTGAGCCCGCCGCCGAACGTCGCGAGGCCGCCGCTCACCGCGAAGGTGTTCGTGCCCGTCACGGTCGTCGCGCCCTGCAGCGACACGGCGCCGCTGCCGGTCGTGAACGTCGTCGCGCCGGTCTGCTGGAAGTTTCCGGCGGTCGTGATCGCTCCCGTCTGGCTTACGGTGAGCGCCGCCGTGCCGTTCACGCGGAGGTCGATGAAGTTGCCGGTGTAGCCAGTCGCGGCGTTCGCGTAGATCGCCGTGCCGGCCGTGCCGAGCCCGAGCTGGATGGCCTTGGCGACGGCCGGGTCCGTACCGGTCGGCGTGCCGATCGCGACGCTCAGCGCGGTGCCGGTGCTCGCGCCGATGGCGGTGCCTGAGACGGTGAGGAGCGTTCCGCTCGTGGCGCTGTTCGCGGTGATGCTCGCGAGCGTCGCGCCGCTCGCGATGACGCCCGTGCTCTTGATCTCGACCGCGCCGGTGTTGCTCGCGAGCGTGGAGGCGCCGAGGTCGACGGAGAGCGCCTTGCCGGTCGAGAGGCCGGTGCCGTTGATCCCGAGGATCGTGCCCGTCGTGGCGCTGTTCGCGGTGAGCCCGGTGACCGTGCCCGTGATGACGCCCGTGCCGCGCACCGCGACCGCGCCCGTCGTGTTCCCGGTGAGGGCCGACGCGCCGAGGTCGACGTCGAGCGCGCGCCCGCTCGTGAGCGCGTTCGCGCGGATGCCAAGGACGGTCCCTGTCGCGGTCGAGTCGGCGGTGAGCTTCCCGAGCGTGCCCGTGAAGGCGCCGGTGCTCGTGACCCCGAGGCCCGCCCCGGTCGTCGTGGAGAACGCCGACGTGCCGGTGTTGACGCCGACCGCCGTCCCGGTCGTCACGCCGTTCCCCGTGTTCACGGTGAGCGCGGTCTCCGTGGCGAGGCCGGTCGGAGCGACGGTCGTGAGGCCGTTCAGCGACACGGCGCCGGTGCCGGTGCTGAGCGTGCCCGCGCCGATCTGCTGGAAGCTGCCGTTGAGCGTGATGCCGCCCTGCGTCGTGAGGTCGCCGGCCTGGTTCACGGCGAACATCTGCGTGCCGTCCTTCCGGAGGTCGAAGAAGTTGCCGGTGTAGCCGGCGGCCGTGTTCACGTAGAGGCCGGTGCCCGTGGTGCCGAGGACGACCTTCCCGGCCTTCTGGACGGCCGGGTCGGCGCCGCCGCCGTTCGTCGCTGTGCCGATCGCGACCTGGAGGCCGCTGCCCGTCGTGAGGCCCGTGCCCGACAGCGAGAGGAGCGTGCCGCTCGTCGCGCTGTTCGCTGTGATCGCCTGGAGCGTGCCGGTGACCGCCGCGGTGCTCGCGATGTTCACCGCGCCTGCTCCGCTGTACGCGCCGGTGACGTTGATGTTGAGCAGGCGGCCGTCGATCTGCGGGCTCTGGAACTGGACGAGGTTGCTCGTCGCGCCCGCGCCCGCGGCCTTCGCCGAGACCGAGAGGATGTTCCCGGTGAACGCGCCGGAGCGGATGTTCACGGCGCCGATCGCGCCCTGCACGTCGGTCTGTCCCGAGTAGAGCGAGCCGAGGTTCACGTCGATCGCGCGGCCGGTCGTGAGGCTCGTGCCGCTGATGCCGAGGATCGTGCCCGTCTGCGTGCTGTCGGCGACGAGCCGGACGAGCGCGCCGGTGAAGTTCCCCGTGCTCTGGATGCGCACGAGGCTCGCCTCGTTCGAGATGCCGCCGAACGCGCCGGTCGACGTCACGTTGATCGCGCCGCCGGTGAGGCTCAGGTCGGCCCCGTTGCTGAACGTCGACGAGCCCGTGTTGATGTTGAGCGCGGAGCCGGAAATGTCGCCCGCGCCGGACGTGATGCCGTTCCCGGTGCTGATGTTCACCGCGTTGCCGGTGGTCGTGGTGGTCGTGATGTTCACGGCGTTGCCGGTCGTGCTCTGGGTGTCGACGTTGATCGCGGTCCCGGTCGTCGCACCGGTCTGCACCGTCAGCGTGTTGCCTGAGGTGACCGTCGTGTTACCGACCACGGTGCTCCCCGTGTTGTTCACGCGGAGGAAGCTCTGCGTGCCGGCAGAGTTGCCGACGTTGAACACGTCGGCCGTCGGCGATCCCGCGGTCGTCTGGCGGACGGTGAGCCCGCTCACGTCCGCGGTCGGCGCGACCGTGTTCGCCGCGGTCGTCCCGGGCACGTTCACGAGGAACGACCCCGTGCCGGTGTTGTTGATGTCGGCCGCGGCTAGCTGCGCGAACGACGCGTTCGTGCCGTTCGAGCGGAGCACTGTTCCCGAGGCGCCCGGCGTGATCGTGCCGACGGCGCTCGTGCCGTTGCCGACGAGGATCCCGTTCGCGGCGAGCGTCGTGGCACCGGTGCCGCCGTTCGCCACCGGCACCGTCCCGAGCGAGACCTGCCCGGCCGCGGACAGGGACAGCGGGGACGCGACGCTGACGGCGACCGTACCGCTCGCGTCAGGCAGCGTGATCGTGTTGCTCGCGGTCGGCGCGGTAAAGGCGAGGGTCGTGCGGTTCGAGCCGGCAGCGCCGAGCACGACCGAGGTCCCGATGTACGCGGTGCGGAACTGCGCCGCCGAGGTGCCGATGTCGACGGTGTTGTTCGCCGACGGCTGGAGCGTGCCCGAGAGCGTCGCGCCGCCGAATGTCGGCGTGCTCGTCGTCGCGATGTCCTGAGGCAGCGACAGCGTCACGCTGCCGTCGAGGTTCGTCGTCACCGTGACCTGGTTCGCCGTGCCGACGAGGTTCAGCGAGATGTCGACGCGGTCGTCGATCGCGTTGTCGACCGCGCGCACACCGCCCGTGAAGTTCACCGCGGCGCGCTCGGCGAGCGGCGCGCTGGCGTTGTTCAGGATGCTGCGGAACGAGCCCGTCGCGCCCGTCGCGCCCGTTGTCCCGGTCGAACCAGTCGCTCCGGTGGCACCCGTAGCGCCGGTCGCACCAGTGGCACCAGTGGCACCAGTTGCACCAGTGGCTCCCGTTGCGCCGGTGGCTCCAGTCGCGCCAGTCGCACCGGTCGCACCTGTTGCACCCGTAGCTCCGGTCGCGCCGGTTGCGCCCGTCTCACCGGTGGCACCAGTTGCGCCAGTGGCGCCAGTGGCGCCGGTGGCACCAGTAGCTCCGGTCGCGCCAGTAGCTCCAGTGGCACCCGTCGCGCCAGTGGCGCCCGTAGCTCCTGTCTCGCCAGTCGCACCGGTCGCACCAGTTGCGCCAGTGGCACCAGTTGCGCCGGTAGCGCCCGTCGCGCCGGTCTCACCGGTGGCGCCCGCTGCTCCAGTGGCACCAGT
>DASSSF010000078.1:0-33706 GCA_035708565.1 Candidatus Limnocylindria bacterium
CGGGAGCGCCGATGCGGTCGGGGCCGCGGCGCGGGTGGCGGCCGGGGTCGGCGACGACGCCGCGGCAACAGGCTCGAGGGACGCGGACGTCACCGCGCCCGCCGCGGACACCACGGTGAAGCGCTTCGACTGCTCGTCGTACGCGAGGTCCGCGCCGGAGGCTTCGAGGTCGATCGAGCCGGTGACCGCGCCGGACTCGTCCACGAGGACGATGCGGCCGCGGCCCGACCGCTCGGTGAGGACCGCGAACCCGCCCTCGGGAAGCGCGATCACGGATGCGGCCTTCCCCTCGATGCGGACCGACGACGGCGCCTTCTCGCCGTGGAACACGAGCCGCGAGCCGTCCGCGTCGCGCGCGGCGACGGCGATCTTGTCCGACCTCCGGGAGAACGCCGCGCTGATCCCGCCCGCGATCGTCTCGATGGTGCGGTAGGAGGCGTCGGCGATCGTCGTCGCGGACTCGGAGACGAGGAGCGTGCGCTGACGCGCCGGATCCGGCACGACGAGGCGCGGCGCGACGTCGACGGAGCGGATCTCGAGCTGCTTCGTCGACGTATCGAGCACCGCGAGCGTGCCGGCGGTCGGCGTCGGCACGGCCGCCCTCGGCGCGCGTCCCTCCTCCGGCACGAGGGCGACGACGACCTTTCCGCCGCTGTCCACCTGGAGGCTCGTGGGCGTGCCCGCGGCCGTGATCTGTGACGTCCCGACCACCGCGTTCGTCTCGGGGTCGATCTCGCTCACGCGCTTCGCGACCGCGTCGAGCACGACGACGCGGTCGGCGACGGGATTCAGCGCGAGCGCGGTGGGCCGTCCACCGACCGCGATCTGCGCGCGAAGCCCGTACGTGGTCGCGTCGAGCGCGCGCACCGTGCCGGTCTCGGGCTCGGCGACGTAGAGCGTGTTCGTGCGCGCGTGGAGCACGACCTGCTGGACCGACGCGACGAGCGCGTCCGCCTTGCGCTCGGTCGCGACGGGCGTGGCCGGCGCTTGCGCCGTGAGCGAGCCCGCGAGAGCGACGGCGAGCGCGAGCGCCGCGACCGCGGCTCCGCGCAGCGCGACGCCGACGGCGCCAGTGGGACGCGGCCCGCTCGGCGCGGGCTTCGGTGCGGTCAGCGCCGCGACCGCGCGGTCGACCCGCGCGGAGGGCAGCGACAGCGACGCGACGAGCGCGGCGTCGATGGTTGCCCACGCGATGGCGCTCTTCCGGTGGAGGGCGCAGGCGGCGAGGTGGCGGTCGGCGACGGCGACCTCGGCGTCGTCGGCCTCGCCGTCGTGCGCCGCGGAGATGAGGGCGTCCGCGGCGTCGCACGTGAGCGTTGGAGCGAGGCGCAGGTCGCCTTCGAGGCTGGCGAGCGATCGGATCTCGGCACGACAGGTGACGCAGACGTCGACATGCGCCTGCGCCGCGGCGGCCTCCGCGGCGTGAAGCTCACCGTCGACGAACGCGGAAAGGGTCTCGAACGGAAGGTGCCGGACCTCGCCCACGCTACTCAGGACGCTCGAGCCAGGGCGATCGTCGCGCTAGGTGGTCGGGTAAGTTCCCCTGAACGCCGCGCGCGCCCGTGCGATGCGGCTCCGGACCGCCGTCATCGTGCAGCCCTGGATCTCCGCGATCTCTTTATAGGAGTAGCCCTCGAGCGCGTGGAGGAGCAGGGCGCTCGCGTTCTCGGGCGGGAGGGTCCGCAGCACGGCGGTGAGCTGCTCGCGCTCCGGCACGCGGCCGTGCTCGTCCGTCGCGATCGGCTCCTCGCGCGTGCCGGCGACCTTGCCGAGGCGGAGCCACGAGAGCCGCTTGCGGCGGCGCATGGCGTCGATCGCCGCGTTGTGCGCGACGCGGTAGAGCCACGACAGGATCCGGTGATCGGCTCCGAATGTCGGCAGGGCGTGGAACGTCTTCGTGAAGACGTCCTGCGCGAGGTCGTCCGCGAGGTCGACGTCGGCGACCATCCGGAGCAGGAAGGTGTACACGCGCGCGCGGTGCTGGCGGTAGAGCAGGTCGAACGCGCGCTCGTGCGACTCGCGCGCGAGCGCGAGCAGCTGCGCGTCGGACAGCGCGCCGCTCTCCGGCACGCCGCCGGTGCGCGGCGGTGCCTCGTCGCGGATCGCCGCGAAGCGCGGGACGTACGCGCCGATCGGTGAGCCCATCCCTTCCGAGCCTAGTGGCGCCGGCCTGCGCGGTCTATCGCTTGGTGAGCGCGACGTTATAGATGGACGGGCCATGCGGCTGGATGCGCATCCATACCGTCCAGAAACCGTCCTTCACGAAGTAGAGGTCGTACTCGACGGCCGGGTTCATCGGCACGTCGAAGTAGAAGACGCCGCGCCCGTCCGTCCTCGGGCTTCCGCGGGCGCAGCCGCGCGGGCCGATCACGACGCACACGTCGGTGAGCGGGATCTTCGAGTCGTCGGCGATGATCACGCCCTCGACGCGCCACGTCGCGGGGTCCGGGCTCGGCGTCGGCGCGGGCGGCGGGAGCGTCTTCGCCGCCTCCACGGGGCTCGCGAGCACGGCGGAGATCGGCGCCTCGGGCGGCGGCGGGAGCGCGGCGACCACCTTAGCCTCGGGGATCGGCGACGGCGTCGACGCGAGCGTCGGCGTCGGCGTCGGGCCGCTCGGCGCCGCGTCCGTGCGCGTCGCCGCGTCCGGCTGCGAGCCGCAGGCGACGATCGCGACGGCGAGCGACGCCGCGGCCACGCGCATGAGCCTCCCGATCATCGGCACACCTGTGCCACAAGCGTAGAGAGCGGAGGGGGCTCGCTCACGAGAGCGAGCCCCCGTTCGCCCGTTCGGCGGGATCAGGGCTGAAGGAAGGCCTTGTAGATCATCGCGTTGTCGCCGGCGGAGAGGTTGAGCTCCGTCACGATCGCGACGACCTGCTGCGTCGACTCGAGCACGACCGCGTACTGCGTGTTGTTGGTGAGCCCGGTCACGCTGCGAGGATCGACGCGCGTCGCCTGGCCCGGCGTGAGGGTGACGACCTGGTTCGTCACGAGCGACCCGTCGGAGAAGCGGAACCAGCGGAGCGTCGCCGACGTCGCGTCGGCCGACTGGATGATGATCGGCGTCGTCCAGCCCGGGTCGGCGACCGGGTCCTGCGTGAGGACGCGCGTCACGTTCGGCATGTAGAGCTTGTTCGCGAGCGTGCTCGTGCCCGTGTAGAACATCGCGGTCAGCGGGCTGATCGTGGTGGTGAGGGTCGCGAACGTGCCGCCGCCCACCACCATCGAGTACTCGCCGTCCGCGACCGTCGGCACGAAGCTCCAGGAGGACCCCGCCTCGATCGTCGGCGTGGTGACGGTCGTGGGCGTGCCGCCGCCGTAGCGCGTGAGCGTGATCGACGGCTGCGCCGCCGTCGTGCCCGCGTTCTGGATGACGACGCGGCTCGAGCGGTTGACGCCGTCCGCGTTCTTCGCGACGTACGGCGAGTACGAGATCGTCTGGGTGACGCTCGGGACGCCGTTGAACGAGTCGCCCATCGGCGCCGGCGAGCCGGGCAGGTCGTTGTGCGCGTTCGCCACCACGGCGAACGGCTCCGGCGCCGTCATCGTCACCGCGTACTCCGCGCCGTCGACGAGCGACGGCTCCACGCGCGGGTCGATGAACTGCGAGCGTCCCGGCTGCACGACGCGTGTGATCGTCGCCGTTCCGGCCTGGTCCAGGCGCTTGAACGTCGCCGTGACGGTCGTGGTCGCGGTGCCGAGGTTCTGCATGATCATGGTGGTCAGCCAGCCGCCGGCCATCTTGGAGACGAGCGGCAGCGAGACCTTGGTCGAGCCGGCGCTCAGGCCCGAGTACGAGAGCGCCTCGGGCGTCACGCCGGGGCCGCCCTGGTGCTCGTTCACGACGGCCACGACGGGCGAGCCGACGGACGTGACGACGACGGAGAACTGCGTGTCCGCGGGGAGGTCGCCCTCGTCGTTCGGCGATCCCACGAACGACCGGCCCGGGAGCACGGGCGCGTTGCGCGTCGCGACGAGCGACCCGTCGCTGAACTTGAAGTACTCGACGCGCAGCTGCGTGTTCGCGGTGCCCACGTTCTGGACGATGAACGGCGTGTGCCACCCGTAGCGGCCGCCGAGCATGCGCGTGACGTTCGGCAGGTAGACGCGGAACGTCGGGGGCGGCGGCGCGGCGGGCGGCGGGTTGCCGAGGCACGGGCTGCACGGCGGAGCCACGCTCGGCGGCGGCTGCCCGGGGCTCGTCGGCTGCATCTGCACGTCGAGCGTCTGCGTCGTGTTCGGGTTCACCACCACGTCGCGGCTCGCGCTCGTGTAGCCCGAGCGGAAGAACTGGAGGTTCGTGGCGTACCCGCTCGGGATCCCCGGCAGGACCACCTCGTAGTCCCCGACGGAGTTGGAGTGGGTCCAGCAGACGGCCGCGACCGGGCCGTTGATCACGCACACGTTCTCGAGGGGCGTGCCGGTGACCGCGTCGGTGATCTTCCCCTTCACCACGCCGTCGCCGGGAGCGGCGGCGACCTCCGCGGCGGGCGCCGCGACGATCGCGAACGCGCTCGCGAAGACGACGAGCGCGACGAGAATTGCTCTGAACGTCATGGGGCCCTCCTCAAGCACGGCCTGCGCGAACGGATCTGGGACCACTCACGATACGCGACCGGTGCGGCGGGACCCGACACATGCCGGGCCACGCGACGCTCGATCGGGACCAGGCTCGGCCGCCTAGCGGCCGAAGCGCTCGATCGTCAACGCCGAGCGCTCGTCGGGCTCGGAGCCGCTCACGCGAAAGAGGCCCCTCTCGGTGGCGATGAGCGCGCCGAAGGCGCGGGCGCTCGGCGCGGAGATCGTGGTGCTCCACGTCGACGTCCTCGGGTCCCAGATCTCGACGATCTCGACCGGACTGAACGTGCGGACCGTGGCGGGGAACGGCAGGCCGCCCGCGAGGACCACGCGCCCGTCCTCGAGCGCCGCCGCCTGGGGGACGACGCGCGCCGAGCGAAGCCGGCCCGCGGGGACGAACTCCCGGCGCCGCGCGTCGAAGCGCTCGGCGTTGTCGCTCGCGCTGGCCTCGCCCGCGATGAACAGGAGGTCGCCTCCCGGCAGCTTCACCATCGCGTGGTTGAGGCGCGGCTCGATCGTGTCGGGACCCGCGGTCCAGCGGTCGCGCGCCGGGTCGTAGATGAGGGTCTCGCGCGTGATCCTGCCGTCGTCGCGGAAGCCGCCGGCGACGAGGACGCGCCCGTCGATGAGCGTGGCGATCGAGAACTGCGTCCGCGGCCGGGGCATGGGCGCCGCGATCGTCCACGTGTTCGTGGACGGGTCGTAGATCTCGGTGGTGCGCAGCAGGCGCGCGCCCTGGTTGCCGCCGGTCACGAGCACGCGCCCGTCGCGGAGCGCGGTCGCTCCATGGTCGGAGCGCGGCTCGCGCAGCGGCGCGCCGATGAGCCAGGTGCGGGAGTCGGGGATGAACACCTCGACGCGGTCGACGGGGGCCCAGTGGTCGCGCCGGAAGTCGGTCCCGCCGATGACGACGATCCGGTCGCCCCACGCGGCGGTCACGGTGTGGTTCACGCGGCCGAGGAGCGGCTGCGGCAGCCTGACCGCGCTCCCGTCGTCGGGGTCGACGAGCTCGCTCCGGTAGAGCGTGACCTCCGGGTCGTCGGCGTCGAGGCCGCCGACCACGAGGATCTCGCCGGTCGCGAGCGCGACGGCGCGCGCGTACGCGCGCGGGCGCGTGAGCTCGCCGACGGTCTCCCAGTGCAGGGCACGCGGCTCCTCGTCGTGACCCGAGGCGAGCCCCGCAAGGGTCACGGCGACGTAGGCGGAGGCGAGGAGCGCGACGCGGAGCAGCACGGCTACTGGACGGTAAGGCCCACCGACGCGCTTGGCACCCCCCGGCCCGAGAACCAGGTGACGCCCTCGTGGACGAGGTCGATCCGGACCGTGTACGTCCCTGCCGTCGCGGGCGCCTTCACGGCGAGCGCCACGGTGACCACGGTGTTCGGCGCCACCGGCGCGGCGAGCGCCGTGCGCAGGCCGTCCCAGACGACCGTCGCGCCCGTGCCGTCGACGAGGTGGTACGAGACGTTGACCGTCCCCGGCTGCCACGCCGTGCCGGAGTTCACGATCATCACCGGCACGGTCACGGTCGCGCCGCGCGCGGCGGAGACGGACTGCAGCTGCGGCGCGTAGGTCGCCGCGTACGTCATGGCGGCGGGCGGCGGCGCCGCGGCGGCGGAGATCTCCACGGCCGACCCCGGCATCTGCACGCCCTGCGAGCTGAACCACGCGTGCCCCTCGCGGACGATGTCCCACCTGAGCGTGTACGTGCCGGGTGCGGAAGGCGTGGCGACGCTCGCCGACACCTCGCGCACGTCGCCGGGCGCGAGCCCGTCGAGCGGCGTGCGCAGGCCTTCCCACACGACCGCCCGGCCGGCGGCGTCGTACCAGTGGTAGGAGAGGTTGACCGTGGCGTCCCACGTCGTCTGCCCGAGGTTCTGCACCTTCACCGGCACGCTCGCCGTGACGCTCGGCGCCATCGTGGCCGGCGCGCCGGGCAGCATCGACGAGCCGTACGTGAACGGCTTCGGGATCTCGACGCGCACGAACTGGTCGCCGGTCGCCACACCCTTGCCGCTGAACCACGACACGCCCTCCTCGACGAGGTCCCAGCGGAGGAGGTACGTGCCGGCGGTCGCGGGGAAGACGACCCTGGCCGAGAGGTTCACGGACGCGCCCGGCGCGACGTCCTGGCCGAGCGTCGTGCGCGCGCCCTCCCACAGCACGGTCCGGTTGGTCGTCAGCGACCACCAGTGGTACGCGAGGTTGACCGGGTTCGCGCCGCCGGACGGCCAGGTCCAGTTCCCGGAGTTCGTCACCACGATGGGGACGCCGCTCTGCTGGCCGGTCACCGCGAGCGCCGTCGCCTGCGGCTCGTACCGGACGCCGTACGTGCGGACGGCGGGGCCCTCGACCGTCACCTGGCGGTCGGCCGTCGCGACGCCCTTCGCGGAGAACCACGCGACGCCCTCGTGCACGAGGTCGAACTTGAGCGTGTAGGTACCGCCCGACTGCGGAGCGGTCACGTTCGCCTGGAGTTGCACGCTCGCGCCCGGCGCGAGGTCCGCCGGAAGCACCGTACGCGAGCCCTCGAAGACCGCGTTCCGGCCCTGCGCGTCGACCCAGTGGTATCCGAGGCGGATCGGGTTCGACGTCGTCGTCGGCAGGATGCCGCGGCCGGCGTTCGTCACGGTGACGGGCACGGTGGCGGACGCGCCGGCCGCGAGCGCCGGCACGGCCCCGACCTGGTACGCCGCGCGGTAGTCGGGCAGCACCGCGGTCGAGGTGTCGTCGGGCGCGATGCCGCGGTCGCCGAACTTGAACTCGTTCTCCTTCTCGAGGTCGAGCCGGAGCGTGTAGTTCGTCGGGTACAGCGGCGCGGTCACGGGGATCGTCACCGTGATGCTCTGCCCGGGCTGCACGTCCTGCGCGAGCGACATCTTGTTCGCGCCGGCGACCGTGTTGCCGGTGGCGATGCTCGTCCACGAGTACGTGATCCTCACCGGGTTCGTGCCGCTCGCCGGCCAGACGCGGCCGCCGTCGTTGAGGAGGGTGGCGGTGACCGCGCGCGTCTCACCCGCGGTGAACGAGGGCGGGATGGTGTCGCTGATCCAGTCCGCGCTCCAGTCGCGGGACGTCAGGTACTGCTCGCGCACGGGCGTGCCGAACGTCTGGTTCCACCACGCGCCGCCGGTCGTCTGCAGGTCCCACTTCACCATGTACTGGCCCTGCGGCGGACCACCGAACGGGACGTTGACGCTCATGCTCGCGCCCGGTGGGAGCGCGGTCGCGACGACCCCGCGCCCGCCCTGCGCCACGACCGTCTCGCCGCGCAGCGAGCGGACCTGGTACGAGAGGAACGTACCGGCGGGGATCGTGAGGGTGCCCCGGTTCGTGAGCAGGACCGGCACCTGGAGCGACGACCCCGGGAACGTCCCGCGCGGCAGCGCCGGGTCGTACCGCACGAGGTTCGTGAAGCCGTTCGTCACCGCGTTCTGCGCGAGCCGGCGGAGGCCGTCCATCATCGCGGCGATCGTGTTGCCCGGGCACGCGGTCTGGCCGCCGTTCTGGCCGACGACGTAGTTCGCGTCCCTGTGGCCGATCATCTTCGGCCGGATGTCGGTGACGTCGATCCACGTCCCGTCGCTGCGGCGCTCCTGGTGGGTGAACGTGCCCTGGCCGTACGGCTGGAGGCCGTACTGCGCGAACTTCACGGCGACGACGTTCGCGATCGCGCCCTGGAGCGCCGACGTCGGCGGGTTCACCTGGTAGTCGCCGATCGCGGAGACGCTGAACGCGCCGTTGTTCCAGCCGTACGCGTGGCCGCCCTCGACGTGGTCGCCGCCCTGGCGGCCCGTCCAGATGTTCCCGAACTTGTCGACGAGGTAGTGGTAGCCGATGTCGCCCCAGCCTCTCGTCACCGCGTGGAAGTAGTAGATGGAGCGCATCTCGGCGGCGACGTTGGTGCCGCCGTCCCCGGTGACGGTGTGGTGGACGACGACCATCGTGTGGTCGCGCTGGTAGCGCGGCGCCCACCTCATGAGCGACTCGTCGGCCGCCCAGTCGCGGCGCGTGAGGATCTTCGACGGGCCGACGGGCGCGGCCATCGCGTGCGAGCGGCCGAGGTCCTCCCACGCGCCGCGCAGGTCGTTCACGAGCGCCTGGAGCGGACCGGCGTTGCGGTCGGTCACGTCGAGGAACGTGAGGCCGAGGCGCGAGACCGAGTCGAGGTCGCCGGTCGTGAGCCACACCCTGAACTGCGCGTAGCGCGCGCCGTCGACGGCGGGCCACGGCGGCGCGTAGTACGTCGACGTCGCGTCGTCCACGAGGTCCTCGGCGTGCGGGAGCTGGATCCACTCGCTCCACGACGCCGCGTCCGCCGACGTGCGGACCTCGACGTAGAGGGACTCGCCCACCTCGGCGTCCGGCGTCGTCCAGCGCGCGCCGACGCGGTCGAAGAGCTGGCCGGCCGCGATCGTCGCCGACGTGAAGCGGAGGACGGGCTCACCGGTCGCGCCCGTGTCCTCGCCGCCGGGAGTGCCGGTGTCGCGCTCGAGCGTTCCCGCGCCGCGCGCGGGCAGGTCGAAGAGCCGCTCGTTCGCTACGACCTCGCCGGTCGCGCGCGGAGCGGCGACGGCCGGACGGCCAGTGTGGGGGAAGAGGCCGAGCAGGAGGAGGGCGATGAGAAGGGAGAGGCGCTTCGGCCCGAGGACGCGGCGTCGCGGCATGCGGCCCTTCTCCTTCTTCCTCGAGCCACCGTCCCCGACGCTGCGCTCGATCCTACGCCACAAGACTGATGGCTCAAAGGGGAACGGTCGTATCGGGACGGTGTTACCCGGGCGCGGATGCGGCGGTGACCCGGGTCACGGCGCGCCGCGGACGCTCGCTTGTGTGTCCCGGCGCGTCACTGTGCGGGCAGGTAGCGGAGAGGATCGACCGCGCGTCCGTTGACCACGGCCATGAAGTGCGTGTGGGGTCCGGTGCTCCACCCGGTGCTGCCGACGAACGCGATCGTCTCGCCGGTCGTGACGCGCTGGCCGACCGTCACGATAGGCGGGCGGCGGTCGTCGAGGTGCACGTACACGGTCGACACGCCGTCGCCGTGCGAGATCATCACCGTCACGGCGGTGTCCCCGACCGCGGCGTAGGGCCGCCCGACAACGGTCACGACGCCGTCGGCGGCGGCCGCGACCGGCGTGAAGAACGGCGCGGCGATGTCGAGCCCGTTGTGGAAGCCGCCCCACCGGGGCGCGAACGGCGACGAGATCGGCCCGCGGTGCGGCCACGCGAGGCGGCCGGAGAAGCGCGCGGCGCCCGCGCGCTCGGCCGTCTCCGCGGCGAGCGCGACGTAGCGCGCCTCGGCCGCCTCGAGGAGCGCGGGGCCGGCCGCGGCGCCGGCGCGCGCGTCCGCGCGCGCACGCTCGTCCGCCGGCACGCCCGACCGGGCCGCGAGCGCCGCGTGCTCCGCGCGCCTCGCGGCGTGGACCGCGTCGATCGCGGGCGCGGCGTCGGCGGGCGTCATCGCCGCGGCCGCGGCGGAGCCCGCGATCGCCGCCGCGATGATGCCGAGGACCGTGCGCGTCACGCGCCTGGATCGGGGCTGTCGCCCGGCTGAGCCGGCGCGCTCGTCCCCTCCGCGACCTCGCAGATGCCCGGACCCGAGGGCGCCTCACCCTGCGCGCGGCGCTCCGCGTCGAGCGCGGCGACGACCTCGGGGTGCGCGTCCGTGAGGCAGCAGCGGCAGGACCGGTACCAGTCGCGCATGCCGGCGTCGATCCCGGCGGAGTGCGTAGCGCTCACCCGAGGAGCGTACGCCGGGACCGCCGGGCGGCGCGTACCGTCACGGGCTCCTCGCCCGGCCGCGTCAGCCGCGGCGCGTGTGGGGGTCGAGCACGTCGCGGAGGCCGTCGCCGAGGAGGTTGAACCCGATCACGACGAGGCTGATGGCGACCCCGGGGTACACCATGAGCTGCGGCGCGGCGAAGATGAACGGCCGGCCGTCGTTGAGCATCGCGCCCCACTCGGGCGTCGGCGGCTGGGCGCCGAGGCCGAGGAACGAGAGCGCGGAGACGGCGAGGATGATCCCACCCATCTCGAGGCTCGCGAGGACGATGACCGGGGCGAGCACGTTCGGCGCGACGTGCCGCAGCACGATCCGCAGGTCGCGCGCGCCGACCGCGCGCGCCGCCTCCACGTACTGGCGCTCGCGCGCGGCGAGGACGAGGCCGCGCATGACGCGCGCGTAGTCGGCCCAGGCGACGCTCACGACGCCGATCATCACGCTCCCGATCCCCGCGCCGAGGACGCCGACGATCGCGAGCGCGAGGATGAGGGCGGGGAACGCGAGGATGACGTCGACGACGCGCATGACGACGTCGTCGAGCAGCCCGCCGTAGTAGCCGACGGCGAGCCCGATGCCGACGCCGATCGTCAGGATGAGCGTCGTCGCGAGCGCGGCGGTCCCGAGCGAGAGGCGCGCGCCCCACATGATCCGGCTCAGCACGTCGCGGCCGAGGTTGTCCGTGCCGAGCGGGTGCTCGAGCGACGGCGGGAGGAGCCGCCGCGCGCCGTCGACCGCGGCGGGGTCGGCGGGCGCGAGCACGGGTGCGGCGATCGCGACGAGCGCCATGCCCAGCACGATCGCGAGGCCCGCGACCGCGGTGGGCTCCCGCACGAGCGCGCGCAGCACGCCGGGACGGCCGCCGTGGCGCAGTCCCTCCTCGGCCTGGGCTCCGCTCTCGACGAGCAGCTCGGATCTAGTTGCCACGGGCACGCCCTCCGAGCCGCACGCGCGGGTCGAGCCAGACGTAGGCGAGGTCGACCGCGAGGTTGATCGCGAGCACGACGGTGCCGGCGAAGAGCACGAAGCCCTGGATCACGGGGTAGTCGCGCGCGCCGATCGAGTCGACCACGAACTTCCCGATGCCCGGCCAGGCGAAGATGGTCTCGACGATGACCGCGCCGCCGAGGAGCGCCGCGAGCCGGATCCCCGTGACCGTCGCGATCGCGATGAGCGCGTTGCGGAGGGCATGCCGCACGACGACGGCGCGTTCGCGGAGGCCTTTCGCGCGGCCGGTGCGGACGTACTCCTGCGAGAGCTCCTCGAGCATCGCCGACCGCGTGAGCCGCGTGAGCGACGCCGCGGCGCCGATCGCGAGCGTGAGCGCCGGCAGCACGAGGTGCTGCGGCGTCGTGCTCCCCGCCACGGGCAGCACCTTGAGCTGGACCGCGAACGCGATGATCAGCAGGTAGGCGAGCCAGAACGAGGGGATGGACGCGCCGACGAGCGCGCCGAGGCGCGCGACGTGGTCGAGCGCGGAGTTCCGCAGCACCGCGGAGACGACGCCGAGCGGGAGCGCGATGGCGAGGCCGAGGACGACCGCCACGAGCGCCAGCGTCGCCGTGCGCGGGAAGCGCTCGGCGAGCGCGCCGAGCACGGGCTCGCCGGTGCGGATGGACCGGCCGAGGTCGCCCGTGAGCGCGTCACCCACCCAGCGCGCGTAACGGACCGGCGGCGGCGCGTCGAGCCCGAGCTCGCGGCGCATCTCGGCCACCTGCTCGGGCGACGGCGCGTCGATGCCCGACTGCTGGAGCGCCTGGCGGACCGGGTCGCCGGGCGCGAGGACGGAGAGGGCGAACGCGAGGACGGAGATGCCGACCCAGACCGGGACGAGCGAGAGGACGCGCCGCGCGACGTAGGCGGCCATCGCAGGACGCTAGCCGACGTGAGGCGCGGGCAACGCCTCACGCCGGCCGCTCACGTCACTTGCGAATGCGGACCTTGTCCCAGCGCTGGTGGACGCCGGCGGGGTGCGCGACGAGGTCGAGCACCTTGCTCGACGCGCCGTAGAGGCGGAACGTCCCGGCGAGCGGGATGACGACGAACTCCTCGTCGATGAGCACCTTCATCATGTCGGCCGCCGCCTTCTGGACGTCGGCGACGCCGGTGGCCTCGCGGCACTTCTTCGCCGCGTCGTCGAACTTCGCGCCGAGCGCGAAGGCGTTGCCGTACATGTTCTGCTCGTCGTCGCCGCCGGGCACCGGGCTCGTGAAGAGGAGCTCGGGTAGGAAGCACGGGTTCCCGTCGTTCTGGCTCCCGGCCTCGACCCAGAGGTGGCCCTGCGCGCCCGACGCGAGGCGCTTCTCGTACGACGCGGTGTCCGGCGTCGTGACGATCTTCAGGTCGATGCCGACCTCCTTGAGCTGCGCCTGCGCGAACTCCGGGAGCGGCTTGTGGATCTCGGGCGTCGGATAGCCGACGATCATCTCGAGGGTGAGGCGCTTTCCGTCCTTCGCGCGGACCCCGTCGGCGCCCGCCTTCCACCCCGCATCATCGAGCAGCTTCTTCGCGCGGTCCACGCTGCGCGCCGTGCCCTTCACGGTCGACGCCGCATCGCCGAGGATCCCGGGCGGGATCATCGTCTGGCTGATCTCGGCGTTGTTCTGCCAGACGTTCTCGACGACCGCCTTCTTGTCGATGGCGTACGCGATCGCCTCGCGGACCGCCTTGTCCTTGCCGATGGCGTAGTCGCCCGAGCCGCGGATGTTCACGTAGATCGCCTCGTACGCGCCCGGCTTCGACGTCACGAGCCGGAGGTCGCCGGCGGCCACGGTCTTCGCCGACTCGCGCGGCACCTCTACCGCGACCTGGACCTCGCCCGCCTGGAGCGCGAGGACGCGCGTGTTCGGGTCGGGGATGAAGCGGAACGTGATCTTCTGGAGCGTCGGCTTCGCGCCCCAGTAGTCCTCGTTGCGCTCGACGACGATGCGCTCGCCCTTCGTGTACGACACGAACCTGAAGGGGCCCGTACCCACGGGCTTCGCGACGACATCGGCGCCGGCCTTGTGGATGCCCCACGACGGATGCACGAGCTGCTGGAGCGCCCGCAGATTCGTGCGCTTCGGCGTGATGTCGACCGTGAGGTCGTCGACGACGACGGCGCTCTTGTCGTCGACGCCGACCGTGCCGCCGCCGGCGGTCGCCACGCGGTCCATGACCGCCTTCACGTCCTTCGCGGTGAGCGGCGTGCCGTCGTGGAACTTCACGCCCGAGCGGAGCGTGAAGCGGTACGTGTTCGGAGCGCGGAACTCCCACTTCGTCGCGAGTCCCGGCTCGACCTGGTAGGTCGGGGAGAGCGTGACGAGCGTCTCGTAGATGTTCGCGTTGAGCGGGAACATGCCGGTGAGGTTCCGCTTCCCGTCGGTGCGGTAGTCGTCGCGGCCGGCCGCGACGGTGAGCTCCTGGACCGCCGCGAGCTCGGCCTGCGGCTCGGCGGTCGCGGTGGTCGTCGGGCCGCCCGCCGGCGCCGCGCCGGTGCACGCGGCGGCGACGAGAAGCGCGGCGAGGCCCGCGGTGATGGCGCGCGCGCGTCCGGTCATGCTGCCCTCCCCTGCGGACGGCTCGCCGTCCCGTAGACGGGGGACGCTAGCCGCCCGGAGGCCGTGCGACAAGGCGGGTGTGCGCCGTGCTCAGAAGGGCGACAGCCTCACGTACGTGGACTTGAGCGAGAGGTGCGTGCGGAGGAACACGTCGGCCTGGAGGTCGAACACTCCGTTCGTCCCGCGCACCAGCACCGAGACGACGTGGCCGCCCGCCGGCGCCTGGTTCGACACGTCGACGGAGATGAGGGTCCCCATGTCGACGCCCCGCATGTTGAGGATCGCGTTCCGGATCTGCGCGCTCGTGAAGGTCACCTGCCACGAGGCGTGGCGGTTCGGCGCGGGCGTCGATACGCGCAGGTCCGCCGGGTCCTGGACCGCGACGAGGTACGGCTGGCTGTCGCCGCAGGTGTAGCGGCCGGACACGAAGCGGAGGCGCGCTCCCCAGCAGCCCTCGGCGACCGTGTACCCGCCCGAGCTCGCGGAGAAGTACGCACGGATCACCGCGCCGTTGTACGTCGGGATCCTGCCGCGCGTCGCGTCGACCGCGGAGTTCGAGAGCGGCTCCTCCGCGCCAACGCCGCCGTAGCACTGGTCGAGCTGGTCGTCACGCACGTCGTAGTCCGACGCGCCGCCGCGGTACGACGTGTACGCGTAGGCCTTCGCGGCGTAGGCCTGCGCCTTGTACGCCTCGAAGTGCCAGTTCGCGAGCATCTCCTTGCGGATGACGCCCTTCGCGTAGTCGTCGTAGTTCACGAAGTTCACGACGCGGAGGACTCCGCCCGAGTTCACGAACCGCGTGTTGCCGCGGTAGGTGCCCTTCTGCTGGATGCGGAGCGAGCCGCTCGGGTCGGCGACGACCGTGACCGGGCCGGGTCCCTCGTAGACCTTCGTCGGTGTGCCCACGTTCTTCCAGACCTGCACCACGCCGTTCCGCGCGGCGATCTGGTAGTTCTCGTTCGGGCCGATCGAGCCGATCGGCGCGTTGGCCGCGCCCTCGTTCACGATCCGCGCGATGCCGTAGGCGGAGAGGTCCACGAGCGACGTGTTCATCGCCGGGGAGCCGCAGGTGTAGATGCCCGTCGACGACGGCACGGAGAGGAGGACGCGGATCCCGGTGTTGCCGTCCTGCGTCGGGATCGGCGTGATCTGCGTGCCCCTGTAGTAGTACTGGATGATCTGCTCGCCGGTGAGCGCCGCGCCGCCGGCTCCCGTCGCGAGGCCCTGCGCGCCGTACTGGCTCATGCCGACGCCGTGCCCGAAGCCCTTCCCGTAGAAGGTCACGCCGGGGATCACGCTCACGGGCTCGACCTTCATCGTGACGCCGTACTGCGAGAGCCACGCCACGCCTTCCTGCACGAGGTCCCACGAGACGCGGTAGTCGCCGGTCGCCGACGGGAGCTGCACGCTGATCGGGACGGTCGCGCTCGTGCCGGCGGGGAGGTCGCGCGGCAGGATCCCGCGCGCGCCGTCCCACACGACCACCGCGCCGGCGGCCGTGTGCACGTGGTACGAGAGGCGCACCGGGTTCGGCCCGCCCGCGACGAGGGTGCGGGGGCCGTAGTTCGTCACCTCGACGGTGACGTCCACGAGCGCGCCGATGCCGGCCTGCGGCGGCGTGGTCGTCGCGCCGTACCCCGCGGAGTACCCGCTCGTCACCGAGAGACGCGTGCTGCCGGCGGGCACGCCGTAGCCGCTGAACCACGAGAGGCCCTCGCGCACGGCGTCCACGTTGAGCGAGTACGTCCCGATCGCCGTGGGCGCGGTGAACGCGAGGCTGAGCGTCCTCGACTGCCCGGGCGCGAGGTCCGTGCCGAGCGGCGTGCGCGTGCCATCCCACACGACCGTGCCGCCGGCGCTGTCGAAGACGTGGAAGGCGAGGTTCACCGGGTTCGCGCCGGCCGCGTTCCAGGTCACGTTGCCCGTGTTCGTGATGGTGACCGGGACCGCCTTCGTCTCGCCGATGTACGCCGGCGTCGACGCCGCGATGTCGTAGCGCGCGGAATAGCGCGCGGCCTCGACGGCCGTGTCGATGCGAACGGGCGTGCCGCCGAGGAACTGGAACCAGTTCACGCCCTCGCGGACGAGGTCGAACGTGAGCCGCACCGGGCCGAGCGGGTCGGGGGCGACGACGCGCACCGGGACGGTGACCGTCGCGCCGGGCGCGACGTCCTGCGGCAGCGGAGTGCGGACGCCGTCCCAGACGATCGTGTCGCCCGCGAGCGTGTGCCAGTGGTAGGACACGGAGACCGGGTTCGTCCCCGCGGCGTTCCACGTCGCCGTCCCGATGTTCGTGATCGGCACCTGGACCGTGTAGGTCGCCGTCGCGAGGTACGTGTGGATCGGGACGGTGCCGAAGCGCACCGCGTACGGGCTCTGCACCTGCACCGCGAAGACGCCGCTCTGCTGGGGGAACCAGGCGACGCCTTCCTTCACCAGGTGGAAGCGCAGCTGGTAGAGGCCGCCTCGGGACGGGACGAGCACGTTCGCGGTGACCTGCCGGCTCGCGCCCGGGGCCACGTCGGCACCGAGCGGCGTGCGCACGCCTTCCCACACGAGGATCGCGCCGCGCTCGTCGTACCAGTGGTACGTGAGGTTCACGGGGTTCGGGCCGCCGGCGGTCCACGCCTCGTTCCCGGTGTTCGTGAGCGTCACGGGCACGGTGAGCGTCGCGCCGGCGGCCGCGCTCGCGGGCGGCGCGGCGGCGTAGGTCGCGCCGAGGATCGCGGCGGGCGACGCGGAGGCGCTCTCTGCGAGCGCGAGCGCGGCGGCCAGCAGGACCCCGAGCCCCAACGTGATGCGCAAGTGCCGATCCCTCCTCATGCGTGCGCTCCTACGAGTGTGGCGGACGTCCTCGGTCCGAGGAACGCCTCTATTGGATCAGCGTTACCTGGCGCTGCGGACCGGCCCCGAACCACTCGAGGCCTTCCGACACCAGATCGATCACCAGGAGCGCTGCTCCGAGCGGCGGAGGAGCGAGCGGCACCACGACCGTGACGGACTCGCCCGGCGCGACCGCGCGGGGCAGGTCCGCGCGCGGGCCGTCCCATACGAGCGCACGCCCGGCCGCGTCGAGCCAGTGCGACGACACGCGCACGGGCGCGGTGCCGGTGGGCGTCCACGTCGCGGCCGACGAGTTCGCGATCTGGACGGTCGCGCTCGGCGACGTCCGCGACACGGTGATCGGACCCGTCGGGAAGGTGGCCCGGTGGTCGGGCACGACGAGCAGCGAGGCGTCGCCGGTGGCGACGCCGTTCGCGCTCGCCCACGTCACGCCCTCCTGGACGACGTCGACGCGCGCGCGGTACGAGCCCGGAGCGCGCGGCGCGGCGATCGGCACGAGCACGGTCGCTGACTGCCCGGGCGCGACGTCGGCCGCGAGCGCCGCGCGCTCGCCGTCCCAGAGGACCGTCGCGCCGGTCCGATCGCTCAGGTGCGCGGCGAGCCGCATCGGCTGCGCGCCGCCGGCGCGCCAGACGAGCGAGCCGTCGTTCCTGACGGTCACGCTCACGAGCGCGCGGCCTCCCGGGAGGAGGATCGGCAGCGAGGGCGGGAGCGTGTACGCGGCGGCCCAGCCGTTGTTCACGTTCACCGCGACGTCCCTGGGCGCGATCCCGAGACCCGAGAACCAGCTCACGCCCTCCTGCACGAGATCGATCCGGAGCACGTACGTCCCGAGCGCCGCCGGGGGCGCGACCCCGAGGGAGACCGTGACCTGCTCGCCCGGCGCGACGTCGCGCGGCAGCGGTGTCCGCGGTCCGTCCCACACGAGCGTCGCGCCTCGTGCGTCGAGCCAGTGGTAGGAGAGGCGCACCGGGTTGGGGCCGGCCGCGAGCCACGTCCGCCCGCCGGAGTTCGCAAGCGTCACATCGACCGTCGTCGTGGCGCCGAGCGCGAGCGCCGTCGCCGACGTCTTCGTCGTGTAGGTCGCGCCGAACGCGGCCTCACCGACCTCGAGCGTGGCCGTCGCGCGCTGGACGCCGAAGGCCGCGAAGCTCCCCGCGCCGTCCTGGACGAGGTCGAAGCTGAGCGTGTACGTGCCCGCCGTCGACGGCGCGGCGATCTCGATCACGACAGGCACCGTCGTCCCGGGCGCGACGTCGGTGGGAAGCGCGCCCTGCGCGCCGGCGACGATGGTCCCCGGCCCGCTCGCGATCGAGAGCGAGAGGTACACGCGGCCCGCGCCGGCGGCGCGCCACACGGCGGTTCCGGTGTTCGTGACCCTGACGAGCGCCGCCGTCCGCGAGCCCCGCGCGACGGTCTTCGGCAGCGCGGAGAGGTCGTACCGCGCGCCGTAGGAGCTCGTCGCGCTCGTGGTGACGGCGCGGAGAGCGTTCACGCGCCCGGCGCCGAACGACGTGTCGACGCCCGGCACGCCAAGGTCGTCGACCGTCGCAATGAGGCGGCTGCGCACCTGCGCGGCGGTGAGCCCCGGCTCGCGCGACCAGACGAGGGCGGCGACGCCCGCCGCGAACGGCGTCGCCTGCGACGTCCCGGAGAACGCCGCGTAGTTCAGGACGCCGCTCTTCGTCGGGTACGTCGGGACCGTGCTCACCATGTAGCGCCCCGGCGCGGCGAGCGTGAGGAACGAGCCGACCGTCGAGAACGGGGCGCGCGTGTCGTCGACGTCGGTCGCCGCGACCGCGATCGCCTCCGGGTACGCCGCGGGGTAGCTGATCTCGTTGAGGGCGGAGCAGCGCGTGCTCTCGATGCCGCAGTTCCCGCCGGCCGCGAAGACGAGCACGTTGCGGGCGGCCGCGTACCGGACGGCGTTCTGCAGCACGGGGCTGTTCGCGTCCGAGCCGAGCGAGACGCTGACGATCTTCGCGCCCTGGTCCACGGCGTACACGAGCGCGGCGGCCACGTCGGAGAGGAGCCCGACGCCGTCGCAGTCGAGCGCCTTGAGCGGCAGCACCTTCACGCCGAAGGCGACGCCCGCGATACCGATGCCGTTGTCCGCGTTCGCGGCGAGGATCCCCGTCACGTTCGTGCCGTGGCCGTTGTCGTCGACGTCCGAGATCCGGCACGCGGCGCTCGGGACCGTGATGAACGTCCGGCCGGGGAGGAGCGCGCCGCCCTGCAGGTCGGGGTGCCCGCGGTCCACGCCGGTGTCGATGACGGCGACCGTGATGGTCGGCGACGCGCGCGCGGCGTCCCACGCGCGGTCGACCTGGGCCTTGCGCACGCCCCACTGCCCGAGGCGCACGTACGGGTCCGAGGCGTAGTACTGGTCGTTGGGAGTGTGCGTGAGGCGCACGGTCCCGTCGGGCTCGGCGCTCTCGACCGCGGGATCGCCCGCGAGGACCGCCGCGACCGCGTCGAGGTCGCTCCACGCGTCCGCCGTGTCCCCCGGCACCGCCACCCTGATCACCCCGAGCGCCGCGATCCCGCCGTCGAGCTCGCCCTGCACCGACCGCAGCACCCGCTCGACGTCGACCGATGACGCGGACGACGAGAGACGGACCAGGAATCGAGGCCCGGTCGAGGTCGACGGGGCCCCGGTGTCTCGCGAGGCCGGGTCGCCTACGACACGCGTCGTCGGCTCGGCGCGATCCGACGACCGGCCGAGCGAGGCACCGGGCCCCGGAGGCAACGTCGACCGGGCCGAGTCCTCCCGAGGCAACGTCGGCTGGCCCGAGCCCTGGGACAACGTCGACCGGGCCTCGCTCGAGGCGCTCTCGGATGCAGCCGCCGACGGACCGAGCGAGAGCACGGTCAGCAGCAGGACGAGCACGGACGCGAGGACGCGGTGCGAGATGCCCTTCCCTCCCCGACTCGCGATCATGCGCCGGTCCGGCGCATCCGATGAGTGGAACGCCTCACAGGCCCGCGCGTCATGGCCCTCGCGGGCTAGGTCAGTCCGCCTTGACGATGAGGACGCGCTCGAGCTTGCGGAGGTCGACCGCCGGAAGGAGCACGGCGCGCAGGTAGGCCGTGTTCTCCGCCCGCTGGACCTCCACGACGCGGCCGAGGACGAGCCCCTTGGGATACAGCGAGCGCAGCTCGTCGCCGAACGCGAGCCCCGCCGTCACCGCGACGTCCCCGATCTTCACCGGCTCGGTCTGGAGGATCCACTCCATCACGAGCGTGTCGCCGAACTGCCCGCGCACGAGCCCCGTCGCGCGCGATCCCTGCACGAGCGCGGACACGACCGACGCCGGATCCGTCACGAGCTGGACCTTCGAGTAGTTCGGCCCGACCTCGCTCACGCGGCCGACCAGGCCCTGATCCGACAGCACGACGTGCCCGACCGCGACCTTCTGGTCGGTGCCGGCCCCGAGGATGATCGTGCGGATGACGCCGGTCGGATCTCGGCCGATCACATCCGCCGGCACGCTCTCGTACGGGAGCGCGCGCGCGGTCGCTCCGAGACGCGCCGCGAGCTCGGCGGCGGCGGCCTGCTCGCGCAGGCGCACGTTCTCGAGGAAGAGCCGGTCGTTGTCGTCGCGGAGGCGCGCGTTGTCCCCGCGAAGGCGGTCGATCTCGCCGACGGCGCGCGCGAAGCGGTCGATCCCCGCGCCCACGTCGGAGAAGGCGCGCTGCACGGGCACGAGCACGGCGGTGCCGAACGCGCTCGTCGTCCGCAGCGCGTCGGTGTTGCGGAGGACGAGGATGAGGACCGAGACGGAGAAGAGGACGAGGAACGTGCGGAGCGATCCGCCGCCCGGGGCCCGCGCGCGCATCCGCGGGCGCGACAGGGCGGCCATCGTCAGCGGGGCGCGACCGCGTACGAGTCGGTCACGAGGCTGCGGTCGTACCGGTCGAGGTCCTCGAGCACCTTGCCCGTGCCGCGCGCGACGCACGTGAGCGGATCATCGGCGACGTGCACGGCCATCTGCGTCGCCTCGGAGATCCTCGTGTCGAGGCCGCGGAGGAGCGCGCCGCCTCCGGCGACGTAGATCCCCTGGTCCATGACGTCCGCGACGAGCTCCGGCGGCGTCTCCTCGATCGTGTCCTTCACGGCGTCGACGATCGCCGCGACGCTCGGCTCGATGGCCTCGCGGACCTGCGCGCTCGTGACCTCGATCGACCGCGGCAGACCGGTGAGGAGGTCGCGCCCGCGGAAGTACGTGGAGACCTCCTCGTCGAGCGGGTACGCGGAGCCGATCGCGATCTTGATGTCCTCCGCGGTCCGCTCGCCCATGAGCAGATTGAACTCGCGCCGCGCGTACGCGACGATGTCCTGGTCCATCTCGTCGCCGCCGATGCGCACCGATCGCGCGACGACGATCCCGCCGAGCGACGTGACCGCGACCTCGGTCGTGCCGCCGCCGATGTCCACGATCATCGATCCGGACGGCTCGTTCACGGGGAGCCCCGCGCCGATCGCCGCGGCCATCGGCTCCTCGACGAGCCGCGCCCACCGCGCACCCGCGGCGAGCGCCGCGTCCTGCACCGCGCGCTTCTCCACCTCGGTGACGCCCGACGGGATGCCGACGATCACGCGCGGCCGCGGGAAGAGCGCGAAGCCGCGCTCGTGCACCTTGCGGATGAAGTAGTTGAGCATCTGCTCGGTGATGTCGAAGTCGCTGATGACGCCGTCCTTGAGCGGACGAACGGCGACGATCGACGCGGGCGTGCGCCCCACCATGCGCTTGGCCTCCGCGCCGATGGCGAGGATGTTGCCGGAGCGCACGTCCTTGGCCACGACCGACGGCTCGCTGATGACGATGCCGCGGCCGCGGACCCACACGAGGGTGTTCGCCGTCCCGAGATCGATGCCGATGTCGCGCGAGAAGAGACCGAGGAACCCGTCCAGCACCGCGCTGAATGTATGTGCTGCGGGGGCTAGCGCGTCGTGGAGGTCGGTCTCGGTGTGGGAGCGACGGTGCGGACGGGCGTCGCGGTCGTGAGCGTCCGGGCGGTCGCCGTCGTCCGCGGCGTCGGCGTCGGACGGACGGTGCCGCTCGGTCTCGGCGAGGCCGTGCGGCGCGGCGTCGGCGACGGGGTCCGCGTCGCGGCCGGCCGGGGGGTGCTGCGCACCGCGGGGCGCGGCGTGGCCGGCCGGGGCGTGGCCGTGCGCGGGTTGTAGCGGGGCGCCGGCGCGGGCAGCTCTACCGGCTCGACCGCCGACGGCGGGGCGACGACGAGGGGAGCGTCGCCGATCCCGGAGAGCCCGTTCAGCCGGATCGGCTGGTAGCGGGCGTCGTAGGCGATGACCCGGTGCAGGACGCGCGGCGGCGTCTCCTCGTAGACCCAGACGAGCGTGCGCGCCTCGTTCGCCCAGGCCTCGAAGATCCGGATGTGGCCGCGGCGCGCGGGATCGCGCCCGATCGTCAGGTTCATCGCGTCGCCCGGGCGGAGCTCGTCCTTCGAGATCGGATGGCTCACGGCCCAGATCGAGTCGGTCGTGTAGCGGTCGACGCCCCAGGCCCACGAGACGTAGGCGGAGCAGTCCATGCCCCTCGTCGTGCTGTTGCCGCCCCACACGTACGGCAGGCCGAGGAGCGACGCGGCGCGCGCGACGATCCGCGCGCGGATCGCCGCGGTGGGGTCCTCCGGGACGACGGCGGCCTCGACCGGCGGCTCGGGTGCGGGCGGCGGCGGCGGCGCGGCCGGACCGTGCGGCCCGTCCTGGTCGGCGTGGACCGAGCGCATCGCGGCGCGCACCGCCGGCTCGAGCTCGGTCCAGCGGTCGGCGTCGGCCACGGCCTGGACCGCGAGGACGCGGTCGGTCGAGCGCGCGACGAGGAACCGCGTGACGATGGCGAGGCCGTCGTAGACGACGCTCTCCTCGGTCACGTAGAAGCCGCCACGGGCCTCCACGTCGCGGCCCTTGATGTCGACGTCCATGCCCACGAGCTCGCCGCCCTCGCGCGCGAGCCCCACGGAGAGGATCGCGCCCGCGTCGCGGACGAGGCCGGAGGTGATGGGGATCGGCTGCGCGTAGAGGCTCGGGTCGCCGACGCGCATCTGGAAGCGCGCGACCTCATAGATAGGAGAGGCCGGCGCCGAGACGGGGTTGAGCGACGTCGCGGGCGCCGCCGTCCAGCCCTGGGGCGGGACGATCGAGAGCTTCGCCTCGTCGAAGGCGACGCGCAGCGCGGGCGGGCGCTGCGGGTCGAGATCGTCGTTCATCGCGCGCACGGCGGCGACGGGCCGGACCTCGTCGCTCGGCGCGGCCTGACGCGCCTGATCGGCGACGTGCGGCTGCGCCGCCGTGACGGCGGTCACAGGGATCACGCCGCAGAGGAAGAACGCCGTCGCGAAGAGCGCGCGGACGCGCTCGGAAGAACGCAGCCTGCCCATCCCCAGTGGGCCGAACGCGGAGCGGACGGGCGCGTTATGTGATGTCCGCGATACGTACAGCGCGTCCCCTCAGAACCGCACGCCGCGCTCGCGCAGGCTGACCCAGCGCCGTGCGGATCCGATCACAAGGTGATCGATGACCGCGATACCGAGCAAGCGACCGGCGGCGATCGCGTCGTTCGTCGTGCGGATGTCGTCGGCGGAAGGCTCCGGATCGCCGGACGGGTGGTTGTGCGCGAGCACGATCGCCGCGGCGCTGCGCCGCACGGCCTCGGCGAAGAGCTCTCCGACGCGTACCGACGTGCCCACGAGGTTGCCGCGGTACTCGTGCGAGATGGCCATGAGCCGCTGCCGGCGCGTGAGGAGCGCGACGATCAGCGCCTCCCGGTCGAGGTTCGCGAGCCGCGGCGCGAGCACGCGGGCCGCGCGCGCGGGCGTGTCGAGCAGCTCGCCCTCGGCGTCCGCGCTCGCGGCGCGGCGACCGATCTCGCACGCGGCGGTGATGCGCGCCGCGGTCGCCGGCCCGACGAGCCTCGCGAGCGTCGACGCGTCGGCGGACGCGACGCCGCGCAGCCCGCCGATGTCGCGGAGCGCGTCGCGCGCGAGCGCGAGCGCGTCCCGTCCCGGACGGCCGCTGCCGATGAGCAGCGCGAGGAGCTCCTCGCTGGTGAGCCGCGCCACACCGTCGGCGAGGAGGCGCTCGCGCGGGCGCGCCGAGGCGGGCCACTCGCGGATCGCCGGCACGCTGTGACATTCGGCACGGACTTGCGGCCTACCACCATCGGCCCATTGACCGGGGCTGCACAGGCCAGATAGCAACGCTATCCATGAGACGACACACCTTGCCGAAGACCATCCTCAACATCGCCCTGACCGTGATCGCGCTCGTGGTCGCGCTCTACGCGACCTCGGTGGCCACCGCCGGCGTGGCGGCGGCGGCGCTCGGCGACACCCTGGCGGGCATCGACCTCATCTCGTGGGGCACGGCGACGATCATCGCGGCCGTCGCGACGGCCGCCGCCTTCACGTACCTCGCGATCACGAGCGCGCGAGGGCTGCTCCGCTAAGACCGTTCGGCGCGGCGCGTGCTGCGCACACGCGGGGCATCCACCTCGCCGAGACGAAGCTGTCTCGCGCTTGGTGCGCTTCTCTTCTTGCCGCCCGGGAACTTCGGCCCCGGACCGTACTCCACGCCGGGGCCACGTTCGTGCTCGGACACCTTGACGAGGACCTCGCGAGCGATCAGATCCTGAAGGATCTGCTTCGCTCGACCCATGCCAACGTCCAACAGGTTCTGCACCGTTCGGTTCGTCACCTTCCCGTACTCACGAACGTGCGTGAACACCTTCTTGTCGATCTCGTCCGTGGTACGGCGCCGGTGGCGCACAGCCGAGCCAAGCTGCTTCAGGGCGTCGCCCGTGAAGCGGTATTGCGGTCGTCGCCATCGAGCCGACTCGCGTGTCGGCTCAAGCATGCCGACCGCATCACCCGCGAGCCTGCGTAGCACCGCTTCAGCCTCTTCAGTCGTCTTCTGGAAGATGGGTGCCATGTCCGCCGCTGTGATCGACGAGGCGGAGCAGAGCCTCAGGACAGTGAGCATCGTGTCAGTGTCATCGCGTTCGGCCGGTGGGAGCTGCGCGACATACCGCGCGATCTGCGTGTTGGGTCCGCCGCCAAGGAACGTGATCCTGACCCGGTCGAATAGGGCATCGATCACAGGAACGTCTTTACCCGCGTGCACCATCTCGCGGAACATCCGGTCGATGCCGAGCCCGACCTCCTCAGCCAGGCCAAGCTTTCTGGCGGCGTTCGTGAGCTTCACGTTCCGTGGTTTGGATGGATGGGTGAGGATGTTCTCTCGTGTCACGCCGCTCACCAGAGGTCCCGGTGAGGTCACCACGAGCGCGGCAGGCGAGTGCTCGATCACGACCGGCGAGTCGAAGTGGTAGTCACGATGGATGACGGCGTTGGCGAGCGCCTCGCGTACAGCCGCCTCGGGGAAGTCCTCGAGTTGGATCTGCTGGCCATCAGGAAGGTTGAGGCTCACAAGATTGCGGCGCGCCTGGATGAGCTCGAGCGCTCGTACGTAAGCGCCGAGGAGCGGACCTCTCAGCCGCTCGACCGTCACCGGCTCCCCCGCCTGCGTCAATTTGTACTGGTAGACGATGCGCGGCTGCGCTCCGCGCCTAGGCTCGCATAGGAGCACCTCGCCGGCGCGGATCAATGCCCCCGACCCGTCAACCAGGCCGAGAGCGCGAAGCAGGTCAGCCTCGCTCGCTCGAGAGAGCGTTCTGCGCTGACCGGCGAAGGCGCGAAGGTGCTGCCGCGCGATGGCCACGCCGACCGGCGAAACGTCATCGAGGGCCCGCCCGCTGCGTTCGGCCGACCAGTCGACGCCCTGTCGTTCCTCACGGAGGAGTTGCTGATCCTGAGGCGTCATCGGCATGCACTGTGCCCCGATGCGACGGGGCGCCCGACCCTGCGTATCGGAGTGGATCTCCGGACTCTGCGACACGTAGGCGACGACGAGCCGCTTCCCGTAGTGCGTCTCCGCAACGGCATCGACGAGAAGGTGGGGACGCGTCAACTCGTAGACCTGTCTCTTCAGAGCGTCCGCATCGAATCCGGTGCCAACGATCGCATCGGGGCCCGAGCCTGCATCCGTTACTCCGAGAACGAGCATTCCCCCGTCCCCGTTCGCGAAGCAAAGACACCCCTCGACGAATGACGCGACCGTGTCCTTGGGCGAACGCCCTTCGGCCTTGAAGTCGAGTGTGTGCGACTCGACGTCTCTGGTACGTCGCCCTTCGGCGATCGCCTTCAGGGCCGCAGCGAGCTCATCCGAACGTCCCACGGGCCGCCTCCGCTAGTTTGGTCATCACGAATGTGCAAGGATACTACCAAACTAGCGAAAACCCTGCGGGAACATCCTTCCGTGGCTAGGGCTTGGCGACCTCCGCGGCCTTTCCGCCCGTGTGCACGGTCCAGTCGCGCTCGTCGAAGTCCTTGGCGCAGTACGGGCAGATGTTCCACTCGGGGCGGATGAGCTTCGAGCACGACGGGCACACCCGCTTGAGCCGCGTGCGGCACACGGGGCACAGGAGGTAGTCGTCGCCGACGCGCTCGTGGCAGGTCGGGCACACGATCCGCTGCTCCGCCTCCGCGAGGAGGCTCTCCTCGGCGAGCTGCCGCTCGTACGCCTCGGCGAGCGTCTCGCGCGGCCGGATGATCAGGTAGATGAAGAGCCCGAGGATGTTGAGGACCACGACCATGATCCCGTAGAGGTATGGCGTGATCTGGTTCTCGGTCCGGCTCTGCGCGTCGCGCACGGTCCAGAAGACCATCGCGAGGTACAGCGCGGCGAAGTAGAGGACGGTGAATCGCAGGAAGAACTGGACCACCGCGTTGTTGACGAACGCGGTCCAGATGCCGCCGATGTCAGGCATCGCTCACACCCCCGCCTGCAGCCGCGTGTTCTCCACGCGGATCCGCTCGCGCCAGTGGTCGAGGAGATCGCGCAGCGTGGTCTCGAAGGGGATCTTCGGCTCCCAGCCGGTCGCCTTGCGGAACTTCGTCGTGTCCGCCCAGAGGATCTTCACGTCGGACGGCCGCAGGCGCGCCGGATCCTCGCGCAGCTCGATCTTCGCCGTCGTGTGCGAGAGGAGGATGTCGAGCATCTCGCGGATGCTCCACGTCCGGCCGCTCCCGACGTTGTAGACCTCGCCCGGCTCGCCCTTCTCGAGCGCGAGCCAGTAGGCGCGGACCATGTCGCGCACGTCGGTCCAGTCGCGCTTGCTCGTGAGGTCCCCGTGCTCGATGACGGGGGGCCGGAGCCCGGCCTCGATCTCGGCGATCTGCTTCGCGAGCGTGCTCGTGACGAAGATCTCGCCGCGCCGCGGACCGGTGTGGTTGAAGCCGCGCGTGACGACGACGTGGAGGCCGTGCGAGCGGAAGTACTGGTAGGCGAGCTTGTCCTGCGCGACCTTGCTCACGGCGTACGGAGAGAGCGGGCGGAGTGGGTTCGTCTCCTTCATCGGGACCTCGTCGGGGTTGACGAGCCCGTACTCCTCGCTCGATCCGGCGACGTGCACGCGGATGGGCTCGTTCCGGCGGCGGATCGCCTCGAGGAGGTTGAGCTGCGAGTCGACGTTGATGTGGAACGTCGCGAGCGGCTCGTCGAAGGAGGACTGGACGAAGGACTGCGCCGCCAGGTGGAAGATGCGCTGCGGCTGGACGGCGCCGATGAGGTGGTCGACCGCGCCCGGGTCGGTCAGCTCGCAGTACAGGAGCGTGACGCGGCCCTTCTTCCCCTCGTTGCGGAGCGCGGCGCCGTCGCTGAAGCGGCCCTCGACGACGTCGATCTTGCCGGCGCGCCGGAGCGCCTGCAGGTTCTCGAGCCGGGACCTCCAGCGGAACGTCCCGAACACGGCGGCGTCGGGGTGCTCCGCCAGGATGTGCTCGGCGAGATGGCTGCCGGCGAAGCCGGTGATACCTGTGATGAGGACGCGCACTAGCCGAGGCAGCGTAGCAAAGGGCATGCCCGCTCAGCGAGGGAGCGACCGACGCGAGAATGGGCGCGCACGTGGCGACCCTCGAGATCCGCCGCCATGCCGAGCGCGGCGCCGGCGCGGTCCTCTCGCCCGCCGGCGTACGCGCCGCGGAGGCGCTCGCGCGCGGCGCGCCGCGCTACGCGGTGGTCACGTCGAGCCCGCTGCCGCGCGCGATGGAGACCGCGCGGCTCGTCGGCGGCCGGCTCGACGGCACCGAGCCAGCGCTCCTCCCCGACCTGGCGCAGCTGGTCCAGCTGCGGACCATCGAGGAGCACGCGTCGCTCCTGGGTGAGGCGCGCGAGCGGGAGCTCGCGCGCGAGCAGGCCGCCGCGTGGGCGCGGATCGCCGGAGCCGCGGGGCGCGGGCACGCGCTCGCGATCGGGCACGGCGGCGCGATCGAGCTCGGCGCGCTCGTCGTCGCGCGCGCGCTCGGCACCGCGCTCAGCGGTCCGGCGCTCTCGTTCCTCGACGGGTTCCGCGTGCGCTACGAGAGCGATCGGCCGGTGGCGATCGAGGTGGTGCGTGCGCCGCGCTGAGCGGCGGAGCGGCGGAGCGCGACGCACGTGAGAAGCGCGCTCGCGCCGAGCGCGGCGAAGGCGATGGTGCGCGTGATCGGCCCGTGCGCCTGGAACTCGAGCCAGGGCGGGCGGACGACGGCGATCTGGAGGATCCAGTACGCCGCCGCGACCAGGTTCGCCACGAGCCAGCCGCGCGCGCGGAGCGCGGGACCGGCGAGGAGCGCGACGCCCGCGACCGCGACGGCGAAGTGGCCGATCCCCGACACCATCTGGATCTCGGTCTCGAGCGGGATCGACGAGTGAAGCCGCACGTAGAGGAAGGACGCGAGCGCCATCGAGCCGATGCCGAAGTACGCGAGGACGAGGACCATCGGCGTCGCGATGACCGCCTGGAGGCGAGCCGCGCGCGCCGAGCGGAGCGCCGCGACCCGGAGGAGCAGCGTGAGGGCGATGAGCCCGCTCGTCATGACCGTGCTCGACGATACGAAGAGGTAGGGGTTCGCGACGATGTACGCGAGGGCGTCCGCGACGTCCGCGAAGCCGGGGATGACCGACGTCCTCACGCGAATAGCGAACGACATCCGCGGTGCTTCGCACGTGCGCTCGCCTGCCGCGATCCGGTATCAGGTTCGCGCCGCCACGCGCGCGTCCCCCCATCGGCCTCAGTGGAGGATCTGGAGGTTCCCTTGCGCGATCGTTCCGTCGCCCGTGAGGCTCTCGCCATCGAGGCGGAGGATCAGCCGATCGACGGTGGCCGGCTCTCCCGCATCCGTCACGAGCGCGATCACGTCGTGACCGTCGTCGCTCCGCGCGTACACGACCGCTACGGTCGCCGCGATCCCGAGCGCCCGGATGTCCCGGACATGGAGGGAGACGGCGGCGGTCGCGACCCTGAGCTGACCGGACAGGACCGTGCCGTCGGACGCGACGCTCAGCTCGACGCGCGCGCCGTTCGCCGTCACCACGGCGCCGATCACCCTGCCGGACGAGCCGGTGATCGCGACCTGCGCGGTCGTCTGCGCGGGCGCGCGTGAGGCGTCCCCGGCGAACGCGACGCCGATCACGTGACCACCGGGCTGTAGCCGCGGGAGTGGGACCGCCGTCAGAACGGCCGTACCGGTCGCGTCTGTCGTGGCCGGGCCGGCCGCGAAGCCGTCGATCGTGAACGCGAGCGGAACGCCCGCGATCGGCGCGCCGCTCCGGCGGTCGGTGAGCCTCGCCGATATGCCGGCGAAGCCGAACGTCGCCGACGCGTCGCCCGTGTACGCGATCGACGTCGGGATCCGAAGGACCTCGACCTCGCTCGACGAGCTGGAGGCGAGGTGCTCGCCTGCTCCCGCGAACGTGGCGGTCACGGAGTGCACGCCGACAGCGAGCGCGCCCGCGACGAGCTCGGCGCTGGCGACGCCCGATGCGTCCGTCATGGCCCTGCGCGTGAGCGACCCGATCCGAAGGTCGACCCATCGTCCGGCCAGGCCCGCGCCGGTGACCGCGTCGGTCAAACGCGCGGAGACGGTGACCCGCTCATCGACGTAGCGGCTCGCGTCGCCCGCCAGCTCGAGACGCGTCGGGATCAGCCGCGCGTTGCGGTACCCGAGCGTCAGCACGCGTGACGCGTGTGTGGTGAGGGTGCCCTCCGCGAGCACGCCCGCGGGAGGCGTGACCTCCGCGCGCACGGTCCCGAGATGCTCGACCGGCACGTCGTACGTCGTACGCCCGGCGTGGGGGCCGGACACCACAGGCGGCGCGTCGCGCGCGACGATGACGAGCGGCATGTAGCTCACGTCGTACGGGGTCGTGTTCGTGAGCACGGCCGAGCAACGAAGGTCGAGCGGCACGCCGATCGGCGGCGTGAGGCGCAGCCAGAAGGCGCCGGTCGTCCCCTGCGGCGTGCCGCCGGCGCAGCTCACGCTCGACGCCGTCACCGGCCCGCCCGGCCCGTCGAACGAGCTGTGGAAGTACGTGCTCACGCGCACCGGGTCGGACGAGGACCGGACGATCCGGATGACGAGCTCGCGCGTTGCCGTGCCGGGCGGCACGACGGCGCCGCCCACGAGCTCGCGCGTCACGGACGCGCCGAGCGTGGTCACGACCGTCATCGGCGTGTTGACCCCGGCGAAGAGATGAGGCGCCGACGGATCGGAGCCCCAGCGATAGCTCGTGCCGCCCGGAACGACCGACGGCACCGGCGGCGGGTAGAGCGTCCAGCCGGTCGTATCGGCCGGCGTCGTCAGGGTGATCGAGGCGGGCCATGCCGGTGGCTTCGCGAGGTCGACGAACCACGAGCGCGCGAACCCGAGCGCTTCGTCGGGGTACGAGTCCTCGGACGAACGTGCGCTGAGCGAGCTGGTGACGGCCGCACGCCAGCCGACGGCCAGCGGGCCACGGTTCTCCGCGCGCAGGTACACCTGCGTGGTGGCGAACGAGACCACCCGACCTTGATGCGAGATGCCCGCCGGCGGCTCGACCGTGAACGTCGTGTCGCCGAGCACCGGGTCACTGTGGGCGGCTGTCGTCGCTCCGAGCGGCAGCGTGACCGACGCGCTCGTGCCTTGCGACGCCGACACGCCGGGGATGTAGGTCGCCGGCGCTGTGCTCGTGTTCGTGAGCGTGAGATCGCAGGTGACATGAAGTCCGGTGCCCGCAGGCACCGGCCCCGTGATCGCCCACTGCGGGCGGAGCGGGTCGCCCGGATACGTCGGCCCGGGCGAGCAGGTGATGTCGGAGGCCGCAACGGGACCGGCGGGACCGGGGCCTGCGAAGTAGACGAACAGGTTGAGGAATGGCACGGCCCGTGTCGCGGTTAGCTCGACCGTGAAGCGCCGCCGCTGCGTCGCGCCGCCCGGGATGTCACGGCCGCCTTCCAGCGACCGCGCGACGTCGAACCCCGCGCTCGCCGCGTAGGGTGACCGCTCCGAGAGGTTCACGAACGAACCCGTCTCGAGCGACCAGCCGTAGCGCGACAGGGCACCGAAGGGGACCGGTACGACGGCGGGCCACGCGCTGAGGCTCGAGGCGGGAAGCGGAGTATCGACGGTGATCTGGACCGGCCAGGCGGGGGATCCGTCCCACTTGTGCAGCGACCGGCCCCACGAGCGGCTCATCGGACGCACCGCATCGGGCGCGACGTCATCGGCGAGATCGACGAATTCGCCGTACGTGGTCTGCGCGTTCCACATGACCGGCTGGACCGTCGCGCGGTTCTCGCCGCGCAGCGACATCAGCCGCTGGACGAGCGTGCGCAGCGTGCCCTGCGCGTCCCCGCCGGGCACGTCAACGGTGAAGAGGGTCGTACCGAGGTCGTCCGACGACCCGATCGCGGTACCGGTGACCGGCGCGCTCTCCACGAAGGACACGTGCGCGTTCACGAAGATGTGCGGCGACCAGCGCGCGGGCAGCACGGTCGTGTTCGTGAGCGTGACCTCGCACCGGATGACGAGCTCCGATCCCGCGGCCGGGCGGTACAGGTACCAGTCGTACTGGCTGCCGTAGATCGACGGCGGCTCGACGCAGCTGACCGCTGACGGTGTGATCGGCTGTCCGGGCTGTGGCCCGAGCGTGACGCCGAACTGCATCGACTCGAACGCCGCGCTGACGACGGACCGGATGGTGACCGTCCGCCGCACCGACGTGCCGCCGGGCACCTCGCGCCCGCCGTCGATGGCGCGTGACAGCGAGAAGCCCGGTGTCAGGTCCGTCGTCGCGGCGCTGGTGACGAACGGCTGCATGCCGTTCGTCGTCGTGTCCCAGGTGTACGTAGCCGAGCCGGACGAGATGGTCGGCGTTGCGGCGGGATACGTGGTCAGAGTGGCCGGGTCACGCGAGGTGGTGACGCGGATACGCGCCGGCCACTCGGGCTCGCCTCGCGGCTCCTTGTGCACGGAGCGGCCCCACTCGCGCGTGAACGGACGCGGCGTGTCGGCGATCGCGTCGACGCTCTCGTCGGTGAAGTGGACCGTCGCGCTGCGCTGGAACGCCGTCCACCGGACGGTCTCAGCGGCGGCAGGACCCGCCCCGTCGAGCACCTGCGCCGCGACGAGCACGCCGACCGCGAGCACGCGCGCGATCCCGCGCACTCCGCCTCCCCACCGCGCGCCTTGCGCCCGGCGTCAGGAACCTAGGCGGCCTGTCAAGCAAGCTGTCAGAACGTCGTCACGCGTGCGCGGCGGATGCGTCGCGGGCGAAGCGGGCCACCGCCTCGACGAGCGCAGCGTGCTCCGTCTCGAGGACGCGCTGCTCGAGCGTGAGCGGATCGTCGCCGGGTAGGACCGGGACGGAGCGCTGCACGATGATCTCGCCCTCATCGAGCTTCCCGCGGTTCGCGCGGTGGACGGTGGCCCCGGTCTCCTTCACACCGGCCGCGAGCACCGCCTCGTGGACCTTGAGCCGATTGAGCCCGCCGAACGCGGGGAGGAGCGACGGGTGGATGTTGATCACGGGGATGTCGCCGATCGCGCCCCAGAAGGGATCGGCGAGGATCCGGTCGTAGCCCGCGAGCACGACGAGGCGCGCGCCCGCGGCGACGATCGCCTCGCCCATGGCGCGCTGCGCGTCGCCGCGGCCTTCGGCGGTCACCGGGAACACCGCGTACGGCAGGCCGGCGCGCTTGGCGCGCGCGAGCGCCGGCACCATGTCGCGGCTCGACGCGACGAGCACGATGCGCGCGGGGAGGCGCCCGCCAGCGGTCGCGTCGATGAGCGCCTGGAGGTTCGTCCCGCGGCCGCTCACGCAGACCGCGACGGGGAAGGTCACGCGAAGCGGACGCGGCGCTCGCCCGGCGCGCGCTCGACGCGGCCGATCCGGGTCGCCGACGGCTCGGCGCGCAGCGCGGCGCGCTCGTCCTCGGGCGCGACGGCGAGGACGAGGCCGATGCCCATGTTCCAGGCGGTCCACTGCTCCTCCTCGCCGACCGCGCCGGCGTCCGCGAGGACGCGGAAGACGGGCGGGACCGTCCAGGTCGAGCGGTCGACGACCGCGCCGAGGCCCGCCGGGAGCGCGCGCGGGAGGTTCCCCTCCCACCCGCCGCCGGTGAGGTGCGCGATCGAGCGCACGCGCGCGGCGGCGCGGATGCGCCGGACGGGCTCGAGGTAGGAGGTGTGCACGGCGAGGAGCGCGTCGCCGAGCGTCCCGCCCCGCAGCTCCGGCATCGGCAGGTCGAGCGCGAGGCCGCGGTCGGCGACGATGCGGCGCGCGAGCGAGTAGCCGTTGGTGTGGAGGCCGTTCGACGCGAGGCCGATGAGCGCGTCGCCCTCGCGGACGTTCGCGGGGTCGAGGAGGTCGGCGCGCTTCGCCCCGCCCACGAGGAACCCGGCGAGGTCGTACACGCCGTCGGCGTACATCCCCGGCATCTCCGCCGTCTCCCCGCCGAGGAGCGCGCAGCCGTGCGCCGCGCACGCGTCCGCCATCGCGCCGACGACCCGCGCGAAGACCGCGGGGTCGAGCCTGCCGGTCGAGAAGTAGTCGAGGAAGAAGAGCGGCTCGGCGCCGAGCGCG
>DASSSF010000079.1:0-48394 GCA_035708565.1 Candidatus Limnocylindria bacterium
CGCTGACGCGTTCGGCGAGGGCGACGACCCGGCGGAGCCCGCGCCTGCGCTCGGCGGCGCGCCGTGGCACTACCGCGTGGTCGAGATCCACTACTCGATGGTCACGCTGCTGCGGAGCGGCGAGCTGTCGCTCTCGGAGGAGCTCGCGAAGGCGGCCCAGGCCTGGACGTACAGCGCGGCGCTCGGGCGGCTCCAGGGCCTCGTCCCGGCGTACGCGTACGTCGCGGGCCGCGGCTGGAGGCAGGGCAAGGAGCGCGGCGACCGCTGCTGGGAGCGGCTCGGCAAGGTCGGCCGCGAGTCGTTCGTAAAGCGGCTCGACCTCGTGCTCGGCGACGCCGTGGCCGAGGCGGCGCGCTGGGTGCGCCGCGTGCGCCGCGAGGGCGCCGGCTGGGACGTGCTCCCCCGCCCGAGCGTGAGCGAGCTCTGGCCGAACATGCGCGCGGACACCGACTACCGGTGGCATCAGGCGAAGCTCGAGATCGCGCGCGAGCTCGGCGAGATCACGCTCCTCCGGACGGTGGGGCCGGCGCACCGCGAGCGCGCGCACGCGCGCGGCATCGAGCGCTGGGACGACCCGCGCGTCTCGGCCGCGCTCCTCGAGGTCGGCGAGAAGGACGCGCCGATCCTCGACGCGATCCTCGCCGTGCACCGCGGCGACGAGCCGGTGCTGCCGCGCCGGATCGCGGCCGGCGGCGACGCGTGGCGCGTGCGCGCGCCCGTCGAGCTCTACGTCGACTTCGAGACGGTGAACGACCTCGCCGACGACCTGAGCGCCTTCCCGGCGAAGGGCGGCACGCCGCTCATCTTCCAGGTGGGCTGCGGCCGGTACGAGGACGGGCGATGGACGTTCCGCCAGTTCACCGCGCGCGACCTCACGGTCGCGGCCGAGGGCGAGATGCTCGACGAGTGGATCGCGTACCTGCGCGACGTCGCGAGGGACGCGGGGGTCGACGTCTCCGAGGTGCGGCTCTTCCACTGGTCGAGCGCGGAGACGGTGAGCATGGACAAGGAGTACGGCTCCGCGCGCGACCGGCACCGCGACCGCGACTGGCCCGAGCTCGGCTGGTACGACCTCCTCACGACCGTCGTGCGCGCCGAGCCCGTCGTCATCAAGGGGTCGATGGCGTTCGGCCTCAAGTCCGTCGCGCGCGCGATGCACGCGAACGGCCTCATCCGGACGCTGTGGGGCGAGGGCCTCGCCGACGGGACCGGCGCGATGGCGGCCGCGTGGCTCGCCGCGGCGGAGGCGCGCCGGACCGGCGTCGCGCTCCGCGACGTGCCCGTCATGCGCGAGGTGGAGCGCTACAACGAGATCGACTGCCGCGTGATGGCCGAGGTGCTCGACCACCTCCGGCGCGAGCACTAGACCGCGTCGAGCGCGCGCTCCACGTCCGCCGCGATGTCCCCCGGATCCTCGATCCCGACCGAGATGCGCACGAGGCCATCCGTGATGCCGAGCCGCTGCCGCTCCGCGGCGTCGAGCCGCCGGTGCGACGCGCCCGCGGGGTAGAGCACCTCCGTGTAGAGGTCGCCCACCGTGGACGCCGACGCGGCGAGCTCGAGCGCGTCGAGGAAGCGGTGCGCGGCGGGGCGCGTGTCGTCCCTGAGCGTCACGCTCACGACGGCGCCGAAGAGCCCGCCGAACCGCGCCTTCGCGAGCGCGTGCTGCGGGTGGTCGGACAGGCCCGGGTAGCGCACGCGCGCGACCTTCGGGTGTCGCACGAGGCGCGCCGCGAGCGCGCTCGCGCTCTCGCACTGCCGGCGCATCCGGACGTCCAGCGTCCGCATGCCGCGCAGGCACAGCCAGGCCTCGTGCGGCGGGAGGTACGCGCCGTCCAGCTGGATCCGGTCGCGCAGCGCGCGGACGAGCTCGTCGCTCCCCGCGACGACCCCGCCCATCACGTCGCCGTGTCCGTTGATGTACTTCGTGAGGGAGTGCACGACGACACCCGCGCCGAGCGCCGCGGGGCGCATGAGGACCGGCGTGGCGAAGGTCGCGTCGACCGAGAGCGTCGCGCCGGCCTCGCGCGCCGCGGCGGCGAGGGCCGCGACGTCCACGACGCGCAGGAACGGGTTCGAGATCGCCTCGACGTGGAGGAGCGCGCCCGGCCGAAGCGCGCGTCGCACGGCGGACACGTCGGTCGCGTCGACGAACGTCACGTCGCGCCCGTCCTCCGCGCGCATGCGCTCGAGGAGCGCGCGCGTCCCGCCGTAGCAGTCCTCCTGCACGACGAGCGCGCCCCGGCACGAGGTGACGAGCGCGTGGATCGCCGACATGCCGGAGACGAAGCACGCGGCGGCCGGCAGGCCTTCCAGGTCCGCGAGCGCGGCCTCGAGCGCCGCGGTCGTGGGCGTGCCGTACCGGCCGTACACGTACCCCGGCGTCCCGCCGCCGAAGACGGCGTCCTGCTCGGCCATCGAGGCGTGGTCGAACGCGACGCTCTGCACGAGCGGCGTGGTCACCGGCGTGCCCGCGCCATCGGGGAGGACGCGCCCACCGCGCACGACCTTCGTCCCGACCCGCTCCGGCACGGCGCTAGGGTAGTCGCGTGATCCGGGTGCGGCGTCCGCCGGCACGTCGGAGCCGTGCGCGCCGCGGAGGGATCTCGCGAGCGCCGCGCCTCAAAAAGCGCGGGCCACCCCGGGAGGGGCGACCCGCGCCTCGAAGGACCGGCGCCGGTCCGCTTAGCTCGCCTTCTCCTCGGCCTCGCCCAGGGTCTTCGCGCGCTCGATGAGGTCGGCGACCTTCTGGCCGCCCTTCCGCCCGATCCGCTCGAAGTGGCCGGGCCCGTACTTCTCGGTCACGGCGCGTCCGCCCTTGCGGCCGATGCGGCCGAAGAACTCGGGGCCGTACTTCTCGGCGGTGCTGGACCCGCCCTTCTTGCCGATCTTCTCGTAGAACTCCGGTCCGTATTTCTCGCTGACGAGCCGGCCGCCCATGCGACCCGCCTCGGCGACGGTCATCGCGCCGCCTTCCTTCTTTGCCATATGGCCGCTCCTTTCAGCGCAGTCGCTCCTAGCGAGCGGCAGGTGTCGTGCCCGAGCACACGTGTCGCCGGCTGACGGATGCACGATCGCGTAACGGAACGTCAACGATCGGGGGCACGCTCGCCCGGCGGTGCCTAGACGGACGTCTCCGCGAGGTCCATGCGCTCCTCGGTCACCCAGAGGAGCAGGATCGCGGTCGAGACCAGGCCCGCCGTCGCGCAGAACACGCCGAGCGCGGGGAAGCCGAACGCGTCGACCACCCAGCCGCCGAACGCCGCGCCGATGACGATGCCCACGCTGACGACGGACGACGAGGTCGCGAGCATCGTCCCGCGGGCCAGGGGCACCTGCTCGATGAGGAGGGCCTGGTTCGTGGTGAACCGCGCTCCGGCTACGGCCGACAGCACGAGGTTCGCGGCGATCGCGGCCGCGAGCCCGAGGTCGAACGCCGTGAGCACGACGATCACGACCGACGAGAGCGCGATCGATCCCGCGGCCACGATGCGATGGCCGACGCGGTCGCCGAGACGCCCGCCGATCTGGCTCCCGACAAGCACGCCGAGCCCGGTCGTGAGCGCGGCCGTCGAGGCCTGGCCCTGCGAGAGGCCGTGCACCGACTCGAAGAAGACGACGACGAAGGTCACCCACGTGAACCAGAAGAGCGCGCCCATGAGGCTCGAGACGATGGCCGCGACGGCCGAGCGGTTCCGGACGATCCGCAGGTACAGCTCTCGCGCGCGCTCGATGTCGCCGCCCGGCGGGCGGTGCGGCACGAGCCCGAGGAGGGAGACGGTCGCGACGATCACGAGGAAGCCGACCAGCGCGAGCGAGATGCGCCAGGACGTCGCTTCCGCGAGGATCCCCGCGATCGGGACGCCGACGATGCTCGCCATCGTGTTCATCGCGACGACGGTCGACAGCACCCGCCCGCGCTCGTACGCGGGGAAGACGTCGCCGACGGTCGCCTGCACGTTCGGGAAGACGAGCGACGCACCGACGCCCGCGAGCGCGCGCAGGATCACGAGCGTCTCGAACGTCGGCGCGAGCGCGGCGAGCGCCGTGAACCCGCCCATGATGAGCGCGCCCCCGACGAGGAAGGGCCGCCGCCCGTACTGGTCGGAGTACGGCCCCGCGAGGACCGCGACGGCGATCCCCGGCACGCCGTACGCGGCGACGACGAGGCCGGCCGCGCCGGGCGTCGTCCCGAAGTCGCGGGCGATCTGCCCGAGCACGGGCGCCATCACGACGTTCGCGTACACCGAGGAGAACGCGAGGAAGCCGATCCCCGCGATGAGGAGCCGCCGCTCGCGAGGGTCCACTACGCCTTGGCGAACCGGTCCATGAACCTGCCGAACGCGCGGATGTGGTCGATGTAGTCGGCCACGGCGATGTTCTCGTTGGGCGCGTGGTTGGCGGACGACGCGTTGCCGGAGCCGAAGCCGACGACCGGGATGCCGAGCTGGTCGCAGACCTGCGCCATCGGTCCCGAGCCCGCCATGAGCGGGTACACGACCGGGTCCGTCCCGTACGCCTCGCGGCAGGCGTCGACCGCCGCGCGCGCGACCGGCGTCGTCGCGGGCCAGCGGGACGGCCGCTCGCCGTGGTGCGCGACGAGCTCGATGTCGGTGAACCCGCGCCGGTCGAGGTGCTCGCGCAGCAGGCGGCGCACGAGCTCCGGCGTGAGGTCGGGCACGAGCCGGAAGTCGACCTTCGCGCTCGCGACCGCCGGGAGCACGGTCTTGGAGCCCTTGCCGGTGTAGCCCGAGATGAGCCCGCAGATCGTGCAGGTCGGCTCGAGGAAGTGCTTCACCTTGAGGTCGAGGCCGGAGAGGCCGCGCACGAACGAGCGGATCCCATGGATGCGCTTCATCTCGTCCTCGTCGTACGGCAGCGCGTCGAGGAGCGCGAGGTCCTCCGGCGACGGCCGCCGCACGTGGTCCATGAGGCCGTCGACCGTGATGCGGTCGTCCGCGTCCTTGAGGGTCGACAGCGCCCAGACGAGCCGCCAGGCCGCGTTCGGGACGATCGTGCCGAGGGAGGAGTGCGCGTCCTTGGCGGCGCCGCGCACGATCATGTCGACGTAGCAGATGCCCTTGAGGCCGAGCGAGACCGTCGGCCGGCCGGCCGCGTCCTTGTAGCCCGCTTCCCAGATGCAGCCGTCCGCGCGGAGCGCGTCGGCGTGCTCGCGCACGAACGCCTCGAGGTGCGCCGAGCCGATCTCCTCCTCGCCCTCGAACAGCACGCGGACGCGCAGCGGCAGCTCGCCGACCGTGGCGCGGTACGCCTCGATCGCCTGGAGGCGCGCCATGAGGTTGCCCTTGTTGTCCGACGTGCCCCGGCCGAAGAGGAAGCCGTCCCGGAGCGTGGGCTCGAACGGCGGCGTCCGCCACTCGTCGAACGGCTCCGGCGGCTGCACGTCGTAGTGGTCGTAGACGAGGAGCGTCCGCTCGCCGGACCCGGCCTCGCCGACGATCGTCGGCGGGCCGCCCGCGACGCGCTCGGCTCGCGCGTCGACGCCGGCGCGGCGGGCGCGCTCGAGCACGACCGCCGCGGTCTCCTCGATGCCGATCCCCTGCGCGGACACGCTCGGCGTGCGCACGAGCGCCATGAGCTCGTCGAGGTATCGGTCGGCGTTCGCGCGCACGTGCGCGTCGAACCGGTCGAACGCGCTCAACGCGTGAGCGTCTTGCTGCGGCCGAGCTCGCAGCGCGGCGAGTAGGGCGTCACCTCGATCCAGCGCTTCTGGCAGAGGTAGTGGACGAGCCCGTCCTGGTCCTCGAGCGTCTCGCGCCGGTACACCTTGGCCCGCGGGATCATGAACGCGCAGTCCCCGCAGTTGAGCGGCGGTGCCGGCTGCGGCGCGCTCGCCCGCCGGATCGCCACGAGGGCGAGCGCGAGCAGCGCGAGCATGAGGACCAGCGCGATGAGAAGGACCGCCGAGACCAACATATCCGCCGACGCACCTCGCCCGTATCGACGGTAGCAGGAGGTGGACATGCGGCTCGCGTCGGTCATCCTTCTCGCCGGATGCGTCCTCTCCGCCTGTGGCCGCGAGGCGTCGCCGGCCCCGATCCAGGCGACGCCCGGCGTGCACCAGACGACGGTGCCCGCCGGTACGCGGGCGCCGTCCAACTACGACTCGGGATATTGAGGTGATGCGGATGCGCAGGCTCGTCCTCCTCCTCGCGGCGCTCTTCGCGGTCGCCGGCACGGCGGCGTGCGGCGGCGGCGGCGACCAGCCCAAGCCGAGCGGCGGCATCGGGTACTGACGCGATCGCGGGACGAGAACGTGGATCGGAGCGCCTCGGAGCGGGCGACCGGGCGGCACGGTCGACCGCCCGTTCATCCGTCCACGGATCTTCGCTCGCGCCGGGGGACGAGAGGTCCGTCCGCGAGCGCGTGTCCTCAGCCGATCAGGCGATGCCGCTCCTCGCCCGGGCATTCGGAGCCCGCCGCCTCGCGAGACCGTTCGACCGGGAGTGCGCTCACGGGGACGCTGAAAGAGCTGCTCGCCGAGACGTAGCGCGGGCGATCGCGGCGAGGGCCCCGATGAACCGCGGGTCGGTGTTGAGCATCCGGGTGCGCCGGTACGCGAGGCCCGCCGCGCGCGCCTCGGCCGCCGCCGCGATGTCGAGGTCGAATAGAACTTCGAGGTGGTCCGCGAGGAACTGCACGGGCACGACGAGCACGTCTCGCGCCCCCGAGGCGGCGACCACTGGGAACAGCTCCTTCAGGTCCGGGCCGAGCCACTCCTCCCGCGTGTGCCCCGCGCTCTGATACGCCCATCGCCAGCGGTCCGCCGCAAGGCCGAGCTGGCCAGCGACGAGCTCGGCGGTCTCGCGCAGCTGCGCGATGTACCCGGGCTCGCCGTCGAACACGCGGCGGGGCAGGCTGTGGGCAGTGAAGATGATCGGCCCGTCCGGCTCGCGCTCCGCGACGGCCTCCCGCACGCGGCCCGCCAGCGCGTCGACGAACGCCGGCTCGCGGTGCCACGCGCCCGCGACACGCACCGGGATCCCGCGTCCCGCGCACGCCTCGTCGAGCGCGCGCTCGTACCCGCCCATCAGCACCTCTGAGCGCTGCGGGGACATCACGATGCCGACCACCTCGCCGACGTCGCCCAGCGACCCGACCGCGTCGTCGATGGACGGCGCCGAGTAGCGCATGCCGGCCGCGGTGCGCCAGCCGCCGCCGAGGGCGGCCTCGAGCGCGGCGGCCTGAGCCCGCGTGATGCGCACGAGCGGGGACCAGCCGATCCGCTCGTACCGCGCGACGAACTCCGCCACGAGCTCGCCCGACGGCTCCCTGTCGCCGCGCACGCGCGCGAGGTACGCGGCGACGTCGTCCCGGCCGGCGGGCGCACCGTAGGTCATGAGGACGACGCCGGTCCGGCTCACGGCGGCGCGCCCGTCCCGCCCGCGGCCGCGGGCCACGGCGCCCTCACCGTCTCGCGCGCGACCAGGTCCACGAGGCGCGCGAGCGTGTCGGCGTCGGTCTCCGGGAGCACGCCGTGCCCGAGGTTGAACACGTGCCCCGACCTGCCCGCGGCGCGGCGCAAGACGTCGCGCGCGCGCGCCGCGACGGCGTCGAACGGCGCGAGGCAGACGCCCGGGTCGAGATTGCCCTGGACGGCGCGGTCGCCGATCGCCTGCCAGGCCTCGTCGAGCGGGACGCGCCAATCCACGCTCACCGCCTCGACGTCGGGCCGCGCGAGCAGCGGCAGGAGCGCGGGGTTGCCGGTCGCGAAGTGGATCCGCGGCACTCCGGCCCCAGCGAGCGCGTTGAAGATCCGCGACGTGTACGGCAGGACGGCGCGCGCGTAGACGTCGGGCGCCAGCGCGCCGGCCCACGAGTCGAAGAGCTGCACGACCTGCGCGCCCGCGCCGACCTGCGCGAGCAGGTAGCGCGAGAGCACCTCCGCGAGGATCGACATGAGCCGGTCCCAGATCGGCGGGTCGCCGTAGAGCAGCGCCTTCGTGCGCCCGAGGTCGCGCGACGGCCGTCCCTCGATGAGGTACGACGCGAGCGTGAACGGTGCCCCGCCGAAGCCGATCAGGGCGACGCTCGGGGGGAGCGACCCGCGCAGCACCCGGATGGCCTCGAACAGGTACGGGGTCGCCTCGGCCGCCTCGACGACGCGCAGCGCGTCCACGTCGGACGCCGTGCGGACCGGCCGCCGGACGATCGGGCCGACGTCGGGCTCGATGTGGAACGGCACCCCCATTCCGTCGAGCGGCAGCATGATGTCGGCGTAGAGGACCGCGCCGTCGACGCCCAGGCGATCGACGGGCATCGCCGTCACGCGGGCACAGAGCTCGGGCGTGCGCGCGATCTCGAGGATGCCGTGCTTCTCGCGGAGCGCGCGGTACTCCGCGAGGCAGCGGCCGGCCTGGCGCATGAACCACACCGGCGTGCGCTCGACGCGCTCGCGCCGGAGCGCGCGGACGAGGAGCGGGTCCGTCACGCCGGCACGCGCTCGCTCGCGCCGTCGATGCGGTCGAGCGCCGACGCGAGCGGCATCGCCGCGCCGACGAAGATCGGCGTCTCGCGCTCGGTGAACGACGACGCCTCCGTCTCGCGGAGGTCGGCGACGAGCGCGAGGAACTCCCGCACGTCGTCCACCTCGAAGGCGACGACGAACTCGTGGTCGTCGATCCCGAACGAGTAGGCGGTGTGGACCCGCACGTTCGGGTAGCGGTGGCCGACCGCGAAGTGCACGCCCATGATCCGCGTGCGCTCCTCGTGCGGGAGCGCGTACCAGGACCGCTTCTTCGTCATCGGGTAGACGACGAGGTACGGCTTGTCGCCGACCGGCCCGGCCGTACCGCGGGACCGCTCGTCCCCGGAGTGCGCGTGCCCGCCGAGGTACGGCGAGCGCCGCCGCGCGGCGAGGTACGCGTACGGCCGCCCGCTCCACGCCCAGAGGTCCGTCGCCGCGAGGCGCGCCTCGGCGTGCCCGATGCCCTCGAGGTCGTCGGCCACGAGCCAGAGCAGGAGGTCCGCGTCGGCCCGCGTCCCGACGAGCGAGTACGCGTGCGTCGCGACGCCGAGCGACGCCGCCGCCGCCGCGAACGCGGTCTTCTGCCGCTCACGCTCCTCGGCGGGCAGACGGCGCCACTCGCTCGAGACCGCGAGCGTGAGGTAGCGGTACAGCTCGTTCATCGGGAGACGTCCTCGAGCGCATCCCTCGCGGCCTGCGCGGCCTCGTCGATCGCGGCGTCGTCGTGCGCGAGCGAGACGAAGAGGCACTCGAACTGCGACGGCGGCAGGAGGACGCCGCGCGCCCGCATCGCGGCGTGGAAGGCGGCGAAGCGCGCGAGATCCGACGCGCGCGCGCCGGCCTCGTCGCGCACGGGCGAGCCCGTGAAGAACGCCGTGAGCATCGACCCGATCCTCTGCACGCGCACGGGCACGCGCGCCGCGGACGCGGCGCGCGCGAGGCCGTCGGCGAGCCTCGCGCCCGCACGCTCGAGGTGCGCGTACGCCTCCGCGTCGAGGAGGTCGAGCGTCGCGGCGCCCGCCGCCATCGCGAGCGGGTTCCCTGAGAGCGTTCCCGCCTGGTAGACGGGGCCATCCGGCGCCACGAGCGACATGAGGTCGCGGCGCCCGCCGTACGCGCCGACGGGGAGCCCGCCGCCGATCACCTTCCCGAGGCAGACGAGATCGGGGCGCACGCCCGTGCGCTCGGCCGCGCCGCCGCGCGCGACCCGGAAGCCGGTGATGACCTCGTCGAAGACGAGGATCGCGCCGGTCTCGTCGGCGACCCGGCGGAGGCCCTCGAGGAACCCGGGCTCGGGAGGGATGCAGCCCGCGTTGCCGAGGTACGGCTCGACCACGACGGCGGCGAGCGCCGTCTCGCGCGCCGCTCGCGCGGCGGCGGCGAGGTCGTTGAACGGAACCGTGAGCGTGCGCTCGGCGACGGCCGCGGGCACGCCCGCCGATGCCGGGAGGCCGAGCGTCGCGAGGCCCGACCCCGCCTTCGCGAGGAGCGCGTCGGCGTGCCCGTGGTAGCAGCCCTCGAACTTGAGCACGGCGTCGCGGCCCGTCGCGGCACGAGCCACCCGCAGCGCGCTCATCGCCGCCTCGGTGCCGGACGAGACGAAGCGGATCATCTCGACGGCCGGGATCGCGCCGACGATCCGCTCCGCGAGGTCGATCTCGAGCGGCGTCGGAGCGCCGTACGACGTGCCGCGCGCGGCCTGGCGCGCGATCGCCTCGACGACGGCCGGATGCGCGTGGCCCGCGATGAGCGGCCCCCACGAGCACACGAGGTCGAGGTACGTGCGGCCCTCGGCGTCGCGCACGCGCGCGCCCTCGCCCGACACGATGAAGGGCGGCACGCCGCCCACCGCGCGGTACGCGCGCACCGGGCTCGACACGCCGCCCGGCATGAGCGCGCGCGCGCGCTCGAAGAGCGCGGCGTTGGTCAGCGTTCGCGCAGCCACTCGGCGGCCTCCAGCGCGAAGTAGGTGACGATGGCGTCCGCGCCGGCGCGCGCGATCCCGACCAGCGACTCCATGGCCGCGGCACGCCGGTCCAGCCAGCCGCGCTCCGCCGCGGCGGCGATCGCGGCGTGCTCGCCGCTCACCTGGTATGCGGCGATCGGCAGGTCGAAGCGAGCGCGCGCGGCGGCGATCACGTCGAGGTACGGGCCCGCGGGCTTCACCATGACCATGTCGGCACCCTCGGCGACGTCGGCGGCGATCTCGGCGAGCGCCTCGCGCCCGTTCGCCGGGTCCATCTGGTAGCCGCGGCGGTCGCCGAACGCGGGCGCGCAGTCGGCAGCGTCACGGAACGGCCCGTAGTACGAGGACGCGAACTTCGCCGCATACGAGAGGATCGCGACATCGCCGCGGCCGGCGCGGTCGAGCCGCTCGCGGACCGCCGCGACACGCCCGTCCATCATGTCGCTCGGCGCGACGAGGTCCGCGCCGGCCTCGGCGTAGGCGAGCGCCGCGTCCGCGAGGAGCGGGAGCGTCGCGTCGTTATCGACCGAGCCGTCGTCGCCGACGACGCCGCAGTGCCCGTGCGTGGTGTACTCGCAGAGGCACACGTCGGCGATGAGCACGAGGTCGCGCTCCGCGGCGCGCATCGCGCGGAGCGCGGCGGGGACGGGCCCGAGCGGGTCGGCCGCGACCGCGCCCGCGGGGTCCTTTTCCTCGGGCAGACCGAACAGGAGGAGGCCACCGAGGCCCCCAGCCGTCGCGCGAGCGGCGAGCTGCGGCGCGGCCGCGACCGGCCAGCGCGAGTGGCCGGGGAGCGACGCGATCGGCTCGGGCTCGGTGATGCGCGCGTCCACGAAGACCGGGAGCACGAGCGACGAGGGGTCGAGGCGCGTCTCCCGCACGAGCGACCGGAGCGCAGGCCCGCGGCGGAGCCGCCGGAAGCGGCGGACGCCGGACACGGGCGCGGCCGTGACGCTCACGCGAGCATGTCCTCGAGCGCGTCCCAGCGGTGCTCCTCCGCGGTCAGGCCCGTCATCTCCCGCACCGCGCGCGCGGTCGTCGGCCCGCACGCGACGACGCGCGAGCGCGCGAGGGCGTCGGCGCCGAGCGACGCGAGCGACGCCTCGACGGCGCTCGGCGACGCGACGACGAGCGTCCCGCCGGCGAGGAGCGCCGCACGCGCCGCGGCGGCGTCGCCGCGCGCGGCCGCGACGGTGCGGTACGCGACGACCTCGCGGACCCGCGCGCCGCGCTCCCGCAGCGCCGCCGGCAGGTCCGCGCCGGCACGGTCCGAGCGCGCGAGCACCACCGTGCCGCGCGGCAGCGGCAGGCCCGCGCCGAGCGCGGCCCCGGTCGCGCTCGCCGGCACGAACCTGGGTCGCACGCCGCCCTCGCGGAGCCGGCGCGCCGTGGCGGCGCCGACGGCCGCGACGGGTACGCCCGGAGGCAGCACGTCCAGGACCGCGTCGGCTCCGGCCGCGCTCGTGACCACGACGACGTCGTCGGGACCGAGCGGGCCGAGCTCCGGCGGGGCGGCGCGCTCGGTGCGGACGCACGGCAGCACGACCACGTCCCAGCCGCGCGCGGCGAGGCGGCCGGCGAGCGGCGCGCTCGTCCCCGCGTCGCGCGTGAGCACGATGGCCCGGCTACGCACGGGTGAGCGCTCCGAGCGCGTCCGCGGCCGCGCGCGCGGCCGCCCCCGGTGTCGCGCCGCGGACGACGACGCGCGCGCCGTCGAGCGACGCCTCCAGACGGATCGCGCCGCCGTCGACCGTCGCGAGCGCGCCGAGCGCCAGCTCGCACGACGCGCCGAGGAGGCGCAGCAGCTCGCGCTCGGCCTCGACTGCGCGACGCGACGCGTCGTCGTCGAGCGCGGACAGGCGCTCCTGCGTCGCCCGATCCGCGGCGCGGCACTGCACGCCGAGCGCACCCTGGCCGGGCGCGGGCAGCGCGACGTCGGTGCCGAGGACCTCGTCATCGCCGACCGCGACGCCGAGGCGGCGGAGGCCGGCGAGCGCGAGGACCGCACCGCCGTACTCGCCCGAGGCGACCCTCCGGAGGCGCGTGTCGACGTTCCCGCGGATCTCGCGCACCGTCACGTCGGGCCGGAGCGCGCGGATCGCCGCGGCGCGGCGCGGGCTCGAGGTCCCGACGTCCGCGCCCCGCGGGAGGCCAGCGAGCCCGCGCCGGTCCGCGACGACGATGACGTCGCGTGGATCCTCTCGCCGCGGCACCGCCGCGATCGCGAGGCCCGGCCGCTCGCCGGTGGGGAGGTCCTTCATCGAGTGGACGGCGGCGTCGGCGTCGCCGCGACGCACCGCGTCCTCGACGGCGGTCACGAAGGCACCGTCGGCGAGCTCGCGGATGGGCCGGTCCGACGCGTCGCCCGCCGTCCGCACGATCAGGAGATCCGCGCCGCCGAGGAGATCCGCCACGAGGCGCGCCTGCGCGAGGGCGAGCGCGCTCCCGCGGGTCGCGATGCGGAGCCTCACAGGCCGAAGAGCTCCCGGGCGGCGGCCTGCCGCTCGGGCGCTTCGCGGAGGGCGACCGTGGGCTCGTGGAGGAGCGCGCCGACGAGCGACGAGGACAGCGCGTCCACCACGCGCCGGTCCCGCTCCGAGAGGTGGCCGAGCCGGCCGAGCGCACGGGCGAGGTGTGCGCGTCGCATCGCCTCGCCGCGCTCGCGCAGCGCCCCGATGGTCGCGGCCGCGGCGCGGCCCCGCACCTCGCGCACGAGCGCCTCGGCCTCCGCGGCGCAGCGCTCGCGCACGTCGCGGACGACGGCGGGCGGCACCGCGCTCGCCGCGCCGAGGTCGTCGACGCTCAGGTAGGCGAGGCCCGGCAGGGCGCGCGCGTCGGCGTCCACGCTCCGAGGCACCGCGACGTCGGCGACGACGAGCGTGCGGCCGCGCGTCGCGCCGGCGAGCAGGTCCCGCGTCAGCACACGGCCGCGCGTGTCCGCGGCGGAGATCACAGCGTCCGCCCGCACGAGCGCGCCCGCTACACCTGAGAGCGGGACGGTGTGAGCGCCGATCTCCTCCGCGAGGCGGGCGGCGCGCGCGTGGTCCCGGTTCGCGATGACCACCGCGCCGACGCGGCGCGCGAGGGCGCGCGCCGCGAGCTTGCCCATCTCCCCCGCTCCGACGACGAGCACGGTCGCGCGAGCCGGGTCGGCGACGCGCCGGACGACCGCGTCCACCGCGAGCGATCCGACGGACGCCGTGACCGCGCCGAGCGGCGTCGTGGCGCGCAGGACGCGCCCGAGGTGGAGCGCTCGCTCGAACGCGGCGGCGATGAGGGGGTCGACCGAGCGGGCGCGGGCGCCGTCGTACGCGCGCCGGAGCTGCCCGAGGATCTGCCGCTCGCCGACGATCTCCGAGTCGAGGCCGCACGCGACCTCGAAGAGGTGGCGGAACGCGTCGGCGCCGGTCGCGACGGCGCCCTCGGCCGCGAGCTCGGGACCGAGGCGCGCGGCCGCCCAGCCACGCGGATCCGCGTCGGCGGGCACCGAGGCGTAGCACTCGACCCGGTGGCAGGTGAGGACCCCGACCGCGTCGCCTCCCGCGTCGGCGCGCTCGACCTCCAGGGCGGCGCGCTCGCGTACGTCGAGCGCCGCGTCGCGCTGGTGGAGCGTGATCGCGGCGAACCGGCGCACCGACCCGACCGTAGTAGGGCCTTACCCCACAGCGAAGAGGGTTGCGGAAGATCTGGGACGAGTACGGAGAAATGAGGACTTTCCGCGGCCCCGTGAGGGGCTCGAACCCTCGAACGCGCGCGGCGGTCATCCTTCTCGCCGGATGCGTCCTCAGCGATCGCGGGACGAGCGTGCGGTCCGCTCGCGTCCTGGTCAGCGAGGACGATGCGGCGACGCTCGACGTCTTCGCGATCGCGCTCGACGAGGACGGCTGCGCGTGCGAGCGCTTCACGGCGCTGGAGAGGCTGAGCGACGCGCTGCGCGACCTGCTGGTCGACGCGGGGCGTGCAGGCCGTGAAGGAGTCGAACCTTCGTCTGGCGCTTAGAAGGCGCCCGCTCTATCCATTGAGCTAACGGCCCGGAGACCACTCAAGTCTACGGTCCCCGGCGCCTCGTTACGGCGCTTCCCAGGGCACCCCGGCGCGCTTCGCCATCTCGCCGATCTCGCCCGAGGCGAGCATCGCCTTGATCGCCTCGTCCACCTTCGCCGCGAGGTCGCGCGCGTCCGCGCGCGTCGCGACCGTGTACGGCTGCTTCACGACGTCCGCGATCACGCGCAGACGTCCCGGGCGCTGCTCGCCGAGGAGCGCGCTCGCGACGCGGTCGCCGACGACCGCGGCGACCTCGCCCGCCTCGAGCGCGTCGACCGCCTGCGTGAGACCGTCGAACGCGCGGAGCTGGGGCGAGACGCCCTGCGCGCGGAGCAGCGCCTGGAGCGCGGCGTCGCCCTCGACCTCGCCGGGCGTCACGGCGACCGTCTTCGCCGCGAGAGCGCTGAGGTCGCGCACCGGACCCGCCGCGGCCGCGACGAGCACGAGGCCTCCGGCCGCGTAGGGCGTCGAGTACACGATCCCCTCCGTCGCGAACGTCCGCAGGGTCAGCGCGACGTCGGCCTGGCGGCTCACGAGCGGCGCGAGGCGGTCGCGTCCGGCGCCGCGGAGCTCCGCCTTCGCGCCGGCGCCGAGGATCCGCGCCGCGAGCGCTTCCCCGATCGCCGCCTCGAGCGCGCGCTTTCGCGTGTGTGCGGGGTCGCCGGGCGTCCGCCCGCCGCCCGGGCCCTCCATGCGGACGCTCACGACGAGCGTGCCCCGCGCGCGCAGCGATGCGAGCGGATCCGGCGTCGCGGTGCGCGCGGCCGAGGGCGACGGGGCGGACGCCGCCGGCTGCGGCGCGCATGCGGACAGGAGGACGAGCAGCGCCAGGAGCGGCCCGCGCTTCCCCACCTCGGCGCGAATGATGGCAGCGCTGTCTAGCGAGCGGTGTGGATCGGCGTCCCCATGGCCGAGAGCGCCGCCTCCCGGATCGCCTCCGAGAGCGTCGGGTGCGCGGTGATCGTGTGCACGAGGTCGTACGTCGTCGCCTCCAGGCGGACCGCGAGCGCCGCCGTCGCGACGAGCTCGCTGGCCTGCGGGCCGACGACGTGGACGCCGACGACGCGCTGCTCCGCGCCGGCCGTGACCAGCTTCACGAGGCCGTCGGACTCGCCGAGGGCGAGCGCGCGGCCCGACGCGCGGAACGGGAAGCGTGACACCTTCACCGCGTCGCCGTGCTTCTCCTTCGCCTGCGCTTCCGTGAGGCCGACCTGCGCGACCTCGGGGTGCGTGTACACGACGTTCGGCACGACGTCGTAGTCCATCCTCGCGTCCTTCTCACCGAGGATCACGTCGACCGCGACCTCGCCCTGCGTCGAGGCGACGTGCGCGAGCTTCGGCGAGCGCTCGTCGCCGATGCAGTCGCCGATCGCCCACACGCCCTTCACGTTCGTGCGCATCCGCTCGTCGACGGTGATCCCGAGCCTGGAGGTGGCGAGCCCCGCCTGCTCGACGCCCGAGAGGTTCGCGATACGACCCGCGCCGAGCAGCACCTCGTCCCCCTCGAACGCCTGCTCCTTGCCCTCGACCTCCGCCGTCACGGTGACCGTCTTCGCGGTGCGCTTCACCGAGGTGACCTTCGCGCCGGTCAGCACCTTCACGCCGCGCGGCTCGAGCGAGCGCAGGAGGACCCGGACGAGCTCGGGGTCCGCGAACGCGATCGGCTGCGGGAGCATCTCGAGGACCGTGACCTGCGAGCCGATCTCCGCGTAGAACGTCGCGAGCTCGAGCCCGATGACGCCCCCGCCGATGACGACGAGCCGCTTCGGGATCTCCCTCAGCGCGAGCGCGCCGACGTTGTCGAGCGGCTTCGCCTCGGCGAGACCCTTGATCGGGGGCACACCGACCTTGGAGCCGGTCGCGACGATGACGCTCTTCGCCTTCAGCGTCCGCTCGCCGTCCTTGCCTTTCGCGCGGATCTCCGTCGGCGACACGAGCGTCCCGTCGGCGGTGATGAGATCGACCTTGCGCGCCTTGAGGAGCGTCTCGATGCCGCCGACGAGGGTGTCGACGACCCTTTCCTTGCGCGCCACGCTCTTCGCGAGGTCGAAGCGGGCTCCCTGGACGGCGATGCCGTGCTCCTCTCCGTGCGTCGCGAGCCAGTACGCGTGGCTCGAGTCGAGGAGCGCCTTCGAGGGGATGCAGCCGACCGTCACGCACGTCCCGCCGACGCGGTCCCGCTCGACGAGCGCGACCTTCGCGCCCTTGAGGCCCGCGTAGAGCGCCGCCACGTAGCCGCCGGGCCCGCCGCCGAGGATCGCGATGTCGTACTGGCCGGTCACGCGTCGAACAGCGTAAGCGCGCCCGCGGCGTCGCGCTCCAGCGGATGCGACGCGTATCCGTGCCGCGCGTAGAGCCAGAGGTACAGCGGCAGGAACGCGAGGCCGAGCACCTCGTACTGCATGACGTGGCGGCGCTCGTGCCGCAGGAGCGCAGGCGAGGGCTCGCGCGCGGCGATCACCACGTGGCCGAACGTGATCGCGGCGTAGCGGCGTCGCGTGAGGATGCGGCGCGCCAGCCCGCGGTCGCTCACGTAGAGGAAGACGCCGTCCACGAAGCGCGGCCGCGCGAACGAGAGGAGGCCGACGAAGTGCCCGATCGCGTCCGCGTGGTGCCGCACGAGGCGCGGTCGCAGGCGGTCAGTGGACGCGATCGACCGCCTCCTGCACCGCGCGCGTGACGGAGCGCTCGTCGGTGCGCGCGGCGTCGAACCGGACGACGAGCCGCTGGGTCTCGGGCTCGGAACGGATGCTGATGACGCCGTGGATCCTGCGCGCGTCGGTCACCACCTGTGACTCACAGGTGCGTCATATGAGCTCGAGGACGTCGAGGACGACCTCGCGCTCCAGGGCGACGGCCGGTGCGGGGGCCGCCGTCGCGGATCCCCCGCACGCGGCGATCAGGAGCGCGAGCGCGAAGAGTGCGCGCACGCGCGAAGGGTACTAGCGGCCGTCGTTCTTCCCGTCGAGGGAGTCCTTGATCTCGCCGACGCCCTCCTGGGCCTTGCCGTGGCCCTCGCGGACCACGCCGCCGATCTCGCGCTCGGTGTCGCCACCGAGCTTGCCGATCTTCTGCTCGGCCTTGCCTTCGACCTGCTTGGCCTTGCCCTTGACGATGTCCTTCTCCGGATCCCTGTCCATGAGGCTGACCTCCTTCTTGGTCGGGCGGCGAGCGCCCGCTACCCCATCTCTCAGTGCGAGCCGCGTGCCGGAAGCCCGTGACCCGGCCGTTACACGACAAGGCGCGCCTGACGGCCGTGCTAGCCCTTGAGCCGCCCCAGCACCTGCTCCTGGCGCTCGAGCACGTGCGAAGTGATCTCGCGGAGCCAGTGGTCGAGGTCGGCCGTGAGCTCGACCGCCTCGGCGACGATCGCCGGGCGCTCGCTCGCGGGCGCGGACGCGAAGCGCCGCATGAGCTCGTCCGTGCGCGCCTCGTAGTCGGTGACCTTCACGCCGAACACCTTCAGCAGCTTTCGCGTGGGGTCCATGGGTGAGCGCTCGTCGCCCGCCATCGTTCCCCTCCTTAGAAGCCGAGATAGAGCAGGGCGAACGGTAGGTCATTCGACAGCGCGTAGAGGCCGACGGCGACGAGGGCGATCCCCGCGAGCCGCGACGCGACCGCGTAGTGCCGGGTGAAGGCGCGGAGCAGCGCGCGCTGCCGACCTTCCGCGAGGAGCGAGATCGCGAGGAGCGGCAGGCCGAACCCGAGGCCGAACGCGAGGAAGAAGAGCAGCCTCCCCGCGAGGTCGGCGACGCCGAGCGACAGCGCGAAGATGCTCACGAGGAGCGGGCCGGAGCACGGGAGCGCCATCGGCCCGTAGAGGAGGCCGTACGCGTACGCGCCGCGCACGCCCGCGCCGCCGGCGGCGCCGAGCTGCGGCACGCGGGCGAACGGGTTCGCGCCGAGGAGGAGCGCGACGCCGAGCGCGACGACCGCGGCGTCCGCGAGCGGCGTGACGAACACGAGCACCTGGCCCACCGCGAGCGAGAGCGCGGCGATGAGCGCGCCGAGCGCGAGCATCGCCGTGAGCACGCCCGCGAGGACGACGGCGCCGAGCCACCGCACCGGCGCCCCGCGCTCCGCCGCGCCGGCGGCGAGGTACGCGAGGAAGCCCGGATAGAGCGGGAGCGCGCACGGGGTGAGGGTCGCGCCGACGCCGATGCCGAACGCGGCGAGGAGCTCCTGCGGCATCAGGCCGCGCGGTACTGGCGGACGAACGCGCGGAGCGCCTCCGCGCTCTTGCGGCCGAACGGGAGGAGGTGCGGCTCTCCCTTCGCGTCGACCATGAACATCGGCTCGGACGGCGGCGTGAGGAACTGCGTCCCGAACGCGTCGCCGAGCGCGCGGACCATGTCCCGCGGCGCGAGCGCGAAGCGCCACGGGAAGCCGTTCTGGTCCGCGTAGCGGCGCAGCTGGTCCGCGCTCTCGTTGATGTCGATGTCGATCGAGATCATCACCGCGTCGCCGAGGTCCGGGAGGGTGTCCTTGACCAGCAACTGCTGGTTACGGCAGGACGTTCACCACACGGCCATCGCCTGGACGATGGCCACCTTTCCCGTGAACTGCCCGAGCGTGAACGTCTCACCCGTGCGAACGTCCGTCAGCGGGACGGAGAGGTACGCGGGCCTAGAAGCGACGCGTGCCGTGCCACTCGCCGCCGGGGGGCTGTCCGCGGGCGAAGCGGCCGGACGGCCGACATCAGGCGAGCGTGGATCGGCCGAGCCCGCGGACGGCCCCCCGGCGACGGGGGCGCACGCGGCCGCGACGTACACGCTCGCGACGCACGCCACCAGGCCGGCAAGCCGACGCATCTCCAGACGATACGCACGAGATGTTCCGCCGGTTCGCGATCGTGTGAGACTGCGCCGGTGCCGCTCGATCTGGAAGCGCTGACGGGCCGCCTGCCCGCGGGCTACCGCGCGCGCGACTTCACCGAGGACGACCGCGACGCCCTCGTCGCGCTCCGCAACAGCAAGGTGCCGCCGATCGAGCAGGGGGACGCCGACGAGTGGCGCGACTGGGAGCGGATGGCGCCGGACGACAGCCTCGTGCGCTTCACGATCGAGGCGCCCGGCGGCTCGCTCGCGGGCAGCGGGAACGTCGGGAAGGGCTCGATGATGCGCATGCCGGACGGCGCGGTCTTCGGCGGGGTCACCGTCGCGCCCGAGCATCGCCGGAAGGGCATCGGGAGCGCCGTCCTCGCGACGCTCGAGGCGCTCGCGCGCGAGATGGGCGCGCCGCGCTTCCTCTCCGGCGGCAGCGAGCGCTGGCGCTTCGGCGTCGAGTGGGCCGAGAAGCGCGGCTTCCGCGAGATCGGGCGGCGGATCGAGTCGTACGTCGACCTCGCGACGTTCGAGCCGGAGCGCTACCGGGATCTCGCCGACCGGCCGCGCGGCGCCGGCATCCGGCTCTGCGCGTTCTCGGAGGTCCTCGCGGACGCCGGCGACGACGCGCGAGAGAAGTTCTTCCACGACCTCTGGGAGGCAGAGGCCCCGATGTGGGACGACGTGCCGTGGGCGACGCCCACGCCGCACTGGTCGTACGAGCAGTTCCGCAGGATGGCGGTCGAGAGCGGCAAGCTGATCGGCGACGCGTCGATCATCGCCTACGCGGGGAGCGAGATCGCCGGCTTCACGACCGCGGGCAAGAAGGACAAGAACGACGGATACACCTGGATGACGGGCGTCGCCCGCGAGCACCGCGGCAAGGGTCTCGCGCACGCGCTCAAGGTGGAGACGCTCGCGCGGGCGAAGGCGCTCGGGACGCGCGCGATGTTCACGACGAACGACGAGCCGAACAATGCGATGCGCGGCGTGAACGCGAAGCTCGGCTACCAGATGCTCCCGGCGAACGTGCAGCTCGAGAAGACCCTGGCCTAGTGCCGGCGCCTCGCGACGCGCTGCCGCAGCTCGTCGGCGCCCTCCGCGACGTGTTCGGACGCGACCTGCGCTGCGCGCTGCTCAAGGGGTCGGTGTTGCACGGCGACGAGATCCCCTACTGGTCGGATCTCGACGTGCACGCGTTCGTCGACGGCGCCGACCGCGGCGCGCCCGATTGGCCGCGCGCGGTCGCGTTCCAGCGCGCGATCGGCCGGCACGACCCGGAGGCATACGGCGTCAGCCAGTTCCAGGTGTCCTTCGTCCCCGGCGGCGGCTACCCGAAGGAATGGCCGGTGCCCTACCCCGCGTCGTACGAGGTGCTCTTCGGCGAGGTGCCCGCGTCGTTCGCGTCGCCGAGCGTCGAGGAGCATCTCGACCGCGCCAGCACGGACCTCGCGCGCACCGCCGCCGACCGCGACTCGCTCGTCCGCTCGTTCGTCGACAAGCCGGACCGCTCGGTGGCGCGCTACGTCCGCCTGCTCGGCACCTACCTCGCGGGGAAGACGTTCTCGGCCGCCGTGCTGCTCTCCGGCGACCCGGAGCGGGTGCACGCGTCGCGGCGCGCGGCGCTCATCCACGTGGTCGGCGAGGCGCTCGGTAACGAGCGCGAGCTCGTGATCTTCGACGCGCTGGCGCGCGAGTGGCGCGAGGTCCGCGAGAAGCCCGAGCAGGCGCGCGCGATGTTCGCCGCCGGCATGTCCGCGCTCGACGCCTTCGCCGCGGCCGACGTCGGCTAGATCAACGCGGGGGCGGGCCTCGGCCGGAGCAGGAGGAGCAGCGGACCGCCGAGCGACGCCACCGCGGCGACGGACGCGAGCGCCGCGGGAAGCCCGTAGAGGTCCCACACGATGGCCGACCCGTTCGCGCCGACGATCGTGCCGAGCGACGCCAGGGCGTTGATCACGCCGAACGTGCGCCCTCGCCGCGCCTCGGGCGCCGCCTCGGTGAGGAGCGCGAACCACGCGGCGCCGAATCCCGCGAGCGAGCCTCCCGCGGCGAACGACAGCAGGTAGAGCACCGGGCGCGGCAGCCCGAGCGCGAACCCGGCGCCGAACGCGAGGAGCGGCAGCGTGGACCACGAGCCGACGAACCTCCGCCCGCGCCGGTCGGCGAGCGCCCCGAGCGTGGGACCGAGGGCGATCGAGCCGGCGCCGAAGATCGAGAAGACGATCCCGACCTCCGCCGTCGACCAGCCGAGCTGCGTCGTCGTGAGCGGGGCGAACGTCGTGATGAACCCGCCGAAGCCGAGGAACGTGACCGTGTTCGCGAAGAGGAGCACGACCGTCTCGCGCGTGAAGACGCGCGACGACACCGCGCCCGCCGGCGGCGGCCGGCGCTCCGCGCGCGGGAGCGTGAGCGACGCGAGGAAGGCGATGCCGCTCGTGATCCCGACGACGATGAACGGCGCGCGGAGGTCCGCGACCTGCGCGAGCGCGCCGCCGATCGCCGGCCCGAAGAGCTGGCCCGACGAGTTCGCGGACGCGAGCACGCCGTTCACGAACGCCAGCCGGGTCGGGTCGGCGATGAGCGAGATGTAGACGCGGTCGGCGAGGAGGTTCGCGCCCGCGCCGAGCCCGGCGATCGCGCGGAACGTCGCGAGGCTCGTGACGCTCGTGGCCGTGGAGATGAGCACGTTCGCACCGGCGTACGTCGCGATCCCGGCACGCAGCGGCACGCGCACGTCGAGGCGGTCGAGGATGAACCCCATCGCGAGCTGCGAGGCCGTGTTCGCGAGCGTGAACGCCGTCGTGAGCAGGCCGAGGTCGCGCGGGGTCGCGCCGAGCGAGATCGCGTAGAGCGGGATGATCGGCAGCATCACGCCGATCCCGAGCGAGGACACGAAGGCCATGACGGCGACGATCGCGAGCGCGCCGCGCAGCTGGAAGAGCGCGGCCAGCGGGAACCGCATCGCGGTGGAGACTAGGTCGAGCGTGTGAGTGTGGCGTGCGCTACGTTCGCTCCGACCGTGGACGCGATCTGGGCGAACGGCGTCAGCAAGCGCTACCGCACCGGGACGCTCGCGCTCGACGGTGTCTCGTTCGCGATCCCCGAGGGCACGCGGGCGTGCCTCCTCGGGCCGAACGGCGCGGGGAAGAGCACGCTCATCCGGCTCCTCGAGGGCGCGCTCCGTCCCACCGCCGGCGAGGTGTTCCTCCTCGGCGAGCGCGCGGACGATCCCGGATACACGGCGGCGCGGCGGCGGACGGGCATCGTCCCGCAGGGCCCCGGCATGTACCGAGACGTGACCGCGCGCGAGCACCTCGAGCTCGCGCGCACGCTCTACGGCCGCGGCGACGTCGACGCGACGCTCGACGCGTTCGGGCTCCGCGAGCACGCGGACAAGGTGCTCGAGGCGCTCTCCGGCGGGTTCCGCCGGCGGCTCGTCCTCGCAACGGCGCTCCTCGCGGAGCCGGACGTGCTGCTCCTCGACGAGCCCACCGTCGGCCTCGACCCCGTCGCGCAGCACGACGTGCGGGCGCTCCTGCGAACGGCGATGGCGGGACGCACGGCCCTCCTCTGCACCCACGACCTGCGCGAAGCCGAGGAGCTCTCCGAGGACGTCGTGATCCTCCGCGGCGGACGCGTGCTCGTGCACGAGCCGCTCGCGACGCTGCGTGCGCGCGCGCGGCCGCGGATCCGTCTCGCGGCGGCGGACGGAGAGCGCCTCGCCGGCGCGCTCCGCGCGCGCGGGCTCGAGCCCGCCGCGGACGGCGACGGCCTCCTCGTCCCTGGCGACGCCCAGCGTGACGCTCCCGCGCTCCTCCGCGCGCTCCTCGCGGGCGGCGTGGACGTGTACGAGTGCCGGCCGGTCGCGCCGACGCTCGAGCAGCTCTTCCTCGAGGCGGTGCGGGCGTGAGCCCGGTGCGCGCGCTCCTGCGGCGCGAGCTGCGCCAGCTCGGGCGGAGCCGCGGCGCGCTGCTCTCGTCGATCGGCTTCCCGGCGCTCATGCTCGTCGTCATCCCGATCCCGCAGCTCCTCGGCATCAGGGCGACCGCCCAGCGCATGCCCGAAGGCGTGCCGCTCCCGCCGGGGCTCGCGTCGTCGCGGCCGGAGGACCTGTTCGTGCTGCTCCTCTACCCGCTGTTCGTGACGATCGCGGGTCTGATGGTGCCGTCGATCGCGGCCACGTACGCCGTCGTGAGCGAGCGCGAACGCCGGACGCTCGAGCTCCTCATCGCGCTGCCCGTGAGGCTCGCCGACATCCTGCGCGCGAAGCTGCTCGCGCTCCTCCTCCTCGGCGCGACGACCACGTTCCCGCTCCTCGCCATCACGACGACGGCGATGCTCATCGTCGGGCTCGCGACGCCCTTCCAGGTCGCGCTCCTGTTCGGCGTCCTCGCCGCGGCGCTCACGGCCGCGACGTGCCTCGCGTTCGTCCTCACGCTGCTCGCGCGCGACTTCCGGACGGCGAACAACCTGAACGGCGTGCTCGTGCTGCCGATGCTCGTGATGACGTTCGCGGTGCTCAGCCTCGTCCCGGGCGATGCCCGGCTCGTCGTGCACGCCGTCGTGCTCCTCGCGCTCGGCGGCGCGGCGCTCCTCGCGGGGCTCCGCTGGATCTCGTTCGAGCGCTACCTCGAGTGAGCTAGGCGAGCGCGAGGAGGACGAGCGCGACGGCCGCGACCGCGGCCCACCCGAGCGCGCGCGACGCGAGCGACCGCGACCGCAGCAGCGGGATGCGGCGGCGAATGCCGAGCCGGTCGCGCGCGATGGCGGCGACGGCGGCGACCTCGAGGCCCGCGACGATCATCGGGACCTGGCCGGCCGCGATCTTCTCGATGACGGCGGGGAACAGCGCGACCGGGTCGATCGCGCGGAGGCCCACGGTCAGGAGGAGCACGCCGGCCGTCCGCACGGCCCGGCCGGCGAGCTCCGTGAGCGCGTCCCCGGCGAGGCCCGCGATCACGAGCAGCGCGCCGGCGGCGTACGCGCCCCGCTCCGCGACGCCTCGCCAGTCCGGCTCGCGCGTGCGCGCGCGCGGCGCGGGCGGGTCCGGGTCGAGGCGCTGGCCCTCGACGTAGAGGTCGGCGACGAGCACGCCGCGGGCGCTGTCGCCCGCGCTCCGCATCTCGGCGCGCGCCGCGCCGACGCTGAAGCGAAGGGTGCCGTCGTACGCGAACGCGTGGGTGCGCGCGACCTCGCGGTCGTCGAGCAGGAGCCGGTCGCCGAAGCCGCTCCGCTCGAGCCGCACGACGTGGATGGCATGGGGAAGGCGCACCGTCCAGGCGCGCCGCTCCACGAGGTCGGCGAGCGACTGGAAGCGGTGGAGCGCGCGCATGCGCCGAGGGTACGCGCCGGGTCAGCCGCGGATGAGCAGGTAGCCGCCGAGCACGACCGCGGGCACGAGCACGAGGCTCGCGAGGAACGTCAGCGCGAGCCGCAGCTGGTCGTCGCGGGCGACCCAGGCCGTGACCCAGACCGGCAGCGCGAGGACGAGCGGCATGACGAGCGGGAACACCGGCGGATTGACGAGGATGAGGACGGCGAACGCGCCCGCGAGCGCCGTCCCGAGGGCGGACGGCCGCGCGAAGAGCACCTGGAGCGCGAGGCCGCCGGCGAGGCTCAGGGCGGGGATCCCGAAGGTGCCGAAGGCACCCGGCGGCGCGTACGCGGCGACGAGCATGAGGACGGCCGCAGCGGCACCCCCGGCGGCGCCCGCTACGCCCCAGCGCCGCGAGCCCACCTGGCGGACGCCGATCGCGGTCCAGAGCGACGCGATGAGCGCGGGCACGAGCACGACCGGGGCGAGCGACGCGTCCATCAGCCCCGGAGGGCCGGCAGGAGGAACGCGAAGCGCACGACCCAGATCGCGGCGATCGCGATGAGGATCGCGGCGGCGTCCCCGACGCGTCCGCCTGTCCCCCGCCGTACCGCGGCGATGACCGGTTCGGTCAGCGCTCGGAGGGGCGTCATGAGGATCGGTCCCAGGCCGCTCCGCCCGAGCGCCGGCACCGCGAGCAGCATCAGGAACCCGCCGATCATCGCCTCGACGGGGCCGTACGCGACGAGCAGGTAGAGGAAGACGAGCGCCAGCGCGATGAGGGCACCGCCCCGGGTCCACCTCGCGACGAGCAGCCGGATGACGAGCAGGATGAAGAGGATCCCGAGGAGCGTGTTGATCGCGCCCGCGACGGCCGTCATGGACGCGGGAGGGAGGCCCTGACAGGCCCCCCTCCCATCGCGCGGATCTAGTCCTCTCCGCCCGTCGCGGCGGAGGTCCTCGCCGGCTCGGCCCGGACGACCATCTCGCCGACCGGGACGCGGAGCTGGTCGACCATGTCCTGGATGTAGCGCGGCGGAGGCGCGGTCATCAGGCTGACGACGATCTGGAGCGTGAAGTTCACGATCATGCCGAAGATGCCCGCGGACAGGTGCGAGAGCCCGAACACGGTGAAGTTCGGGTTCGTGTAGTTGAGGAACATGTAGGCGATCGTGGTGAGGAGGCCGCCGATCATGCCGGCGATCGCGCCGTTGCCGTTCGCGCGCCGCCAGAAGATGCCGAGCAGGATGACCGGGAAGAACGTCGCCGCGGCGAGCGAGAACGCCCAGGCGACGAGCTGCACGATGAGCGCGAGTCGCGGGAGCGCCGCGAAGGCCGCAGCCGCCGCCGCGACGACGATCATGACGCGGCTCGCGAAGAACCGCGCGCCGTACGACGCGTTCGGGTTGATGACCTTGGCGTAGAGGTCGTGCGAGACGGCCGTCGCGATGACGAGCAGGAGCCCGTCGGCGGTCGAGAGCGCCGCCGCGAGGCCGCCCGCCGCGACGAGCGCGGCGATCGTGTACGGCAGGCCGGCGATCTCGGGCGTGGCGAGGACGACGATGTCCGCGACGATCCCGAGCTCGTTGAACTGCAGGATGCCGTCGCCGTTGCCGCCGAGGTTGGTCGCGTCGCGGATGGTCAGGAGCCCGGTGCTGCTCCAGTTGGCCACCCAGGCCGGGAGGTCCGTGATCTTCTGGCCGACGATCTTCGTCAGCACCTCGAGGCGGGAGAAGGCGGCGTAGGCGGGCGCGGTGAAGTACAGCAGGAAGATGAAGAACAGCGACCAGCCGACGGAGATCCGCGCGGCCTTCGGGTCCGGGACGGTGTAGTAGCGGATGAGGATGTGGGGCAGCCCCGCGGTCCCGGCCATGAGGCAGAACGTGAGCGCGAGGAACTCCCACGGCGCGCCGACCCAGGCGCGGTTCGTGACCGCCTCCGGCGGCGGCAGGCCGATCTGGCGGGCGCTCGCGATCGCCGAGGCGTTCGACATCGCCTGCTTGAACGGCTCGACGTAGTTCGAGAGGCCGATCTGGCGCTCGATGTCGGTGATCTGGCCGAGCGCCTGTCCGTACATGAGCTCGGAGATCGGGAAGCCCGTCGAGCGCTGCGACATGAACGTGACCGGGATGATGTACGCGACGATGAGGATGATGTACTGCGCGACCTGCGTCCACGTGATCGACTTCATGCCGCCGAGGAGCGAGCAGACGAGGACGCCGGAGAGGCCGACGAAGACGCCGACCTCGTAGGACACGCCGACGAGGCGAGACATGATGATGCCGACGCCGGTCACCTGCGCGGTGACGTACGTGAACGACGCGATGATCGCGCACACGGCTCCGACGACGCGCGCCGCGGTGGCCCGCTCGGCGAAGCGCGTCGCGACGAAGTCGGGGATCGTGAACTGGCCGAACTTGCGGAGGTACGGCGCGAAGAGGAGCGCGAGGAGCACGTACCCGCCGGTCCAGCCCATCACGTACGCGAGGCCGTCGTAGCCGAGGAGCCAAATGGTGCCGGCCATCGAGATGAACGACGCGGCGCTCATCCAGTCGGCGCCGGTGGCCATGCCGTTGAAGAACGGCGGGACCTTCCGGCCGGCCACGTAGTACTCGTCGAGCTTGCGGGTGAAGTTGAGGACGCCAATGACGGCGTAGAGCGCGAGCGTGAGCAGCAGGAACGCGTAACCGATCGCGACGCGCGGCAGTCCGAGGTTCTCGGCGACCAGCATCAGCCCGACGAACGCGAACAGGCCGAGAGTGAACAGGCCGTACCAGCGACGGAGCCGTTCGGAGAAGGCCGCGATGTCTGCGCGGCTCGGCGCGGCGGACGGGTAGAGCGACGGGCCGGACGGCGGAGCGGACGTCGTCATCGGCGCGCCTCCGGGTGGTCCTCACCGAACCCGTACTTCGGGTCGAGGACGTTGTTCGCCCACCACGCGTAGAAGAAGATCTCGACGACGAAGATCACCAGCGACACCTGGCTCGCTAGGTAGTAGCCGAGAGGGAAGCCGGTCAGCACGCGGATCTCGTTCAGGGCATTCGCGAAGGGCGGGTGCAGGTAGCCGGCCGCGAACCAGATCGCGAGCAGGATGAAGATCATCCGTAGGTTCTCCCGCCAGTACGCGCGGAGCCGGGTCTGGTCCTGGTCCGCGGGCACGGCTGGACGACTAGTCGCCATGCGGGGCCCTCCTTCCCACGCGTGGGATGCGCGGCTTTCTAGGGCCAGCGCGGGCGGCCGTCAAGCGGCCCGCCCGCGCCTTGCGGGAGGGTCTACTCCTCCTTGCCGGTCGAGGCGCGGATGGTCTCGACCACCGTGGCGTCGGCGAGGGTCGTGGTGTCCCCGAGCGGTTGCCCGTTCGCGATGTCACGTAGCAACCGACGCATGATCTTGCCCGAGCGGGTCTTGGGCAGCTCCGGCGTGAACATGATCGTCTTCGGCCTGGCGATCGAGCCGATCGCCTTCACCACGTGCTCGCGGAGCTCCCTGGAGAGCTCCTCCGAGCTCTCGTTCCCGGCCCGGAGCGTCACGAACGCGAAGATCGCCTGCGTCGTCACCGGGTCCTCGCGGCCGATGACGGCGGCTTCGGCGACCTTCGGGTGCGAGACGAGCGCCGACTCGACCTCGGTCGTCGAGATCCGGTGGCCGGACACCTTCATCACGTCGTCGACGCGGCCGAGGAGCCAGAAGTACCCGTCCTTGTCGCGCTTCGCGCCGTCGCCGGCGAAGTAGCGACCGGGGTAGCGGCTCCAGTAGGTGTCGCGGTAGCGCCGGTCGTCCTTGTAGACGCCGCGGAGCATCGCCGGCCATGGCCGCTCGAGCGTCAGGTAGCCGGCGCCGCCGAGAGGCACGCTCTTCCCGTCCTCGTCCACGACGTCGGCCTTGACGCCGGGGAACGGGAACGTCGCGCTCCCCGGCTTCGTCGTGGTGATGCCCGGGAGCGGCGTGATGAGGATCATGCCGGTCTCGGTCATCCACCACGTGTCGACGATCGGGCAGCGCTTGCCGCCGATGTGCTCGTGGTACCAGAGCCAGGCCTCGGGGTTGATCGGCTCGCCCACCGATCCGAGGAGGCGCAGGGAGCGGAGGTCGTGCTTCTCGGGGTATTCGGTCCCCCACTTCATGAACGTGCGGATCGCCGTGGGCGCGCAGTAGAGGATCGAGACCTTGTACTTCTCGATGATGCTCCACCAGCGGTCCTTGTCCGGGAAGTCGGGCGTGCCCTCGTAGAGGACGCCCGTGGTCCGGTTCGCGAGCGGCGCGAACACGATGTACGAGTGCCCGGTCACCCAGCCGATGTCGGCCGCGCACCAGTACACGTCGTCGTCCTTCACGTCGAAGATGTACTTGTGGGTCGTGGCCGTTCCCACGAGGTAGCCGGCGGTCGTGTGGACGATGCCCTTCGGCTTCGCGGTCGTTCCCGACGTGTAGAGCAGGTAGAGCATGTGCTCGCTGTCGACCTGCTCGGCGGGGCAGTCGGCCTTCTGGCGGTCGACGACGTCGTGCCACCAGACGTCGCGCCTCGGGTCCCACGGCACGTCCGTGCCGGTGCGCCGCACGACGAGCGTCCGCTCGATGGTCGTCGTCTGCGCGATGGCGTCGTCGGCGTTCTGCTTGAGCGGGACGACGTTCCCCTTCCGGTAGCCGCCGTCCGCGGTGATGACGAGGCGCGCCTCCGAGTCGATGATGCGTCCGGCGAGCGCCTCCGCGGAGAAGCCGCCGAAGACCACGGTGAACGGCGCGCCGATCCGCGCGCACGCGAGCATCGCGGCGGGCAGCTCCGGGATCATCGGCATGTAGATGGCGACGCGGTCGCCCTTTTCGATGCCGAGCTCCTTGAGCGCGTTCGCGCACTTCTGCGTCGTCTCGAGGAGGTCGGCGTAGGTGACGGTCCGCGTGTCGCCCGGCTCGCCCTCCCAGTGGTAGGCGACCGTCGCGCCGAAGCCCGCCTTCACGTGGCGGTCGAGGCAGTTCTCGGAGATGTTGAGCCGGCCGCCGTCGAACCACTTCGCGTACGGGACCTTCCACTCGAGGACGCGGTCCCACTTCTTCGACCACTGGAACTGCTCGGCGTGGCGGGCCCAGAAGCCCTCGAGGTCCCGCTCGGCCTCGTCGTATACCTTCGGGTCCATCCAGTTCGCGCGGGCGGCGAACTCGGCCGGCGGCGGGAAGCGGCGCTCCTCGAACGTGAGGGCCTCGAGCGCTCTCCCGGTCGCCTTCGCCTCAGTGGCCATGGACCCACCTCCGCCCCGGTCTCTCTGTGGGCAGGGATGGTACTTAGAGGGCGCTCGCTCCGCCGCGCTCGATCGCCTGGAGGTGCGCCTCGTAGTGGTTCGCGAGCGTGAGGAGCCAGCCGAAGCAGTTGAGCGGCCCGTAGAACGGGTGCCTGGCGGTCCGCTCCACCGCCGGAGCGGCCGGGAACGCACCCTCGAACCGCCGGAGCGCGGCCGCGGCCTTGTCGGCGAGCGACAGGATCCCGTCGCGGGAGACGGCGCCGGCGCTCGGCCGTGGCTGCCCGGTGGCGCCCGGATCCTCACCCGCCGCGAGGCGGAGGCTGATCCCGAGGACCCCCCGATCGACGAGGAGGAGGTGGACGGCGATCTGTCCGATCCCCCACGCCTCGTCGCTCCCCGCGACGAGGTCGGCGTCCGACGCCCGGGCGACGAGCTCGAGGAGCCGCCGGCGCCGCGACCGGAGATCCTCCGAGCGGAGCCGGACGGTCTCGCGGATCCACTCGGGGCGGTCGGGCGGCTCGTCGACGACGACTAGGGTCATTGGGTCACTATGCGCGGGCCTCTCCGTTCGTGGAGAATGCGGCAGATCCGAAACAAAGACCGCCCACCGGTGGGTGTGTATGGAGGAACGAGCAGGGTGGCGCTGACGAAATCCGAGACCTACAACCGCATCTCAGAGAAGACCGGCGTCGCGCGCAAGGACGTCCGCGCGGTCATGGACGAGATGGCGAGCCTCGCGTACAAGGAGGCCCGCAACGGCTTCACGATCCCGGGCGTCGGGAAGCTCGTGATCGTCGACCGCAAGGCCCGCCTCGGCCGCAACCCCGCGACCGGCGAGCAGATCCAGATCCCCGCGAAGCGGGTGCTCAAGTTCCGCATCGCCAAGCAGGCGAAGGACGCGACCGTCCCGGGCAAATCGACCGCTCGCAAGAAGTGACCCCAGCACTCATCTCGTGAGGCCCCCGCCGCCGCAGCGGCGGGGGCCTCACGCTTCGTCGAGCGCCTCCCTGAGCCGCGCGGCGATCCTCTCGGCCTCGCCGGCCGGGTACCGCTTGCGGATCCACACCATCCCCGCGCGGAACAGGCCGTCGCCCTCGCGGCGCGGGACCACGTGCAGGTGGACGTGCGCGACGCTCTGGCTCACGCGCGTGTTGATCGCCGTGAACGAGCCGTCGGCTCCGAGGCCGCGCCGCATCGCGACGGACAGCCGCTGCGCGGCGGCGAGGAGCGGCGCGAGGAGCTCGAGCGGAACGTCGTCGAACGTCGCGTGATGCTCGCGGGTGACAACGAGCGTGTGACCGGGGACGAGCGGCGCGCGGTCGAGGAACGCGACGACGCCGTCCGTCTCGAGGACGACGTGGCCGGCCTCCTCGCCGCGCGCGATCGCGCAGAACGCGCAGGCCTTCAGGCGACGTCCGCCGTCAGCTCTTCTTGCGGGAGCGCGATCCCTTCGCCTCGCCCTTGCGGCGCCGGGTCTTGTTCGTGGTGGCGGCCGCGATCCGCTTCGCCGTCCGCGTGCTGCCTCCGCGCCGCTTGACGCTCGCCTTGATCTTCTCGTACTGGCGCCTGCGCTTCGGGCTCTTCACGCCGCGTGGCGGCAGGTCGCACCTCCTTCCCGGCCGCGCCGGTCCGCAGCAAGAGCAGTGCGCGAGCATCGATCGTGCGCGTCGTGACCGCGGAGGTGCGTCGATGATCGATCCGAAGCAGCAGCGGGTGCTCGAGGAGGGGACCGCGAGCGAGGAGGACCTGCCGCGCGACGTCTCGCCGGAGAGCCGGCCGCGCGCCGGCGATCCCGAGGTCGGCGGCCACGCGTCCGGCAGGACGAGGGGTCATCCCGAGAGCGCGCCGAGCCCGCGCCCGCAGGGCAAGGGCGGCTAGGACCGGACGCGGTCCGGGTACGCGGCGCGGACCTTCTGCACCTTCGGGCGCGCGTTGAAGAGGATGTAGGGCTGGAGCGGGTTCCGCGCCGCGTAGCCCTGGTGGTGAGGCTCGGCCTCGTAGAACCGCTCGAGCGGCGCGACCTCCGTGACGATCGGTGAGCCGAAGAGGCGCGCGCGCTCGAGCTGCCCGATGTAAGCCTGCGCGATGCGGCGCTGCTCCTCGTCGCCGTAGAAGATCGCCGACCGGTACTGCCGGCCGACGTCCGGACCCTGGCGGTCCCGCGTGGTGGGGTCGTGCGCGACCCCGAAGAACACCTTGAGCAGCTGCCCGAACGTGATCCGGCTCAGGTCGTGGCGGACCTCGACGACCTCGGCGTGACCGGTCCGTCCGCTGCACACGGTCTCGTAGTCGGCCGTGTCCGCGGTCCCGCCGGCGTAGCCGGAGGTCACCTTCGTGACGCCGTCGAGCTGCGCGTACACCGCCTCGACGCACCAGAAGCACCCGCCGGCGAGCACGGCGATGCCCTCTCCGGGGCGGCGCTCGGCGTCGACCGCGGGATCCGGGAAGTCCTCAGGCCGGACCACGGAGCCATGGTAAGGATGCGCGCGCGTGCTATGGTCGATCGAGAGAGCGACGCCCGTCGCTTCTTCTGGATCGGAGTTCCGCCGTGGGTCGACGCAGGCGCGCCGAGTTCGGCGATGTGACCACCACGCGAGAGGCGTTCGAGCGGTCCGAAGCCCGCTGCCCGAGCTGCCGGCGGCCCATCGGGCCGCAGGACCAGCCCACGTTCGTGCGCGGCCTCGGCGGCGCGGAGGCGCGGCTCGCGACGATGCGCTGCGGCCGCTGCAGCGCGATGCTCACGATCCGCTTCGAGGACCGCGACGCGATGGGAGCGGGCGCGGACCGCTAGGCGCCGCGTCGGCTCGACGAGCGTGAGGGTCCGGAAGAGCTCCGGCGCGCGCATGGCCGCGCGAAGCGCGGTGTTCCGCGAGAACCCCACGAGATGGACGGGACCCGCCCCGATCCGGCGCACGAGCGCGAGCAGGTCGGCGACGTGCGCCTCCGCCGAGCGGTCCGGTAGCCGATCGCTGCTCCCATGTCCGCGCTGGCTGTAGGCGATGAAGCGGTAGCGCGCCGCAAGACGCGACGCTGCGGCGCCCAGTACCGCACGTCGGAGTGGCCCCGTGCGCGAACACCACGGGGATGCCGTCGCCCTCGTCAACGACCTCGGAGCGCCACGCCGTTCACGGCACCGCGGGTCCGGAGCGTTGGCCGTCCGCGCCTTGACGAGCCGCTCCGGCACGCGGTCGGCGACGCCGGCTACGAGAACGCGCTAGCGGTCTAGTAGCACCAGCCGCCGCCGAAGGCTGCGGAGAGCAGCCGACCGCCGCGAGCGCGACGAGCGCTACCACCGTGGCGTAGCTCGCGACCGCGCTCGTCGCGGGGCCACCGCTGTGCGTGTCCTGCGACCTCCTCCCCCAGGTCACGAGCCGTACTCGCGGCGTCGGATCGCAGTCGGCGTAGGCCGGAGCGATCGGCGGCCCCGTATCCTCGGGACCCGTGCCGTACGCGTTCCGCACGATCATCGAGCCGTTCCGGATCCACTCGGTCGAGCCGCTCCGCATGACGACGGAGGACGAGCGCCGCGAGAAGATCCGCCGGGCCGGCTACAACCTCTTCGACCTCCACGCGGACGACGTGCTCATCGACCTCCTCACCGATTCCGGCACGGGCGCGATGTCGCGCGACCAGTGGGCCGCGGTGCAGCACGGCGACGAGAGCTACGCGGGCTCACCGTCGTGGTTCCGCTTCCTCGGATCCGTCCAGGCGCTGTGGCCATTCCGCCACGTCATCCCGACGCACCAGGGCCGCGCCGCGGAGCGGATCCTCTTCTCGACGATCGCCGGGCCGGGGAAGGTCGTCCCGAACAACACCCACTTCGACACCACGCGGGCGAACGTGGAGGCCACCGGCGCCGAGGCCGTGGACCTCGTCATCCCCGAGGGCCGCCGGCCCCGCGCGCTCCATCCGTTCAAGGGGAACATGGACGTCGACGCGCTCGACGACCTGCTCGCGCGGCGCGCGAAGGACGTGCCCGTCGTGTTCGTCACGATCACGAACAACTCCGGCGGGGGTCAGCCCGTCTCGCTCGAGAACCTGCGGGCCGTGCGCGCGGTCTGCGACCGCCACCGCGTCCCGCTCTTCCTGGACGCCTGCCGCTTCGCCGAGAACGCGTGGTTCATCAAGTGCCGGGAGCCCGGCTACGCGGAGCGCTCGATCCCCGACATCGTCCGCGAGATGGCCGCCCTGGCCGACGGCATGACGATGAGCGCGAAGAAGGACGGCCTCGCGAACATCGGCGGCTGGCTCGCGATGAACGACGACGCGCTCGCGGAGCGCTGCCGCAACCTGCTCATCCTCACCGAGGGATTCCCGACGTACGGCGGCCTCGCCGGGCGCGACCTCGAGGCGATCGCGCAGGGGCTCGAGGAGGTCGTCGACGAGCACTACCTCCGCTACCGCATCCGCTCCACCGAGTACCTCGCGGACGCTCTCGACAGGGGCGGCGTGCCGATCGTGAAGCCGGCCGGCGGGCACGCGGTGTACATCGACGCGCGCGAACTGCTCCCGCACGTGCCTCCGCTCGCGTACCCCGGCCAGTCGCTCGCGGTCGCGCTCTACGAGGCGGGCGGGATCAGGAGCGTCGAGATCGGCACGGTGATGTTCGGGCGCCGTCCGGACGGATCGGAGGCCCCCGCCGCGATGGACCTCGTGCGGATGGCGATCCCGCGGCGGACGTACACGCAGAGCCACGTCGACTACGTGATCGAGGTCGTGCTCGAGGTCGCGCGCCGCGCGCCCGAGCTCCGCGGCTACCGCATCGTGTCGGAGCCGCCGCAGCTCAGGCACTTCACGGCGAGGTTCGAGCCGCTCTGACGGCCGCTCTTACGTCAGCGGACCGCGATGTAGAGGTCGATCGCCGGCGCGCCGTCCTGCTTTCCGACGATGAAGACGCCCGCGCCCTCGGCCGGTCCGATCGTGAGCGTGGTCGAGTTGTTGAAGAAGTTCTGGTTGCCGCCGAGCCGCTCGCGCGTGTAGGCGGGGAGCGCGTCCCGCACCTTGTCCTTCGCGCCGATCGACCCGGCCGCGGTGATGTTGCTCTGCATGAACGGGACGCCCACGGAGACGCCTATCCCGAACGCCGCGTTGAACACGCTGAGCGCGCCGCCGAGGAGCAGCACGAGCAGGAACCCGCCGCACCCCGACCCGCAGCCGAGGCAGCCGCGGTCGCGCCACTTCCCCCGGTCCACTGTCGCGCACAGCATGGGCTACCGGGCAAGCGCCGGAGGCCGCCGGCCGCACCAGAGCTCCCCGCGGCCTTCACAGGACCCTCACAAGTCGGCGCGACGCTACGGTCGAGAACGGAGGTCCGGGTGATGAGCGCTACGACGGAGACAGAGGTGGACCAGAGGGCCGGCGCCCGCGGGACGATGAAGGCGCTCGTGCAGGAGGGCCGCGGCTCCGCGGACGTCCTGCACCTGCGGGACGTCGCGGTCCCGGAGCTCGCGCCCGGCCGCGTGCTCGTGCGCATGCGCGCGGCGTCGGTCAACGCGCTGGACTGGCACACCACGCACAGCGGGCTGCTCCTGGAGGTCATCTCGAAGCTCTCGCGTCAGAAGGACGAGCCGGTCCGAGGCGTCGACCTCGCGGGCACGGTCGAAGCCGTCGGCCCGGACGTGACGCGCTTCAAGCCCGGCGACGAGGTCTTCGGCGGCGCGCCGGCCGCGTTCGCCGAGCTCGTCCGGGCGCGAGAGGACCGGCTCCTCCTCAAGCCCCGCGAGCTCCCGTTCGAGCAGGCCGCCGCGCTCGGGGTCGCGGGCAGGACCGCGCTCCAGGGCCTTCGCGACCACGCGCAGGTCCAGCCGGGGCAGCGCGTGCTCATCTACGGCGCCGGCGGCGGCGTGGGCACGTTCGCGGTGCAGATCGCGAAGGCGCTCGGCGCGCACGTCACCGCGGTGACGGGTCCGCGCAACGTCGATGTCGCATCCTCGCTGGGCGCGGACGAGGTCATCGACCACACGAAGGAGGACGTCACGCGCCGGCCCGAGCGGTACGACGCGGTCCTCGACGTCGCCGCGACGCGGTCCGTGTCAAGCCTGCGCCGCGTCCTCGGCCCGGGCGGCGTCTACGTGCTCGTCGGCGCGGCGAAGAGCGGCGGCTGGATCGGGATCTTCTCGCGGATCCTGGGAATGGTGCTGCGCGCGCGGGTCCTGAAGCAGCGGGTGAAGTTCTTCGTGGCGCGGACGGGCCTCGACGACCTCGCGTACCTGCGCGACCTGATCGCGGCAGGCAAGCTGCGCCCGGTGATCGATCGGACGTATCCGCTCTCCGAGGCTCGCGAGGCGGTGCGCTACGTCGGCACGGGTCAGGCGCGCGCGAAGGTCGTGATCACCGCGTAGCCCGACCCCTCAGCTCACCGCTCTCTTCACGAGCGCGGCGATCTTCGCCTCCGCGGCGGGGGTCAGCTCCGTGATCGCGAACGAGGTCGGCCAGAAGGCGCCCTCGTCCAGGTTCGCCGTGTCGCTGAAGCCGAGCGTCGCGTACCTCGCGTCGAACTTCTGCGCGCTCTGGAAGAAGCACACGACCTTGCCGTCCTTGGCATACGCGGGCATCCCGTACCAGGTCTTCGGCGAGAGGGACGGCGCGCTGGCCTTGACGATCTCGTGGACGCGCTTGGCCATGCCGCGGTCCGGTTCCGCCATCTCCGCGATCTTCGCGAGGACCGCCTTCTCGTCGTTCGCGCCGCGAGCCTCCGCCTTCCGCTCCTGGATCGTCTCTCGCAGCGCGGCTCGCTCCTCCGCCGTCAGCGCCTTGCCCTTCGTCGCCGTGCTCTTGCCGGACCTCTGCGTGCCTTTCTTCGTCGCCTTCTTCTGAGCCATATCAGGCCGTCACCTCACAGGTCGCGCGGGCGAATACGCCTCGTCCTCCTCGCGCTCCGCCCACCCTAGCAGCGGCGGCGGATCCCGATCGCTAGCCTCGCCAGCCGGCGACCGCACCGGTGGCTGTTCCGTGCTGTGCGACCGGCGGCGTCACGACCGCCGCGCGCAGGATGGCGAAGAAGAAGCGCGCCACCACCAGCGCCGACAGCATGAGCGTCACATGGAAGGCGTACTCGATCATCAGGAGGCCATTCAGGTCCATCCCCGTTGCCATGTGGAAGTTGTCATGCGGCCACCACGACACGAGCTGCCAGGCGATCGCGACGTACACGGGCCGAGGATCCATGCCGATCCGCCCCGCTGCTTGCCGCACCAGCGGGGATCCGAAGGCGATGAACGCCACTCCGAGCCCGAACAGCAGCGCCTCAGCGACGAACAGGAGGATGAACAGGGGCAGCTGCGCCCCGGATGGGGTCGGGTGGCCCGGCGCCGGCGGCCAGATGACCTGCGAGAGCAGGAACGCGGGGATCCCAACGGCGAGCGTGATCAGCGGGACGGCGATGCGCTGTCGCACAGTGACCTCCTCGGGCCGACGTTCTTGAGTCACTGCACACGTATGTGCAGTGACTATGGTACGCTACCCGCGCCACCTGCGCTGTCAAGACCCAGGGAACATCTCTGTGCACTGACCAGAAGGAGGAGGCTTTGGCCGGCCGCAAGCTCCGGCTGAGGGCGCGCGCCGAGCGCATGGCGAAGACCCGGCGGCGCATCGTGGAGGCCGCGTACGATCTGCACTGCACGCTCGGTCCGGCGCGGACGACGGTCAGCGCCATCGCCGAGCGTGCGGGCGTGCAGCGGCACACGGTCTACCAGCACTTCCCCGATGACCTGGCGCTGTTCGGCGCGTGTACCGCTCATGGCCTCGCCATCGACCCGCCACCGGATCCCGCCAAGGTCGGCGCCATCCGGGATCCGCGAGCGCGCCTGCGCGCCACGCTCGCGCAGCTCTACGCGTACTACCGGCGCAACGAGTCGCTCCTCGCCAACACCGCCCGCGATGAGCCGGAGCTAGTGCGGCGGGTGCGGGACGCCGGCATCGACTGGCGCGACGTCCCTGAGACCGTCCGTCGCTACTCGGAGCTGCCGGTCGCGCTCCGCAGCGCGCTCGTCACGGGATGGCCGGTCCGCGGAGCGAGACGTTCGCACCTCATGGCTGCGCTCGCGCTGGCGCTCGACTTCGGGACGTGGAGCGTCCTGACACGGGGATCGCTGCTCGAGGACGAGCAGGCTGTCGAGCTGATGGTGCGCCTGGTGAGGTGCGCAGCCCGCTGACCCAGCTCGCATCGTGCTCGGCGTAGTGCGGTCCGCGCTACCTCGACCTAGACGAGGGACGCGCGACGACCTGCGGTCGTCCCTGTGCCGCGAGCCTCGCCGGGAGCTGCTTGCCCCATCCTTTGATCAGCCGCAGCAGCTTCACCGAGCCGAGCTCGCGATCGTCCGCCGTACCGCCGTATCCGACGAGCCTCTCCGGAACGAGGCCGCCCGCCGCGTCGAAGTGGCCGCGGATGAGGAAGGCGTCGTTGCCCCGGTAGTTCCCGATGAGGCGGTGATACGTGAGACACGCCGGCGCGCCCTCGACCGTCTGCAGGCAGCACGAGACGTCGATCCGGTCGGGTCGCACGGCCGCCTGGACGCGTACCGCGGCGGGCCGACCCTCGCGGTCGAGGTACGCGAGCACCGGCGGCCGCGTGTAGCGCGGGAGCCAGCCGAAGACGTCGGGCGGAAGGACGATCGGCTCCCGCGGCACGAACGCGGCGGGACGGCTCATCCCACGCAGCGAGGGCGGCGGAGCGTCCGCGCGCGCCCAGACGTCCTGCCGGTCCGGCACCACCTCGATCCAGATCCGAGCGAGGTATCCGGCCATCGCGTGCCTGATCCACGGCACGCTCAACATGAGACGGAAGGCCGTCGCCTTCCGCATGAGCTGGTCGACGTACCGCTCTGTGTTGCGCTGGATGTCGCGATCGAGCACCTCGGCCCGGCCCTGGACGAGCACCAGCGGATCGTCGTCGCATCGGCCGCTGGCCGAAGGATCCGAGAACAGGACCGCGACGCGGGGGTCGCGCTGCGCGTTGCGAGCCTTCGTCGGATACAGGTAGCCGGTCGAGAAGACGATCCGCCCCCGCTCGAGGCCGGGCAGCATCGGCCAGCACACCGGTGAACCGTCGCGCGTGAGCGTGACGAGCTCCGCCAGCTTGTACGAGCCGATGATGTCCTCGCGATCCATGTCGCACTTGTCGCGCACACCGAGGTGGCGGTCAAGGACCCGCGCGGGTTTCGTGAAAGGGTCGCCGGGTCCTTCACCCAGGGATGTCGTCTCGCGCCGATCTCCTCGTCCTGGCGATCCGGCTGAGGATCGGGGCGACGGATCGCGGGCTATCACGCGAGGTCGCCTGGCGCCAGACCATCGCGGTGCTGCGGGCGTATCTCGGCGACGCGGGCAGCGAGCGCGAGCGTTCCGACGCCGCCTTCGCGGGTTAACGATCCCGGCCTTTCTTCACTGAACGGGCGCGGCCACTTGCGGGCCGGATGCGGAACGCGCTAACTGGCGCCGAATGGCCGAAGCGACCATGCGAACGAATGACCGGCTCCTCCTGTGGACGCAGGCGTCCGCGATCGCGTTCAGCTTCACGCACGCGGTCCTGGACTGGTTCGTCGGCCTGTTCGGCACGGACCGCGCGTATCTCTCGCCGACGGCCGCGGCGCTCCTCGGGCTCGAGGGCATCCTGTACGCCGCCTGGGCCGTCGCGCTCCCGCTCGCGCTACGCGGAGAGCGGACCTGGATGGCCGTCGTCCTCACCTTCTCGTTCGGATGGGCGTTCCTGGCCAACGGCACCTCGATCGTGTTCTGCCTGCCGCCCTGCCCGGCGCTGTCGCCGTACGGCGACATCTCGCACCTCGGCACGCTCCTCTCCGGCGCTTGGGCGTCGGTCGTCGCGTGGCGGCAGGTGCGCCGGCCGGGCGGCGCGATCGCGCGTGGACCGGTCCTCCTCGCGGTCCTCTTGCTCGTCGGGCTCAGCGTGCTCTCCGCGGTGCTCGCGGCCGAGTTCCTCGCGAGCCAGAGCTGATGGGCGACGTCGCGATCCGGGCAGCGGGCCTGGCGACGATCGCGGCAGCGGTGCTCTTCGGCATGGCGATGATCCCGGTGGCTCTCGATCCGTCGATGGGCCGTCGCCTCCCGAGCACGGCGAGCCTGCCGCTCCTGGGCTCGGCCGTGCTGCTCGTCGTGTCCCTTCCCGCGATCTACGCGAGGCAGGCGGAGGCGAGCGGCTGGATCGGCCTCGGCGGGTACGTGTTCCTACAGGCGGGGGCCCTCCTGCTGGTCGTCGCCGCGGCGAGCGCACTCCTGCACCCGACGAGCGCCCTCGGGGAACATCCGCTCCTCTTCGGGCTCGGCGTCGCGCTCGTCGTCGGCCTGCTGCTCACGGCGATCGCCACCCTCTCGGCCGGCGTGCTCCCGCAGGGCGCGGGCGTGCTGCTGCTGGGCGCGATGGTCGGGTTCTTCTTCGTGTTCTTCGTCGCTGAGTTCCTGCCGGCGATCGCCGGTCATGTGGGCAACGCGGTCTTCGGCCTCGTGCTCGCCCTGGCGCTCGCCTGGATCGGTGTGTCCCTGTGGCGAGGATCGCCGTAGGGAGCCGTCGCTTGACGCCCGAACGCTCGCGCCGCTAACTCGCTCGATGAGCCAGCTGGCGGCGATCCTGGTGTGGTTCGACGCGATCGGCCTCGCAATTCCGGGCCTCATTGGGGTCCGCAGCCTCCTCGCCGGGCACGGAGTTCCGCTCGTCCTCGGCTACCCGTCATACGGCGGCGGCGCGTTCGAGCGAGCGGGCATCGCGACGAGCGTCCCGCTGCTGCTGCTCTTCCTTCTCGTGCTGATCGCGGAAGTTCCTGCGGGCTGGCTGCTGTGGCAGGGTCAGCGGTCAGGCGCCGTGCTTGCGCTGATCCTGCTCGTCCCAGAGGCGATCTTCTGGTGGGGCTTCGACCTGCCCATTCCACCGATCCTCGGCGTCGCGCGGGTCATCGCCATCGCGCTCGCGTGGGAGGCCTGCGGGCGTAGCGACCGCGCGCGCGCGACCGGTCAGCGCGTCGCCGGAGGGTCCTCGTGCCAGAGCGCGTCGCTGCGACCTTCGGCGTCCACCTCGAACGTTCCGTACCGGACGGCACCGGCGGCCTCATAGGTGTTGATCGTCACGCCCGTGCTCGACGACCTCGACGAGACGAGCTTCAGTGCCCCCGGGACGGCGCCGTCCGAGAAGAGCCGCTTTCCCGTGCCGAGAACGACCGGGAACACCCAGAGCCGGATCTCGTCGACGAGCCCGTGCCGCAAGAGGGTCTGGATGAGCTCGCCGCTCCCGTGCACCTGGATCTCGTCGCCCGGCTCCGCCTTGAGCCGGCGCACCGCATCGGCCAGATCGCCTCTGACGAGCGTCGCGTTGTTCCACGTCACGTCACGGAGCGTTCGCGAGGCGACGTACTTCCGCACGCTGTTGAGCTTCGCCGCGACCGGATCCTCGTCCGTGACGTTCGGCCAGTGCGCGACGAAGATCTCGTAGGTCTTCCGTCCGAGGAGCAGCGCGCCGGCGCGCAGGGTCCACTCGACGATCGTCTCCCCCATCAGCTCGTCCCAGTAGGTGACCGACCATCCACCGTGCTCGAAGCCGCCCTCGCGGTCCTCGTCGCGCCCGCCCGGCGCCTGCATCACGCCGTCGAGCGTCACGAACGTGTTGAGCACTAGGTTTCGCATGGCCCGACCTCCCTGCAGGAAGCGGGCTCGATCCCCGACGGCGACGCCACTACCATCGCGGCGATGTCGTCCGACCCGCACGCCGAGGGTGTCGAGGCGCTCCGCCGCGACGTGCTCGACGGGCCCGGAACGACCGACCGCGACGCACGCGAGCGTGCTCTGCGCGGCGAGGGCAGCGGCGCGCTCGGACCGTTCCTCCGCAAGGTGCGAGACGAGTCGTACAGGATCACGGACGGCGACATCGCGGCCCTGCACGCGGCGGGATACGACGACGACGCGATCTTCGAGCTGACGGTCGCGGCCGCGGTCGGAGCGTCGTACGAACGCCTCGACGCGGCTCGTCGGCTGATCGGCACGGACCGGTGACCGATCGCCTGCGCCTCGCGCGTCTCGAGCGCGGCCACGCGCGGCCGAAGCTGATCCTCATCGGCCTCTTCGAGCTCATCGCCGGCGTGCGCTTCGATGACGTGGCGCGGACCTCCCTTTACCGACCGGGGTTCTTCGGCCGCGAGTGGGGCCGGTTCCTGCGCGGCCTTCTTCGCGGACCTTCCGAGTGGTCCCCCGCGGAGCGCGAGCTCCTCGCGGCCTTCGTGTCGCGCCTGAACGAGTGCCCCTTCTGCGTCGGCGTCCACACCGCGACGGCCGCGATCGGCCTCACACGCGAAGTCGACGTCGCGCTGCTGGACGGATGGCGCGACGCGGCGTTGGACGCGCGCATCCGCGCGGCCTTCGAGCTCCTCGAAGCCCGCGCGAGCGGGCGCGGGCTGCAGGCGGAGGACGTCGCGCGTGCGCGCGGGGCGGGTCTCTCGCGCGGCGCGATCAACGACGCGCTGTACATCGGCTTCGCGTTCGATCTCGTGAACCGGCTGGCGAACGCTTTCGGCTTCACGACCGTGGACGAAGCGGGCCGACGGAAGACCGCCGCCATCCTGCATCGACTCGGCTATCGCGTGCCCGGAGCTCTGATGCGGTGAGCGCGAGGCGTCCTTCGAACGAGGACCAACTCGCGTCAAGGAGGCGAACAGGTGAGCGAGACCGTCAGGGGCCCAGTTGTCCTTCGGCCACGAGAAGGAAGGTCGATAGATCTCGGCAGCTTCACGATGTCGGTCAAGGCGTCGGGCGGAACGACGAACGGCGCGTTCTCGCTGCTCGAGGCTGACGAGCCTCCGAACTTCGGTCCTCCCGTGCACATCCACCACGACGCCGACGAGGCGTTCTACGTGCTGAGCGGGGAGTACATCATCTTCGTCGACGGCCGCGACCTCACGTGCCCCGCGGGGTCGTTCATCTTCATTCCGAGGGGCGTGCGCCATGGCTTCCGCGTCGGGAAGCTGCCCAGCCGGAAGCTCAACCTCTACACGCCCGCGGCGATGGTCGGCTACTTCGACGATCTCGCCGTGGCGCTCAAGACCGGCGCCGCGGACGAGGTGGTCTCAGGGATCGCGCGGCGGTACTCGATGGAGGTCATCGGGCCGGTGCCGGAGGGATACGTGTAGACCCGCGAGGGCCGGCCCGTAGGCAGCGCGGAGCCGTAGCGCTGTCAGGGACGGACCCTGGGCGACCGCCCACCAGCGGCTCCGCTCTCCTGCGACTGCGCTTCGAGGACCGTTTGCAGCGACCGGCACATCCGCTCGAAGCGCTCGGTGCCGATGGCGGACGCGTACACCCGCTCGATCTCCTCCACGGCGCGTAGCGCCCGCGTCATCAGCTTCCGGCCCCTGCGTGTCAGGCAGACCCGCTTCGCACGCCCATCCTCAGGATCGGGGCGGCGCTCGACGTAGCCGTTGCGCTCGAGCTCGTCGACGAGCTCCGCCATCGAGGCTCGCGTCATGTTCGCGCGCGCCGCGAGATCGGTGAGCCGCGTGCCCGTCCAGTCGATGGTTCCGAAGACCTGGAGGTGCGCCTCGCGGACGTCCGTGTATCCCGCCTCGCGCGCGCGTCGGTACAGCGCCAGTCGGAAGTGGCGTTGAAGCCGCCCGAGGAGCTGCCCGATCGGCAGACGACGTCGTGCGCTCGTGCTTGACATGGTACGGTAGCCTAAGCAGATCGTTTAGGTAACCTGAGCATAATGGATGGAAGAGGGGGCGACCGAAGTGGGCTTCACAGGGACGATGTCCGGATCTCTCCTGATCACCGCGGCGATCGTCGGCGCGATCGGCAACGCGCTCCATCCCCACACCGTCGACACGGACGTGACGGCGGCCAACCGCGCCATCGCGGAGAGCGGGACCTGGGTGTGGATCCATCTCGCGATCGTCCTCGCGGTGCTCTTCCTCATGGGTGGGCTCGCCGGCTTCGCGCACGTGCTCGAAGCGACCGCGGGCAGCGCCCTCGCGCGTGTCGCGAACGTGGCATCACTGGTCGGAGGCACGTTCGTCTGCGCGAGCACGGCGATCGACGGGTTCGGGCGCAAGGCACTGGCGACGAACTGGCTCGCGTCGCCGGCGACCTCCGCGGACGCCGCGCTCCAGTCGGCGATCGGTACCCAGCTCTTCGGCGGTGCGCTGTGGACGTTCGGGATGCTCATCTTCTTCGGTCTGGCCTTCGTCGCCTTCGGCGCGGCCACGAGCGTGAGCCGGCGCTATCCGGCGTGGTTCGGATGGGCGGCGATCGGCTCAGGAGCGGTCTCCACTGCCGCGGCGACGCTGCGCATGGTCGCGAACGGTGACGAGCCGGTGAGCGAGCTCCTGTTCCTGGCGTCCTCGGTCACGATCACGATCTGGGCGCTCGTGCTCGGCGTCATGCTGTGGCGCGGCGCGTCCGAGGGCGCTTCAGCGAACGCGACGCTTGCGGGCGCCACCCGTTGAGGCTCGTCGCCACGTCGGTGGAGTGCCCACGCCGGATCGCGTGACGTCGATGCACGCGAGCGACCGGGTCCTCCTGTGGACGCAGGCGAGCGCGATCGCGTTCAGCTTCGCGCACGCGATCCTGGACTGGTTCGTCGGCCTGTTCGGCACGGACCGGGCCTACCTATCGCCGACCGCCGCGGCCTTCCTCGGACTCGAGGGCGTTCTGTATGCCGGATGGGCCATCGCGCTCGCACTGCGCGGCGAACGGACCTGGATGGCGCTCGTATTCGTCATCACCTTCGGCTGGGCGCTCCTGTTCAACGGGTCGTCGATCGTCTTCTGCCTACCGCCCTGCCCGACCCTTGCGCCGTACGGCGACGTCGTGCACCTCGGAGCTCTCATCTCCGGCGCGTGGGCATCGGTCGTCGCATGGCGGCGGGTGCGTCAGCCCGGCGACGCGATCGCGCGCGGACCCGTCGTCCTCGCGATCCTCCTGCTCGTCGCGATGAGCGCGCTCTCCTCGGTGCTCGCCGCGGAGTTCCTGGCGACCCAGCGCTGATCCCTTCAGATAGGCGACGACGCCATCGGGGCGGCGGTCGGTCGCCCACCGCCACGCCGCGTGCTCAAGCGCGACGAGAGAGACCCTCGCGAAGGTGCCCGCCAGCCTGCGCGACGAGCTTCTGCAGGTCGTCCTTCATGCCACTCTCTATCCACGTCGTGATGGCAGCGTCCACCGCGACGACGCAGGCCATAGCCAGCACGCGAGCGCGGAGCCTTTCGTCGCGCGTCGCACGTCTCGGGACGAGACCCTCGACGATGACGTCGCGGCTCAGCTGCATGAGGGTGAGCGTCCTGCCCGCCAGCTCGCGATGCGACAGCCGATGCAGGACGCGCTGGTGGCTCGGCCGGAACATCGCGAAGGCCCGCGCCTGCATCGTCGCGAGCACGCGCAGCACTCGGGCGAGATCGTCCTCGCCGACGCGACGCTCCCGCAGCCCGGCCAGCATCCCCTCGCGGTCCAGCCGCCGGGGATCGAGGAGGATGTCCTCCTTCGTCGGGAAGTAGCGGAACAGCGTCCGACGCGCCACACCGGCGGCGGCGGCGATGTCGTCCACGGTCGTCCCGGCGTAGCCCCGGAGCGCGAACAGCTTCATGGCGGCGTCGACGATCGCCTGCTCCGTGGCCGCCCGTTTCCGCTGGCGGAGAGACCTCTTGGTCCCGTCGGCACTTGATGTCATCTGGCATCTAGTGTCATATTCCGTCGCACAGACGGCAAGGGGAGGGTGGCGATGCGGGTCGAGTCGAGCATCCTGATCGGAGCAGATCGGCGGGCGGTCTGGGACTTCATCGCGCTACCGGAGAACGGGCCGCGGTGGCAGGAGGGAGCCGCGTCGACCCGCGTGACGACGCCGGGCCCGGTGCGCCTCGGGACCGAGATGGACCACGTCGGGCGCTGGCTCGGGATCAGTTTCCCCACGCGGGCGACCGTGACGGTGTTCGAGCCACCGGCGGCGTTCGGTTACGACATCGCATCGGCGATGGCACCGTCACCGGCGCAGATGCGCTACCGCCTCGAAGCTGTGGACGGCGGTACGAGGCTGACGCTGAGCAACGAGGCGACCCTGATGGCGCCGATGCGTCCATTCGAGCGTCTTCTGCGGCGGAACGTTCAGGCGATGTTCGACCGGGACGTGCGACGCCTGCGCGACGTGCTCGAGGCGCGCTCTAGCGCGGTGGCCTCTCGATGATGGACCGCATCGCGGCGGGACTGTTCGCGACGAGCGGGATCCCGACGACGCTCGTCATGCCACTTTTCCTCGTGTGGATCCTGGTCAGCGACAGCCTGCCGACCGTGGGCGGCGTGAGAGGACTGAGCGGAGGGCCGTTCGAGCAGCTCGGCCCGCGCGCAGTGGCGCTCCTCGGCATCCCGTTCATCGCGACGAGCGTCCTCGAGATCGTGGCCGCCCGGCGACTGTGGCGGGGACAGCGCGGTGGCCGGGCCCTGGGACTGTCGCTCCTGGTGCCGACCGAGATCTTCGCGATCGGCTACGACCTGCCGATCTGGCATGGCCTCGTCGCGGCACGGAGCGCCGCGCTCGCAGCCGGTCTGGTCATGGAGAGACGAGAGGCGACGCCAGAGTGAGCCGGGGAGCCTGTTGAACGCCGACTGAGTCTCGGTAGGCTCTGGCGCGAAAGATGAACGCGCGGCTACCGCCCGACGCGATCGACGACCTGCGACGTTCGATCAAAGGCGCCGTCGCCGCACCAGGCGATCCGCGATACGAAGACTCACGACGGACCTTCAACGCGCTCGTAGACCGCCGGCCCGCGGTCGTCGTGCGGCCGGAGGACACCGACGACGTGCGCACCGCGTTCGCGTTCGCACGCTCGCAGGGGCTCCCAGTGTCCGTGCGAGGCGGCGGCCACAGCGTCGCCGGTCATGGCGTGGGACAAGACGCTCTCGCGCTCGATCTGCGTCCCATGTCGACCGTGCATGTCGATCCGGAGAGCCGCACGGTCCGTGTCGGCGGGGGCGCCACCTGGCGTGATGTCGATCCGGCTTGCCAGCTGTACGGCCTCGCCCTCCCGGGCGGCACGTTCGACGCGACCGGCGTCGGCGGGCTGACGCTGGGCGGCGGTCTCGGGTACCTCCTGGGCACGTACGGGCTGACGATCGACAACCTCGTTGAGGCCGAGGTCGTGACGCCGGCCGGCGACGTCCTGGTGGCGTCGGCGACCGCCGAGCCAGAGCTCTTCTGGGCGCTCCGCGGCGGGGGAGGGAACTTCGGCGTCGTCACGGCGTTCGTCTATCGGCTGCACCAGGTGACGACGATCTTCGGTGGGGTCCAGCTCTACACGCTCAGCGATGCGCCGGAGCTGATCCGCCGATGTCGCGATCTCATGGCCGTGGCGCCCGATGAACTGACCTGCATGATCGATCTTGACGCCCGCGGTGCCCGCTTGTACGTGTGCTCACAGCAGCCGCCGCGTGACGCCCGTTCGCTGCTCTCGCGGCACCTGGGCGCTCTGCGCGCCGTGCGCGACGGCGTGCGAACCATGCCCTATCTCACCCTGCAGCGTGCCACGGGCGAGCTGCGGTTCGGGCTCCGCCATTACTGGAAAGGCCACTTCGTGACCGAGCTCACCGACGAGCTCATTGACGACGCCGTCGCGCACGTGCGCGAGCCGGGGGCCGCGGACTCCTCGATCCTCTTCGAGCCCCTCCACGGCGCTGCCAGCCGCGTCCGCGAGGACGCAACAGCGTTCGGACACCGCGCGGCGCGCTACAACGTCAGCGCGCTGGGGATCTGGGGCGACCCCGCTCTCGACGCGCAGGTCATCGCCTGGGCACGCACGTTCGCGGCGGCGATCGAGCCGCTCTCCGTGTCAGGCGGCGGATATCTGAACTACGGTGCTCCCGACGAGCCAGCCGCGCGGGTCGCGGCCGCATACGGCGCTCAGAACTTCGTTCGGCTGCGCGCAGCCAAGGATCGCTACGACCCCGGGAACGTGCTCCGCTTCAACCACAACATCCCGCCGGGCGAGCGCGGGTCAGCAGGTAAGCGCGCGACCTGATCGTCCCACGCACGCGCGAACCTACCAGCGCACACGGGCCGAGACGCGTCGGCTCCTCGCGCTCGGCGCCACACACATGTCGGAGCTCTCCCAGTTGCGTCCGGAGCGGCCAAGGCCGTGGCGCGTCTCCGCGGCGGCGCGGATCCGCGAGACCTCGATCGATAGCGAGAGAGGAACCTGGGTCGGGCCGCGGCCATGCGCGTTCGCGCTACGACGAGGCCGACCGCTGGACGACGCCGCGCACCGCCCATGCACGCGTGTCGTGCACGAACGGGGTGGCCGGGAGCATGCGCCGGCAGCGCTCGCGGATCGCCGCGCGGCGTTCGGGATCCTGTTTCGCGAGGTAGGTACCGGCCGGGCCGACGCCGAGCTCGAAGGGCGCCCACCAAGCCTCGAATGCATCCACCGGCAACCGCGCATAGATGGCGCTGTCCTCTATCTCGCCCAGGCCTGCCGCGGCGAACAGCTGCGCAAGATGGCCCTTGCGCACGCCCGGCAGGTCGGACTCGTCCACTGCGTCGGGGTCCAGCTC